>JAUNND010000067.1 GCA_030531595.1 Eubacteriales bacterium | reverse complement strand
GAGTTTCTGCAACTCTGCGGCGGGCGCACGCCCCCGCCCTACAAACAGGGTGGTCGCTGTGAATAGTAACGATCATTTAAAAACAAAGTAAATAGCTGTTGTAATTTTCTGAAAATTTGAAAATTTGATATACTGAAACTGCGACACAGTTCAATATTTTTGCACATCAAGGGAATCATTTTTATTCGGTAAAAATGTATTCTCCGCTTTGTCATTCCCTGAATGTGCAAGAATTGTGTCGCAGCAATGGAGCTCTGCATTTTTCGTGCGCGGCTTCGGCTGCGCACTTTTTGTTTTTTAATAGGAGGATATTATGAAAAAGCTGCTGTCATTGGTGCTGTGCCTGACAATATGCATCACGCTATGCCCCGCCAATATTTTTGCTGAGGGCATCGTTGAGGGAATTGCTGAACAGTCCGGCGATGAATATACTGTTGAGTATGACGAAGACCCTGACATTCTCTCGGATGTTATAGATTACGGCGATATGATTTCAAGTGAAATACCCGCCGTGTTTGGACAGGAGTCGGCTGACATGAATACTCAGGCAGAACCCGCAATGCCCGAAGAAGGTCAATGCGAAGAACCGGCCGTTGAGGAAGTGCCTTCTGAAAGCTCCGACCCTGACTCTGCTGTCGCTTCCGGTGAGTGCGGAGAAAATATCATCTGGCGGCTTGACAAAGACGGTACACTGACGTTCACCGGAACAGGAGCTATACCCGACTATCTGCTCAAAGATAATTTGATGGGTGCATATTATACATCCGCTCCGTGGGGTGAAACTCATAGATTTGATGTCAAAAAAATCGTGATCGGTGACGGAATAACGAGAGTAGGAAACACGGCGTTTTGCGGCTGTGCCATGCTTGAAGAAATATCCATGCCCGATAGCATGATGGAAATAGGTGACTGGGCATTTGCGTATACCGACATCGTTTCAATAAGTATTCCCGAAAATGTAACGACTGTCGGCAGATATGTCTTTTACCAATGCAATAATTTAAAGGAAGTTACAATACCGGACAGCGTGACAGGCATCGGAAATGAAGCCTTTTCTGAATGTGTCAGTCTTATGCGCATCAATGTCGGCGAGGAAAACACAAATTACCGCTCAATAGACGGCGTGCTTTTCAACAAGTCCGCAACAAAGCTTATTATATATCCCCGCCAGCACGGCGCGGAATATACCATCCCTTCGGGCGTAACGGGCATTGACGACGGCACCTTTTCAAACTGTGCAAGCCTTACCACAGTCGAAATTCCCGACAGTGTGATAAGTATCGGCAATGAAGCTTTTTTAAGCTGCACAGGACTTACCGGCATTGAAATACCGAATAGCGTTACGAGCATAGGCAGTTGGGCATTTTGCGGGTGCGCTAATATTTCTGCTTTAGTGCTACCTGACGGTCTGACGAACATCGAAAGCTATACCTTCCTGGGGTGCAGTGGACTTGTCGAAATAAAGATACCCGATGGAGTAAAACGTATTAAAGGCTGTAGCTTCGATCAGTGCATCAACCTTAGAAGCGTGACAATTCCGCGCAGCGTTAGCTATGTAGGAAATCATGTTTTTTCCGAATGTCTTAATCTGACAGATATCTACTATGCCGGAATCCGGTCACAATGGGACACAATAACGATAGAGCAGGGCAATGAACCTCTCACAAAGGCGGAGATTCACTGTATGGGAGAAGAACCTGCGGTGCCTCAGTTCACTCTCAGCAATACGGATGTCACTCTCACGCTCGGTGAGAGTGTACAGCTTCGCGCATATCTGGACGGAACGGATGTCACGGATACAGTCACGTGGACAGTCACAAATATAGATGTCGTGCAGTTCTCCGGTGGAACGCTCACCGGCATCAATTACGGAACCGTGATCGTTACAGCCCGCTATTGCGTGGGAGGCTCAGATATTACGGCACAGTGTCTTATCAATGTCATACCGCAGCCAATCTCTACACTTATTATTACAAAAGACCTCCCCGCATCATACACCGCGTCCGAAAATGAGATCGTAACTCTAAGTATCGAAGCCTGCGGCGGCAACGGGACGCTCTCTTTTCAGTGGTACAGCAGCAGCGGTCCGCTTTCATGTACAAGCCCCGAAATTACATTTCGTCTTTCCGCGCCGGAAGTTCTCTGGTGTGTTGTGACAATCGGAGAGCAGACAGTTGAATCAACGCACTGTCAGCTTATTACCGTCCCCGAAAGCACACCGAAATTCATCGTTTCCGACAGCGGCGGAAATCCCGGGAAGACCGCCACGGTCAGGGTGTCTATCGAGAATAATCCGGGTATCGTGGGTCTGACAGTCGGTTTCGTATATGACAGCAGCCTGTTCACCCTCAGAACAATAACCCCCGCAGGGCTTTCCGGCTCGTGGGCGACAGGGAAAAAGGTCACATGGGCAAGCGACCGAGGAGATCAGTTCTTCAACGGGACGATCCTTGATCTGGAATTTGAGATCGCCGACAATGCGCCTCTCGGCACTTACCCCATCGGCGTCAGCTTCAACAAGGGCGATATATGCAACGATGCTGTTCAGCCTGTCGGCTTCACAGCGTCTTCCGGCAGCATAACGGTTAACAGCCACATCCCCGGCGATGTAAACGGCGACGGTCATGTAGGCACAAAAGATTTCATGACACTCATGCAGTATTGCGCGGATAAAGAAGGCATAGTCTATGATCCGAACGCTCTGGACATAAACAATGACGGATATGTAAATACCATGGACTTTATCACGCTCATGCAATACCTTGCGGCAAGGATATAAAAATATACTGAAAAAATGAGCCTGCTCCTCAACGGAGCAGGCTCGTTTGACGGATATTCGGGTTTTCTTACTTGAGAGCGTTCAGCAGCGCGTCGATGCGGTCGGTCTGCTCCCACTTTACGCCCAGCTCCTCGCGGCCCATATGGCCGTAGGCGGCGAGCTGGCGGTAGATGGGCTTTCTCAAATCGAGTTCGCGGATGATGGCGGTAGGACGCATATCGAACACCTTCTCAACTGCGGCGGCAAGCTCAAAATCGTCCACCTTGCCGGTGCCGAAGGTCTCGACCAGAACGGAAACGGGTTTTGCAACGCCGATGGCGTAGGCAAGCTGTACCTGGCAGCGTGAGGCAAGCTTTGCAGCAACAACGTTCTTTGCGATATAACGCGCCATATAAGCCGCGGAACGGTCGACCTTGGTGGGGTCCTTGCCGGAGAATGCGCCGCCGCCGTGGGGAGCGGAGCCGCCGTAGGTGTCGACGATGATCTTGCGTCCGGTAAGACCGGAGTCGCCCTGCGGTCCGCCGATGACAAAGCGGCCGGTGGGGTTGACAAAGTACTTGGTGTTTTCATCCAGAAGCTCTGCGGGAATGATGGGCTTTACGACAAGCTCGATCATGTCCTTACGGATCGTTTCAAGCGTCGCCTCGGCGGCGTGCTGAGTAGAGATAACGACGGTATCCACGCGCACGGGCTTGCGGTTCTCGTCATACTCAACAGTGACCTGGGTCTTGCCGTCGGGACGCAGATAATCAACAAGCCCCTGCTTTCTAATGTCGGTCAGGCGCTTTGCCAGTCTGTGAGCCAGGGAGATGGGCAGAGGCATCAGCTCGGGAGTCTCGTCGCAGGCGTAGCCGAACATCATGCCCTGGTCGCCCGCACCGTTCTGAAGCTCGGCGTCCTCGCCGTTCTTGCTCTCAAGGGACTTGTCAACGCCAAGAGCGATGTCACCGGACTGCTCGTCGATATTGACGATGACGCCGCAGGTGTTGCAGTCAAAGCCGTAGGAGGCGTTGTCATAGCCGATCTCGCGCACGACCTCGCGGGCGATCTTGTTGATGTCCACATAGCAGGTGGTGCTGATCTCGCCCATGATGTGGATAAGACCGGTGGAAGCGGTGGTCTCGCAGGCGACACGGCCGTTGGGGTCTTTCTCAAAGATCGCGTCCAGAACCGCATCGGAGATCTGGTCGCAGATTTTGTCGGGATGTCCCTCGGTTACGGACTCGGAGGTAAAAAGATAGTGCTTGTTGTTCATTTTCTTCTTCCTTTTCTATATTTTCTGTATTCAAGTAAACACCCTTAGAAAAACAAAAAACTCCGTCTGTCGACGGAGAAGAAATTTCGCATTATATGCCTCATCTTTCGTTTCACCGCCGGATTTGGCACCTTGCTTTTCGCAGGTTGCCGGGCTTCACAGGGCCGTTCCCTCCACCTCTCTTGATAAGGTATTCACTTGTTGTGCATTATTATAACAGTATGCCGGTCAAAGTCAAATGAAATTTGCACAAAACACTTCAAATTTTTGCGAAATCGTGGTATATTTTCAGAAAAGAAAAAAACAGAAGGAGACTGATATGAAAAATAAACTCAAGGGCATACTGCCCGTATTACTGCTATTACTTCTGGCGGCGTTCCGGCTTTTGGGCGGCGATACGGCGGACATAGGAGTGATCGGCGGCTCCGACGGTCCGACCGAGATCTTCCTCACCGACACGGACAAAGCGCCGGCAAAAAGCATAGACGAGGACGGAGTATATGACTCCAAGGAGGAAGTGGCGGAGTACATACACCTTTACGGGCATCTGCCCTCAAACTATATCACAAAAAAGCAGGCTCAGTCGGCAGGCTGGACCGGCGGCGAGCTTGAGGACGACTGCCCTGGCAAGTGCATCGGAGGGGACTATTTCGGCAACCGTGAGGGTCTGCTGCCCAAGGCTAAGGGGCGCAGCTATACCGAGTGCGACATCAATACCCTCGGTGCAAAATCCCGCGGAAGTGAACGGATCGTCTTCTCCAACGACGGATTGATCTACTACACCGGCGATCATTACGAAACCTTCACCCTCCTTTACGGCACTCCGTGATATATATTCCCCCAGACTGCGGCAGAATATTTCGACAAAATTCGACATTTCCGACAGAAAAGAAAGAAGAACGCCGCAGAAAAAGGTTGAGGTCTGTCGATATATCTGGTATTATGTCAACAAGTTTTCCGCCGAATTCGACAGATTTTTGTTGTTGTAAAAGTGATGTCTATGGTAAATTTATTCTGACATCTGAACTAAACCTAAATTAAAAATACGGTTTTACCAATTACACCGCAATCGGGAGGATAAAATGTTATGGAAACCAAAACTCGCATTCTTATTGCAGACTCAAATGTCGAATACTGTAACAACCTTGAGCGGATCATCCGCGAGGAAAAGGATATGGAGGTCGTGGGCTGCGCCTATGACGGCGCCGAGGCTCTGCGCAGGGCGTCGGAGCTGAAGCCGGATGTCGTGCTTTTGGAGCTTGTTCTGCCGGGACTGGACGGGCTGGAAGTTCTGAGCCGTATGAACGAGACCGGCTCTGCTCCCAGAGTGATCGTTATATCCGGATTTTATAACAGCAAGGTCGTGGCGGACTGTTCGGAACGGGGAGCGGAGTATTTTCTTCCCAAGCCCTGTGACGCGGCAACGGTCATCCGCCGTATCCGTCAGATCATGAGTCGCCTCCCCGCTGTCGACGCAGGCTGTGACTGCCGCAGTTATACATCAAAAATGCACCGGCAAACCGATCTGGAAGCCGTCGTCACCGAGGTCATCCACGAGATCGGCGTTCCCGCCCACATAAAGGGTTATCAATATCTGCGCGAGGCCATTATACTTACCATCAACGATATGGATATGATAAACGCGGTAACGAAGGTGCTCTACCCGCAGGTCGCCAAGCGTTTTTCGACAACGCCGTCGAGAGTGGAACGCGCCATCCGCCACGCCATCGAGGTCGCGTGGGACAGAGGCGATGTGGAAACGCTCCAGCGCTTTTTCGGCTACACCGTGAGCGATTTGAAAGGAAAACCCACGAATAGCGAGTTCATTGCGATGATTGCTGACCATTTGAGTTTGAAAAGAAAACAGGCCGCGATGCGGTGAAAAAATCTGCCTGTCGCACAGTAAGCGATAGGCAGATTTTTATATAAAAAAACAGGTTGAATTTATCCTATTTATGAGTATAATAACAGGCAGGAGGCGGTAGATATGAAAATTGACACGAGCGCGATCGTAACGGCTACAGAGGCCAATCAGAATTTTTCAAGAGTTGCGCATCTTGCGGAGAAAAAAGGACGTGTTGTGGTTTTTAAGAATAACCGACCCAAGCTGCTGGTTATAGACCTCGACACCGAGCCGCAGATTGAAATGACAGAAGATGAAAAATTTGAATTTGTTGCCAGAAGAATACTGAAAGAGCACAGAGCCGCATTTGAGGAGCTTGCAAAATGATTAAATTTTCTAAAGAGAAAATTCTTCTTCTGCACAAAATGATTGCGGAGGAAAGCGGCGGCAGCATTGGCGTGAGAGATGAAGCACTTTTGGATTCCGCCTTGGAAAATGCGTTTGCGGGCTTTGGAAATAAGGAATTCTATCCAACGAAAGAGGAGAAAGGCGCTCGTCTCGGCTATACGCTTATTTCAAATCATGCTTTTGTGGACGGGAATAAACGTATAGGCGTACACGTAATGTTCTCATTCCTTGAAATGAACGGAATAAGAATGGAGTGTACGGATGATGAAATAATCAATATCGGTCTGTCCGTTGCCAACGGAAGTATGGGATATGATGAACTATTGGATTGGGTCATAGACCACCGGGCATGAGAAAAGAAAAGGATGCCGCGAAACTGCCGGTCGTACAGTAAGCGACAGGTAGTTTTTGCTGTAATATGCAGTCCGCCTCTATCTGACTTTCCTTATTGTAGCATACGGAATGAGAGAGCAAAGAGTGAAAAAAGCAGAAAAAGCGGGAAAACAACAGGAAAAAAGAGATTGATTTGTGATTTTTCCTGTGATACAATGAATTTGCGACACAATCTGAATAAATGACAATGTTAAGGATGTGTTTTTATCTTTTGGTAAAAACGCACCCTCCTTTTGGCATCCTTGACGTTGTCAGATGATTGTGTCGCAGCAAGTGGGGCTCTGCGTTTTTCGTGTGTAGTCTCATTTAAGGCTGCACACTTTTTATTTTATAGCAGGTAAAGAAAGCTAAAAAAGTTTTTGACCTTATTCTTTATGTTTCTGCTGTTCTTGGTCTGCTGTTCTGTTTCGTATACACTTTCAAAATAGCTGCTATTCTGTGGTAATTCTTAATAAATGAATCGAGGGTTTTTTATGTTCGATCGAAAAAACAGAAAGGTGATAATGGGTATCCTGAAACAGTCATATTTGGATAATATGGAAATGATGGGAAAGATTTTTCTCAAGGCGAAAAAAACTATTGACCATTTGGAAGGCGAAGCTTTTTACAATGCGTGGGAAGAGCTAAAGTGGGAATATCAAAGAAAATGCGCTGAAGAGGCAATGGATACCTTGATCCAACACCACGGTGGTTCACAAGAACGTTTATCTCAATACCTACAGGATCGTTTTGTTCCCGGTGTCGATGGGCAAACAGAATACCTGATTCAGTTTATGTATCCAGACTACGTATACTGTGTCCTATATTATATCCTGACTGGGAAAAAAGCTGCACCCAAAGATGCTATTTTTATCGATGAAGACTTAAAGCACATGGTCAACACATGGACTCGTATGTGGGAAACGAACTACAAAGCAGGGGAGCCTTTATATATGGGTACAAATCAAGCACCTATGTACTATGAGTAAATTTTCATAAGGTATGCCCTTGGTATTCGGAATACCCAACAACTTGAAAACCATGAAGATAGGCAATATTGATTGATACGAATGTCTGTGGAAACGTGTGCATTATTAGTGGCAGCTATTTTCTATAAAAGCATATAATATGCTGATTTAATAAATTGTATTTTATGTCAGAAGTGCGGTTTTCATAGAATTATTTAAGGAACATCTTGTAAGAGCCATCAGAAAAGATTAATAATTGAAATAGAGGCGTTTTTGTGGGCGTTTTTTCATCAATGTTTGCAATAAATAAAATTCAAAAAATAAAGAATGGAGGCGTGGAGAAGTTATCTATTTCAGATATAGCAAATTGTATTACGAATTTACCTGATGCAAGGAAAAATTTATCTCCCCACCAGTTTGAGCAAATTTCAAATCTTTTTTTTGAGTTTAATAAATGCACAACGAAAATGGATATGGATATGGACGCATATCTTGATACTTGCCTGAAAATAATAAAAGAGTATGATGCAATTGCACCATATGAGTTATACAGCGGTGGAAATGAAATAGAGTTTAAATTTATGATGGAGGATATTCGTTCTCAATCAAAGGATAATCAGAAAAGCATAATTGAAATGCTACACTTTTTTGCTGATAGCAGTAAGTATGATTACAGTTCTAACATAAAAAACATATTGGAACATTTTTATGGAATTACTTATGATACAGCAAAAGCATTTATGGGCGTTGTAGAAATTTCTGATTTGAAAGGCAAGGAAATTGCCTTGGACTATTTTGACAAACTGATGGATTATGAACTAAACAAACCATTCACAGGTATGGAATCAAGCCCTATTCATTATGTTTCTTATTTGTGTGGTGCTCTTTTGCCCTTTGGCGTTGTAAGCAAAGAAGAATCCGATGCAATTTCAAAAAAGTATAGTGCTATTGCGATTGAAAGAGTAATGACATCATTGAATACGCAAAACAATAAGTAAGGGACGCACACTGCATCCCTCTTTTCATATCAACTGTGTATGTCCCTCAATCGCTTTTTCTATGCGTTCAGGCTCAATGCCGATATACCTTTGTGTAATGGCGGAACTGCTGTGCTGTAATAGCCGTTGAACAAGCGTGATATCATAACCATTATTCTTGTAAATCTCTGTGGCATACCATTTGCGGAAGCTGTGTGTGCTGATGCCCTCACCAAAGCGCTCTATCCGCAGGTCGCCAAGAAATTTTCCACCACACCGTCGAGAGTGGAGCGTGCCATCCGCCACGCCATCGAGGTCGCGTGGGACAGAGGCGATGTGGAAACGCTCCAGCGCTTTTTCGGCTATACAGTTTCGGATCTGAAAGGAAAACCCACAAACAGCGAGTTCATCGCCATGATCGCCGACCATCTCTCATTAAAGCGCAAACAGACCGCGATGCGGTGAAAAGCGCATAATTTCAAGGTTTTCCTGTTCGTTAAAAGCGTGCGTCATAGCGATGAACTGTGCGAAAGTACGTGCGAGAAAAGGCTATTAAGGGTATGAATACCTCTGATTTATTGGGATAAAAAATCAACAAATCAGAGGTGTTGAGATCATCCCGCACATTTTCCGCAGCAGGCTTGGATGTGCTGCGCGTTTTTCCTTGTTCCCATTCTTCTTTCTCTGTTTTTCAATGTAAAAGACACTGAATCTCTGCTACGAGATCCCGTGTCTTTTTTCTTTGGGACTTTTTGCACAGCCCCTTTCTCTGGTTGTCTCTTTTGAAGGCGGGCGCGGCAGATGCTTCTGCCGCCCTTTTATTCCATGCAGTTTTCGGCAATATAACGCGAGAGCTTTTCCTGTCCGCTCGTGTTCATATGCTGATTGTCAAAAAAATCCGTATGAAAATCAATTCCGATCTTCTCGTAATCATCCACAAGATTGTAGTAGGTGAGGCCGTTGGAGCGTGCGAAGGAGTCAAGCGCTCTGAATTGAGCCTGCTCAACAGAGGAGGCCGGATAAGGAACGGTGAAAAGTACCAGCCTTGTATCGTTTTCACGGCATAACGCGACAATTTTGTTCAGCCAGTCCAAGGTGCTTTCGGAAATTTCCGCGTCCTTAATATCGTAGCTCAGAGAAAAATCCCCGTTATCGCACACTCTGTCGAAATGGAAGCTGTAGCGCTCCCCCTCGGGCAGCTTAGGCAGGAGAAAGTCCTTAGCGGTAAGCTTGAACCACGTGTCGTGAAGATCGGTTATGGGGTACAGATAATAGTACATCGGCAGCCCCGACGCTCTGGCAGCCTGCAGCTTTCCCCTTGACCAGTTGGGAAGATCGTTCAGCAGCGCTCTGCTCGACAGAGGCTTGGGCTGCTGCTCGTCCAAACGGACGCAGAAGGTCTCCAGATAGATCGTATCGGGACGCTGTAAGGGAATGGCGCTCATGATCGCGTAGTATGACAGGTCGAGTGTCTGCGAGGAGGTAGACAGCATCAGGGCGTTTTTCCCGTAGACTCTGTTCATGATGTTCACATCAATTCCGCAGTATACATGGCTTGAGCCGATGAAAAGTGTGTCGGCACTGTTCCTCTTTTCGGAAGAAAAGAAATAGGAGGCCAACTCTTTTACTTCAACGGCCTTTCCTTCGCAGTCAAGCTCAAACTTCGGAGACATGGCAAACCCGAGATACCGTACGGACAGATGCAGCATAAGCACCGACACAAGGGCAAACAGTATTTTTTTGAAAACAGCTTTGAATTTCAAAATGAATACCTCAGAACTGAAAATAAATGAAAGCTGCGGGGTCGTAACTGGAGCCGTAAATACCGAAGGTAAGGATCAGAAGGATGCCGAGGATAAATGTCGCGGCTCGGAAGACTGGGGATCTTGCCTCAAACCAGTCCGAAAAAGGAATTTTTTTCTCACGAAGAATATCGCTGACAGCGAGAAATACAAGCGAGACGGCCAGCACCTTCCATTCAGGCGTGAGAAGTGCCATTGCGCCGATGCCGCTGCTCCAGATGCTGCCGAGCTGCCACGTAGTCATGAAAATACAGTATACCATGTATTTGAGCTGATCGAAATTCTGAATACGGAAAAAAAGCCACGCAAAGGCGACAAGGCAGAACGTTACGAGCCTCTGTACAAGCATTAAAAGAGGGTTATCCTCGGCAATGCCCAGCCTTTGCCGCAGCTCTTTACGCGGCTCGGCGGTCAACTCCTCCGCGATCCTGTATATGGCATGGATGATGCCCCACAGAATAAAGTTCCAGCCCGCACCGTGCCACAAACCGCTTACGGCAAATACGACAAACAGATTGAAGCACTTTCTGAGCCGTCCTTTTCGGCTGCCGCCGAGAGGAATGTAGAGATAATCCTTGAACCATGTCGACAGAGAAATGTGCCATCGGTTCCAGAAATCCTTTATACTGACCGCCAGATAGGGACTGTTGAAGTTGTTCATAAGCTCGACACCCATTATGCGGGACGTGCCGATGGCTATATAGGTATATCCGGCAAAGTCGCAGTATATCTGCACGGTGAACAGAAGCGCCGCAGCGACATAGGCGCCGGCTGTGTAGTTGAGGCAGTTGTTGAAAACCTCGTCGACGGCTATGGCGCATCGATCGGAAATGATCATTTTGAGAATAAAGCCGTACAGCATCAAAAGAGCGCCCCGCCGTATTCTTTTCCCGTCCCACAGCTTGATACTCTCCACATTTTTCAGCTGGGGGAGAAGGTTGCCGGAGCGCTCGATGGGTCCCGCGACAAGCTGCGGAAAATAGGAGACAAAAAGCGCATAACGCAGAAGGTTCGTTTCCGGTGCAAGCTTGCCATAATAAACGTCAAAGGAATAGCCGACGGCCTGAAAAATATAAAACGAGATGCCAACAGGAAGAAGAACGTCAACCGCGGAAAAAGAGGCAGGAATCGAAAGCGCGTGCAAAACGACCTCTAAGGAGCTCAAAAGGAAGTTGGCATATTTGAAATAAACCAGTATTCCGAAATTAAGCGCAAGAACCGCTGTGAGGGTCAGCTTTGCCTTACGCTTTTCCCCTGTCGTGCCGTATTTGTGTATGAGCAGGGAGCCGCCGTAGGTGACGGTCGTGGAGAATAAAAGCAGCAGAGAATACTTCACGCTCCAGCTCATATAAAAATAATAGCTTGCTGCCAGCAGCCACAGATAGCGCAGCTTTTTCGGAACCGTAAAATAAATCAATAGAGTAACGGGAAAGAAAACCAGAAATTGGAATGAATTAAACTGCATTACCGTCTCCCTGTAAGTCCGAAAAATTATGATTTGATTATAGAGCATTTGTCGGCTTTGTCAAGAGCGCCTTAAGGCTTCATCACGATAAACGAATGAACAGGAAAAAACTCATGAAACGAGGAAATACATCGATACGATGATCGCTGCGCATTTGACTCTGAAAAGAAAACAGGCCGCGATATGGTAAAATATTTCAGCTTCCTGCTTGCCGATCCTGCATCGGCAGACAGAGGGGATTCCTTATTATAAAAAAATGCAGCAGAAAAAAACACCGCCCCGATCACTCGAAGCGGTGTGTGTTGGCATTGACCTATCTTCCCGGTCCGTCGCCAGACAAGTATTTTCGGCACTGGTGAGCTTAACTTCTGTGTTCGGAATGGGAACAGGTGGACCCTCACCGTTAAAAACACCAACTGCATTTTCAGGTAATTGTACCCTGAAAACTGAACAGAAAGAATTCTTTACAAGGCCTCGCCTGCATTTC
>JAUNND010000066.1 GCA_030531595.1 Eubacteriales bacterium | reverse complement strand
CGTGACTTGACGGTAACTCCAACTTTTCGGCGGGAGCGAGCCCCCGCCCTACGGTATCGTATTGCCATTGAGAACCGTCCACTGTGTGAGGGGAGCAGGCACGCCCTAACACAGGGGCAAGAGAGGAATATTTATAGCTTCCCCATTGACAATGTCCGATATCAAAGTTATCATAGAAGAAACATTGAACACGGTGAGTTATCCTATGAAAACTCCTTATAAAAATAAAAAAGACGGCGTTCGCGCCATAAAAAGGGAAAGCTTCTGGATGGGGCTTATCCCGCTCGTGGCTCTGGTGTGCTGCCTGCTCATACTCTGGCCGCACGCCACCGGACTGTGGGATTATCTCAGAGCGGAGAACGAAACGGCGCAGGAGAAGAGCGTGCAGACCCCCGCGCCGACCTACGGTCCGTCTCTCGCCGAGCGCGAGTGGGACGCCTGTGGAGGCGATGCGCGGGAGCTTGTTATCTCCGCGTCCTCCTATGAACGGGATATGACGGTCGTTGTGCGCGACGGGAACAACAACGTCGTGACGGGCGAACAGTTCGGCGTGACGCTTACCGACTCCGCCGGAGAGCAGAACCGATACAGGACAAAGACCGACGGGAGCTGCTATATCGTGGAGCTGACGCCGGGCGATTATTATGTCGAGCTGGAAGCCTCCGGCGGCTATGCCGCGCCGCAGGGCGTTGTCTGCACGGTCAGAGCCGGAACGCAGTATCACGCCATCGAAAACATTTCTCAGATGATAAATGTATACGACATTTCGCAGATGTCGCCCTCGGAGGTCAAAAACGAACCGTCCGTGTCGGAGTATTTTGTTCCGGAGATCATTTTCACCCCGACCGAGGCGGCGTATGTCGATATGTCGGCATACCGGACGCCCCCTCCGGTCACGGACTCTCTGGGAAATCAGCTTTACGACTACGATTTTCACCTCGGCAGCAACGGCTGTCTTCTTTACAGCGGTACAGAGCAGGAGAGCGACGTTCTGCCCGTGGATGAAGACGGCGACGGCGTTTATGAATACGGCATACGCTATGAAGCACCCCCGGAGGCGAGCATCACGCCGGTCTACGGGTCGGACGCGGCACAGGAGGAACCTCAGAGCGAGGAGAGCTTTGCGGAAGGCTTTTATACGAGCGTGTCGCTTTTCAATGCCGACAATACGCCCGTTGCGCTCTATGCCATTGACGCCTCTCCCGTGACGGAAAAGCCGGAAGCCCCGTTCACAGGCGTGGGCTGGAAAACGGAAAACGGACATACATATTATATCGGCTCGGACGGCATGGCGGAGGTCGGGCTTAAAAGCATCGACGGAAAGCTTTACTATTTCAATAATCGGGGCGAAAAGGCAAGCTCGCTGGGCATAGACGTGTCGTGCTTCAACGGTCATATCGACTGGAGCACGGTGAAGTCTCAGGGGATCGATTTCGCCATGATCCGTCTGGGAGGTCGCGGCTGGTCGAGCGGCAGTATGTATGAGGATACCTTTATTCAGGAGCATATGCAGGGCGCAAAAAACGCCGGAATAAAGGTTGGCGTATATTTCTATTCGATGGCGGTAAATACCGTGGAGGCCGTGCAGGAGGCGAGCGTCGCACTGGAAAAGCTAAACGGCACACACCTCGATTATCCCATATTCATAGATATGGAGTACTCCGGCAATTATCCCGACGGCAGAGCCGATAAGCTGCCTACGGCGCAGAGAGTGGAGATCGCAAACGCCTTCTGCAAGACCGTTATGAGCAGCGGCTATACCGCGGGCATCTATGCGAGCGAGAGCTTCATGCGCTCCGCGCTTGACTACGGCGCTCTCTCCCGATACACCTACTGGCTGGCAAATTATACCGAAAATAACGCCATGCCCGCGTTTTCCGGCAGATATGATATCTGGCAGTTTACAAACGCCGGACAGATCGGCGGGATATCCGGACCGGTCGACCTGAATGTGATCTTATAAAAGGGCACCTCTAAAAAATCTCCTGTGCTCATCTTGCTTGATCTTTTTCCGTCATATTTCATAAAAATGCTCGGAAATACACAAAGTATTCCCTGCGCTTTTTATTTCATCTGCCGAAAAAATCTCTGCGCAATCTGAACACATCGAATTATTAGAGGTTGCCAAAATGTATATACGACCCGATTATTATGACGATTTCAGATGCATCGCCGATAAATGCCGCCATAGCTGCTGCGTGGGCTGGGAGATAGATATCGACGGTGAAAGTCTGCGCCGCTTCCGGCAAGTCCCGGGCGCTCTCGGCGAGAAGCTGAAACGCTGCATCGATACCGACGGGACCCCTCATTTCATCCTTGACAAAGACGAGCGCTGCCCGTTCCTTAAAAAAAGCGGACTGTGCGAGCTGATAACGGAGCTGGGGGAGGAAAGCCTCTGCGATATCTGCACAGAGCATCCGAGATTTTACAACGAATACGGAGACGTGTTCGAAGCGGGACTCGGTATGTGCTGCGAGGAGGCGGCGAGACTGCTGCTCAAAGGCACAAAGAGCGTTGAGCTTATTGCCGAGGCGGACGGGGAAGAGGATACCGCGCTTCCGCCGATCCTCATACTCAGAGAAAAGATATTCGACTGCCTTAAACGCACTGATATAAGCTTTGCGGAAAAGGAGCGATGCGCCCTTGCCCTTGTGAATGCCGTGCCCGAAAAATTCAGAGCGGGCGAGGCGGCATGGTTTTGCCTTACGCTTGAACGTATGGAGGATGCGTGGGGCGATATGCTCCGCGACATGGAGAACAGGGGAGAGAGCGCGGAGGTCTTTATAAATACCGACGCCGTCAGAGCCGAAAGGATATGCGAATATTTCGTTTTCAGACACTTTGCCGCACTGTCGGAAGCCAAAGACGCCTCTGTCGGACTGAAATTCTGCTTTTTCGCCGTTTACGTTGTGAGCTGTCTCGAGGCTCTCGGCTACGGCGATGAGGCGCTGAGACTCTTTTCCGCGGAGATAGAATACTCGGACGAAAATGTTGACAAAATATCAGAATATCTTGGGAGGAACAGAAATGTATAGAGAGAGAAGCTCCGGAAGGAAAATGACCGTAACAGTGTGCATCCTGCTGCTGACCGTGCTTATATGCGCGGCGGTGTTCGTGATGTTCAGCCGCTACAAGGCACACAATGCCGCGCAGGAGGCTGCCGAGGCTCCGCAGCAGACCGAAGAAGAGGTACGGATCGAAGCGGAGGAAGAGGAAGTGCAGGCGGTGATCGCTGAGGAAGAGGTGCCGGTAATTGCAGGCATTCCCGAGGAAGAGCCGCTTTCGGAGACGGAAGTGACCGTTGTGCAGCCGCAGGAGATAATCGTTGAATCCCTGCCCGACATCGAACCGGAAAACAGCGAGCTGAGCTTTTATCAGAAGCTGAAAAAAGGCGACAGCGTCAATATCCTTATCATGGGCGACGCGACGGCTATGGGCTACGGCGCATCCGAAGCGGAGGAAAGCGCCGACGGGAAGGATCACAGATGGTTCGTCCAGCTTTCCGACTACCTCGCCGAGAAATATCTGAACGGAAAAGCACCTTATGTAAACTCCATTGCTTCCGAGGACGCTTCTTTGATATGGGATACGCTCGCACTGAAAAACAACACCGATACAACGGACTACGACCTTATCCTTCTGTCCTACGGCAGCAATGAGCTGTCGAAGACCGGACTGGATTTTGAAGCGCTGCTTCTGACACTGCGCGACCAATACCCCAACGCATCCTTCATCACCACGCTTGAGCCCTGTATGCACGCCTTGACCACCCCGATGGAATTCATGCGGGGCATCAGCTACGAATACGGCATACCGGTCGTGAATCTCTTCGGTTACTTCTATGACAACTCAAAAAACCTCAACGAGTATCTGAAGCATTTTGATGTGCATCAGACATTTCCGGGCGATCAGGGACAGGACGAGTGGTTTGAGCTGCTGAAGACCGAGATCGATAAAAATGTGGAAGAGTCGACGGGAAAGATGGAGGATAAACCGCCGATCGACCCGATGGCTCCGCAGTTTGCGGCGATGAAATTCCTCAGCGTCAATGACCCGGCGGTCAAGCGCACGGACGATCTGACCTATACCGTCGATGCGCGGGTAAACGGCCTTGCCTATATGGTCCACAAAGAGAATATCGGCGACAGAGACGTAAAGGTCATTGCCGACGGCATACTCTATCAGTTCAGACACCCCAACGGCATACTGCTTGACTCCGGAGACTATCTCACCCTTATATATGCCGAGCTTATTTCCGAAAACTCCTTCTCCATCAGCTTTTCGAGTAAGGAATACGCCGACGGTCTTCAGGGCTTCTACTTCTATTATCCGGAGGAATAAAGCAAAAAGGACTTCCGCAAAAAACGCAATGTCATTAACTAAATGACATTGGTGAAAACGCGGAAGTCCTTTGCCTGTTTACAATTGCGTTCAAGGCATCCTGTATGTTGTTTACACAATGCGCAACGAAGCCGCCCGAATTATTTCCGCCCGTATGGCAACAAACACAGAAAGGAAAATCTATTATGGAGAATGAAAATATTGTCCGCACGGTCATTCGACCCGGTCAGCAGCCTACCGAAGCACAGATCCGTGAAATCGAAACGGCGTCTATGCTGCCTGTTGTTCCGGACGAGGAAGCCCCTGAGCTTAGCATGGAGCAATACGCCGAAATGGCTGCCATCGCCAGAGCGCGTAAGGCAAAGAACATTAAGCCGGTAATTGCTCTGAGGATAACTCCAGATACCCTTGAAATAGCTAAGGCCACCGGAAAAGGATATACAGGCTTTTTAAGCCGTCTCCTTGACAATGCGATCAAAGACCCGCAGCTGGTTGCGAAAAGCTTATAACACAGAGAGCCGTCCCCAATGGCAGTAAGTTAAGAAAAACGTGTCTGTAGGGCGGGGGCTTGCTCCCGCCGTGACTTGACGGTAACTCCAACTTTTCGGCGGGAGCGAGCCCCCGCCCTACGGTGAAAAATCATTAACTAAATGACATTGGTGAAAACGCGGAAGGCTTTCCGCGCTTGACATTTTGGCTGACTATGGTAGAATAAGCATAGAAAAAGGGCATCACATGATCGTCAGCGGTTTGTGACCCTCGTCAAATATAATGATTTGCCAAAATCAGAGATTCAGGAAACCGTCACTTTGCCGAGTGGCGGTTTCCGCTTTTCTTTACAATGATCGTCCCCAATGACTCCAAAATAAGCTTTGCAATTTCGGGCATTGTATGGTAATATAAGACGTTAAAGTTTGCTTCGAGGTAAAAAATATGTCTGATGATATGAAAAAAGAGATCGAAAGGCGCAGGACCTTTGCGATCATTTCCCACCCGGACGCGGGCAAGACCACACTCACCGAAAAACTCCTTCTCTACGGCGGCGCGATCCAGCTCGCCGGCTCCGTCAAGGGCAAAGCCACCGCCAGACACGCCGTGTCCGACTGGATGGAGCTTGAAAAGCAGAGAGGTATTTCCATAACCTCCTCCGTCATGCAGTTTAACTATGACGGGTACTGCATCAATATTCTCGACACCCCCGGACATCAGGACTTCTCCGAGGACACCTACCGCACCCTCATGGCCGCCGACTCCGCCGTCATGGTCATCGACGCCGCCAAGGGCATCGAGCCGCAGACAAGAAAGCTCTTTAAGATCTGCGCCATGCGCCATATCCCCATCTTCACCTTTATCAACAAGCTCGACCGCGAGGCGAGAAGCCCCTACGAGCTGATGGAGGAGCTGGAAAACGAGTTCGGCATCGGCACCTACCCCATGAACTGGCCCATCGGCTGCGGCAGAGAGTTCAAGGGCGTTTACGACCGCGAAAAGCAGGAGATACTTGCCTTCACCGAGTTCCACAGAGGTCAGAACAAAATAAAGGCGGTCGAGTGCTCGCTTGACGACACCGGAATGCTCGACGAGCTGATCGGCGAGAGACTGCGGAAGACACTCTCCGACGATATAGAGCTTTTGGACGGTGCGGGCTATGACTTTGACTTAAACAGGGTAAGAAGCGGAAAGCTCTCTCCCGTGTTCTTCGGCTCCGCTCTCAATAACTTCGGCATTGAGCCGTTTCTGGAGAGCTTCTTAAAGCTCACCATGCCGCCGCTTTCAAGGATTTCCGGCGAGGATATCGTCGACCCCTTTGATGAGCATTTCTCCGCCTTCGTTTTCAAAATACAGGCCAACATGAACAAGGCGCACCGCGACAGGATCGCCTTCATGCGCATCTGCTCGGGACGCTTCGAGCGCGATAAGGAGTATTTCCATGTTCAGGGCGGCAAGCCTCTGCGCCTTGCCCAGCCGCAGCAGCTCATGGCGCAGGAGCGCGCCATCATCGACGAGGCGTATGCCGGAGACATCATCGGCGTATTCGACCCCGGCATCTTCTCCATCGGCGACACCATCTGCGAAAAGGGACAGAACATCTGCTTTGAGGGCATCCCCACCTTTGCGCCGGAGCATTTCGCGGGCGTGGAGCGCGTGGACACGATGAAGCGCAAGCAGTTTGAAAAGGGCATCATGCAGATAGCGCAGGAGGGCGCGATACAGATATTCCACGAGCCGTATACCGGCGTTGAGGAGGTCATCGTCGGCGTTGTGGGCGTTTTGCAGTTCGAGGTGCTGGAATATCGACTGAAGACCGAGTACGGCGTGGATATCCGCCGCCGCAATATGCCCTACGAGGTAGTGCGCTGGATAGAGAACGAAAATATTGACGTATCGGCGTTAAACCTCACCAGCGATACCAAATGGGTGCAGGACTTCAAAGGAAACAATTTACTCCTCTTTACGTCCGACTGGTGTATCAACTGGGCTTTGCAGAAAAACCCCGAGCTGAGACTTCGGGAGTTCAACAGAGACTGAGCGGCTTATGAAAAAGAAAAACGCTCTCTCCGAAATTCGTTCCTCCGCCGCCGAATATCTGACTTATACGGCGTCTGTCGGCGGCGATGCGGACAGTATGGAAATGCGCTACGAGGATGAAAACATCTGGCTGACGCAGAAAATGATGGCTGCGCTGTATGATGTTTCGGTATCTGCAATTAATCAGCATCTTAAAACGGTTTTTTCAGACGGGGAGCTGATTGAAGATTCAGTTATTAAGAAATACTTAATAACTGCTGCGGACGGGAAAAAGTACAGCACCAAGCACTATAATTTACAGGCAATAATTGCCGTCGGCTTCAAGGTCAACAACGACAGAGCCGTACAGTTTCGCAAATGGGCGGGGCAGATAGTCAAGGATCATACTATTCAGGGCTGGGCAAAGCGGCTGGACGGTTTTCTTGAATTCAACGGAAATGAGCTTCTTACGGGAGCGGGGAAAATAAGCGCGGAGCAGGCAAAGCTTCACGCGGAAACGGAGTTCGAGAAGTACCGCATAATTCAGGACAGACTGTATGAAAGCGACTTTGACAGATACCTTCTGAACGGAGAGTAAAAAGGAGCGCAGAGCATGGCGGAAAAGATAATAATAGATATATGGAAGAAAAAGGACGCGGAGGAATTTACAAAGGCTCTTGCGGACACGGAAAGCCGCCTTGAGGCCGTCAGCGCCGCCGCGTACACTGCCGCCTGCGCCTCTGCCCTCATAAAAAGAGCCGCGGAGCTTGCGAAAAGGGCGCGATATGAGAATGAGCGGGTCGAATATATCGCAAGAAACGCCGAGATACTCAGAAGCTACATGGTGCATCTGATCGACGAGGACGTGAAGAGCCGCGCTCCGCTGAGAAAAGCCGTGCAGGAGGGGATTGAGGTCAACATCGAGGCGGGACGCGAGAGCGCCGCGTGTATTCCCTCGGAAATAATCGGCATGATGCAAAAGCTCATGGAGCTTGCGAGGGAACTGTGCGATCACTGTGACGGCGATATGCTCTCATATATCGGCGAGGGCGCGTGCCTTGCAAAAGCCGCCGCCGAGTCGTGCCGCGTGTACGTACTTGATCTGGCGGGTAAGTCAAACGACGAAACATACCGCTTTGTCGCAAAGCGGGAAAACGAGATGATTTTTGAGAGCATCACCGAAGCTTTTAATGAAGTGACGGGAATTACAGAGCCGCTTATATAAGGAGAGACATTTATGGACGAAAAAATCGTAAAGCTCAGAGAGATGGTACGCGACAGTGACAATATCGTCTTTTTCGGCGGTGCGGGAGTCAGCACCGAGAGCGGCATTCCCGACTTTCGCGGTGTGGACGGACTTTATAAGCAGAAGTGGAAATACCCGCCGGAAACTATTGTAAGCCACAGCTTTTTTGAGAAAAACCCCGAGGAATACTTCCGCTTTCACAGGGAAAAGCTTGTTATTGACGGCGTAAAGCCCAATACCGCGCACTTAAAGCTTGCCGAGCTTGAAAGACAGGGCAAGCTGAAAGCGATTGTCACGCAGAATATTGACGGACTGCATCAATCGGCGGGAAGCAAAACTGTTTTTGAGCTTCACGGAAGCATCATGCGTGCCTACTGCTCAAAATGCCGGAAGGTATATGACGCGGATGTCGTCAACCACGGAAAGAACGTTCCCCACTGCACCTGCGGCGGCATTATCCGCCCCGACATCGTGCTGTATGAGGAGGCTCTTGACGATGACGTGGTGAGCAGCGCCATCCGCTATATCAGAAACGCCGATATGCTTATCATCGGCGGCACATCCTTGAACGTCTATCCTGCGGCGGGACTTATAAATTATTATCGCGGCGACAGGCTCGTTCTGATAAACAGGAGCGAAACACCCGCCGACCGCTATGCCGACCTTGTTATTCACGCAAAGATCGGTGAAGTTTTTTCGCAGATATAAACAGATATAATATAAAGGAAAAGAAGATGGCAAAAGGAAAGCTCATCGTACTTGAGGGCATTGACGGCAGCGGCAAATCCACCCAGTACCGCCTGCTCTGCGAGAGAATGAAAAAGGACAATATTGAGTATAATCATATCGTATTTCCGCGCTATGACAAGGAATCGAGCGCACTTATACGTATGTATTTAGGCGGTGAGTTCGGCACACATCCCGACGATGTGAACGCCTACGCATCCTCCGTATTCTATATGGTAGACCGCTTTGCCTCCTACCGCACCGACTGGGGGAAAATATATGACGGCGGCGGTCTTATAATCTCCGACCGCTACACCACCTCAAACGCGGTGCATCAGGGCTCTAAGGTGCCCGACGGGGAGCTTCCGGCGTTTTTCGACTGGCTGGGCGATATGGAATACGGCAAGATGGGGCTGCCGAAGCCCGATACCGTTATTTACCTCGACTGCGATATAGAGACCTCGCGCAGAAGAATGACTCAGCGTCAGATAAGCACCGATACCCATGCCGATATCCACGAAAAGGATTTCGAGTATCTTGCAAAATGCCTGCGTACGGCGAAAATGGCGGCTCAGCACTACGGCTGGAAGGTCGTTCCCCACATGAAAAACGGCGTCGAGCGCAGCGTCGAGGAGAAAAACGACGAGATATATGAGCTTGTACGCAGTATTATCGAATAAAAAACAGGGCGTTTAAGCCCTGTTTGCAAAAAAATCAGTTGCAGCCGCAGTTGTTATTGCAGCCGCAGTTGCCGCTGTATCCGCAGCCGCTTCCGCAGCCGCAGTTCCCGCCGCAGCCGAAGAGGATGATAATGAGAATGATGATCCAGAGAGTGTTGTTGTTGCAGCCGTTGTTGCAGAACATAAATTGAATTCCTTTCTCCACGCTTTATGGATTTTGCTGTGTCCGTCCCGCGTGGAGGCGGACAGGCGGTATAAAAATGAGTACTGCGCGGCGTTTCGTCTCTCTGTCGCGCTCAAACCATAATATGCCGCATAGAGAAAGATGACACAGATTGTATATCCCGTAGGGCGGGGGCTTGCTCCCGCCGAAGGTTGAAAGCTTTACCGACTTTCCGGCGGGAGTAGAACCCCCGCCCTACGGATAAGCAAGGCACTTGGAGGAGCCCAATGCACGAAGAAAACAACAATAAAAGAAAGCTCTTTATAGACTCCACCGGCAGCGAAAAACGCAACTACACCGGCGACGAGGACTCGGAGAGAGACTTTCGCCCCGTGAGACAGAGCCATGAATACCGCTCCGGCTGCTTAGGCGGACTGATGTATTTTGTCTTTATCGTCTGCGTCAGCGTCATACTTGCGTGCGTGTCATGGATGGCGGCAAGCGATATGCTCGCGCTGAACAAGGAGAAGTTCTCCGCCGTCGTGTCTCTGCCCATGGATATCTTCACATCCGAGACCGTGGACAAATACGACGAGGACGGCAACAAGACCGGCACGCGGCGCGTGACCCATGCCGATATCGACTATGTGGCGCAGGAGCTGAAGGAGTCGGGACTGATCGAGTACAAATGGCTGTTCCTGTTCTACTGCAATCTCTCCAACGCCGCCAACAAGGTCGACCCGGGCGAATACGAGCTTCAATCGAGCTTTGACTACCGCGCACTGATAAAAAATATGCAGGCCGGCTCCGGCGCGACAAAGACCATCAAGGTCACTATACCCGAGGGCTTTTCCATGCACCAGATATTTACGCGCCTGGAAGAGAACAACGTGTGCAGCTATGACGAGCTGATTGACGCCGCCGCCAATTACAACTATAATTACAGCTTCCTTGATGGCATACCGATGGGCGATGCGAGCCGTCTGGAGGGCTTCCTCTTTCCGGACACCTATGAGTTCTACGTGGGTATGCAGGCCTCCAGCGCGATCAACAAGTTCCTTGAAAACTTCCACTACAAGCTCACTGCCGACATGATAAAGGCGATGAACAATATGGGGCTGGACATCCGCTCGGTCGTGAATATCGCCTCCCTTATCGAAAAGGAGGCAGCCAACGACGACGAGAGACGCACCATCGCCTCCGTTATCTATAACCGCCTCGGCTCATATGCCCCTCTCGGCATCGATGCGTCTATCCTCTATCTCCACCCCGACCACGAGGGTGCGCCTACGGGTACGATGCTCGAAGAGGACTCCCCCTACAACACGAGAATTTATCAGGGTCTGCCGCCCACACCGATAGCAAACCCCGGTTTACCCTCAATATACGCGGTATTGAACCCCGAAAAGACAAATTACTATTACTACGCTCTTGACGAAGAGGCCGGTGCGCACAGATTTTTTGCCCACTCCGCCGAATTCAACGAGTTTGTTGCGACACAAAGCTATGGACAGAACTGAACTTGAATTGCTCTCTCCCGCAGGGGACACGGAAAGACTGACAATGGCTCTGCACTACGGTGCGGACGCGGTATATCTCGCGGGGACGCGCTACGGCATGAGGGCATCCGCCGGAAATTTTGACGATGCGCAGATGCTTGAAGCCGTAAAGCTCGCCCATGAGCGGGGCGTAAAGGTGTATGTCACCTGCAACACGCTTCCCCGTGAGGACGAGCTTGAGGGGCTTCCCCGATACCTCGGCTATATGCAGGACATCGGCGTGGACGCTTTCATCATTGCCGACCTCGGCGTGCTGGAGCTTGCCAAAAAGCACGCACCACACGTGAAAAAGCACGTCAGCACCCAGCTCGGCGTTATCAACAGCGCGACCGCCAACGCCCTTTATGCCCTCGGCGCGGACACCGTTGTGCTGGCGCGTGAAACGCCGATGGCGGATATAAGAAAGATACGCGCCAACACACCCGAAGACCTGCGGATCGAGGCCTTTGTGCACGGGGCGATGTGCGTATCGTTTTCGGGACGCTGTCTGCTGTCAAATTATCTGACGGGCAGAGACGCAAACAGAGGACAGTGCGCCCAGCCCTGCCGCTGGAAATACCATCTGATGGAGGAGACCCGCCCGGGTGAGTATTTTGAGATCACCGAGGATAACGGCACCTTCATCATGAACTCCCGCGATATGTGCATGATAGAGCACCTTCCCGAGCTTATCGACGCGGGCGTGACCTCATTCAAGATCGAGGGGCGCATGAAATCGGCGTATTACTGCGCCGTTGTTACCAACGCCTACCGACAGGCGATAGACGCGGCGATTACGGGAAAGCCTCTTGATAAGATATGGATCGAGGAGACGGAAAAGGTCAGCCACCGCCCGTATACGACCGGCTTTTATTACGGCGACCCCGGGCAGCACTACGCCGCCACGAGCTATTATTCTCTCACCGACGTCGGCGCGATAGTGGAGCGCTGCGACGAAAACGGCAACGCCGTTTTATCCCAGCGCAACAAGTTTTATAAAACGGATGAGCTTGAATTGCTCATTCCAGGAGAAAAACCCGTGAAGTTTACTGTTGAAAGAATGTATAATTCCGAGGGCGAGGAGATCGAGGATACCCGCCACGCCATGATGGAGATACATATGAAGCTGCCCGTGTACGCGCCGAGGTACTCGGTCGTGAGGAAGTACAGATAATAAGAGAATTGAGGGGTTGACATGAATAAGATAC
>JAUNND010000065.1 GCA_030531595.1 Eubacteriales bacterium | reverse complement strand
CGGCGGGAGCAAGCCCCCGCCCTACGGACGCAATTTTCTTACCTTAATGACATTGGCGATAAACGCAGCGTTATATTTATACATATACCAGAAGAAGACCGACCATGGTTCCGAGCAGCGCCATCGCGCCGGGAGCCTTGCTCTTCCAGATAAGGAACGATTCCGGAAAAAGCTCACCGAACACCACGTACAGCATCGCGCCGCCCGCAAAGCTCAGCGACAGCGACAGCCACAGCGGGCTGATAAGTCCGAGAGAATAGCCTATGATGGCGCCGATGATCGTCGGCGCCCCGCTCAGAGCCGTGATCGTTATCGCCTTCGCCTTGTTCATGCCGCCCGATATCAGCGGCACAGCCACCGCCATACCCTCGGGTATATTGTGCAGTCCGATCACCGTCGCAACAATAAATCCCGCGCCGCCTGTCAGCGAGCTTGCGTCACCGGCATAGGACGCACCTATGACCATGCCCTCCGGCATATTGTGCAGAGCGATCGCACACGCCATGACGAGCCCCGCGACGAAGAGACCCTTGCTCGAAGAAGTATTCTTTTCGTTTTTATGCTTGTTGTAATGGTCGGCGTGGATAAGCTCATCCAGATCGTCAGCCGTCTGCGGATGGTTTTTGTCAATATGTACGATCTCGGGGTTGGTCGCCCTGTCTATCCACATATTGAGAAGCCAGACGATAACAAAACCGAAAGCCGTTCCCGCCATGACGAGCCAGACCGAGAAAGGCTCTGCCGCGCCCTCCGGAAGAAAAGCCTCGGGAATAAGGTCAAAACAGACAACAGCCATCATGACGCCGCCCGCAAAGGCAAGCAGAAGACTGATCACTTTTGAAGAATCGCGCCGCAAAACCGCGCCGACTACGCCGCCCAGGCCCGTTCCGCCGACGCCCGCAGCAGTCGTGATCACAATGATCCATGCTAAAATACTGATGGTAGTATCCTCCTTCTTTCCTTTTCGACATTATTATAGTTAGAGTCCTCTAACTTGTCAAGAAAATTTTTTTGTTTTCTTCCGCATTTCATTCTATGCGCACGGCAGTGCAGAGCATTACCGCTCCTCAAGCTATTTTTTCTTTTCACGTTCATTGACAAATAATAGCCGTCAGAATATAATATTTATGCTTTCGGCAAACTTTTTCTGTAAAAATTCAAGGAGTTTATCATGGAGATCTTTACCCCCGAACGTCTTGAACCGTTTTTTGCGAACGGTCTCAAGGATTTTTCAAATTACGGAATATATATGCTGTCCATGCAGACCGCACGCGGCGCTCTCGCCTTTGCCGTCAATCTCGGCGACAGAGACGCCGTTCTTGCCGCCGCCTCCATCGGTTTCGTCGGAGAGAGCTTCACAGCCTGCGGCAGAGAGTGGACGCTTGCGGAGCAGACCCATGAAAACGCCGTTATTCTTCGTAAGGTATTCCCTTTTACCGCCCCCCGCGCCGTACTCAGAGAAAACCGCAGCTTCGGTCTCGGGGACCGTATAGGTCTGGCGGGCGCCGGACAGCTCCGCGTATTCAGAGAATATGACGCGCTCCCCGTCCTGGCTCAGCAGTCCGTCCGCGAACTGGAACTCACCGGCCGCAGCCTTGAAGAGGTGCTGGACTGCGCCTCGTTTGCCGCGTTCCGCGAGGGCTTTACACGCGGCTTCGGCGCTGACGGAGACTGTCTGAAAACAGCGGAGGAGGTCGAGTACGCTGTCTCCTGCGGCTGTACCATGATCACGCTCGAGTGCAGCGGGGATATCCGTAACGATGTGCAGAGCATGAGTTTAGAGCAGCTCAGAGCGGCATACAGGGGCAATAAGGAGCCGGAGGAGAAATACATCGGAAAAAGCTTCGAGGTTGAGGGCGGCAGAATATCCTTTGACGAGGAGAGCTTCATGCGTACCTCCCTTATATGCGCCGGCGCTGTCGACCGTGCCGTCGATATCTTTAAAAAGTGCATTGAAGGCCGTGAAGACCGGCTCGATCTTGAGATCTCGGTTGCCGCCGCCACGTTCCCCACGACTCCGGAGCAGCATTTTTATATGGCAAAGGAGCTGACCGACAGAGGCGTCAGCCCCGCCGCCTTCGCGCCCCGCTTTATCGGTGAGTTTCACAGCGGCATAGACTATATCGGCGATGTCGCCGCGTTTGAGGAGCAGCTAAAGCTCCATGCGGCGATCGCCCGCAAATTCGGCTATAAGCTCAGCATACACGCAGGCTCCGACAAGCTCTCCGTTTTAGCGAGCATCGGGAAATACACAAAGGGGCACTTTCATGTCAAGACCTCCGGCACGAGCTGGCTGGAGGCCATGAAGATCGTTGCGGAGCATGATCCGGCTCTGTACCGCAAATGTCATCGCTCTGCCCTCGACGCCGCTTTTGCCGAGGCGAAAGAATACCGTCATGTCACCGCCGACCCGACAGATATCCCGTCCCTTGACTGTCTTGCCGACGAAGAGCTGCCCGGGCTTTTCGACAACGACGACGTCCGTCAGCTCATCCACACCGCCTACGGTCACATCCTCAACGATCCCGGGCTCCGTCAGAGCCTGTTCGACACATGGAGGACCTTCCGCGGCGAATATGACACGGCTCTGTACGCTCACATCGGCGCTCACCTCAGGCTTCTCTACAACGGATTTTATTCATTTATTTTTCCAAACAGAAAATTCTGAAAAAGCAAGCTCGTTTCGGGCATATCCGTTTGACTTGTCGGTCGGCGAATGGTAAAATACCCTCGGTTTTCGAAAACAGCATACCGCGATCAGCGGCAGAAAACAACAATTTTTCGGAGGATCATCATGAATATAAAAAAATGGACAGATGAAACGATACGCTCCGAGGTCAAAAAGGCTCTGCCCGTACTCTCCTTCCCCTGCGTTCAGCTTACCGGCGTATCCGTAAGAGAGCTGGTCTCCGACAGCGAGGCGCAGGCACGGGGCATGAAGGCCGTCGCCGACAGAGTCGACAGTGCCGCAGCCGTCAGTCTGATGGATCTGTCCGTAGAAGCGGAGGCCTTCGGGGCAAAGCTTCATATGAGCGAAAACGAGGTGCCCACCGTGACCGGCGCGATCGTCACGGATGAGGACGAGGCCGCGTCGCTGGAAATTCCCGAGATCGGAGCCGGACGCACCGGCGTTTATGTTGACGCCATCAGAAAAGCTTCAAAGCTGATCACCGACAGACCCGTCTTTGCCGGAACGATCGGTCCCTTCTCTCTGGCAGGCAGACTTATGGATGTGACGGAGATCATGGTGGAGTGCTATGACGAGCCGGAGCTTGTCCACGCGGTGCTTGAAAAGGCGTCGATCTTTCTTATAAAATACGCCGAAGCCCTTAGGGACGCCGGCGCACAGGGTATCGTGATGGCGGAGCCTCTGGCGGGTCTTCTCTCCCCTGCTCTCGCCTCGGAGTTTTCCAACGCCTATGTAAAGAAGATCATTGACAGTGTCCGGAGCGATGAATTTGCCGTGATCTACCACAACTGCGGCAGCAGCGTGCCGCGGATGGCAAAGGAGATCTATTCTCTCGGCGCGTCCGGCTATCATTTCGGCGATGCGATAAGGATGGCCGATATGCTGCGCGATGCTCCCGACGATGTTCTTATCATGGGAAATGTCAGTCCCGCGATGCAGTTTCTCGGCGGTACGCCGGAGAGCATACGGCAAAATACGCTTGAGATCATGAACGAATGCTGCGTAAAGCCCAATTTCGTGATCTCCAGCGGCTGCGATATCCCGCCGATGACGCCGTGGGAGAATATCGACGCCTTCTTTGCTGCCGTAAAAGAGTTTTATACTGAAATCTGATTAAACTCCCATGCGCAAAAAGCGGAAGCGGAGCTTTCACAGTAAACTCCCATGCGCAAAAATATGCACCACGATAAGTGAAAGCTGACTGCGCATGGGAGTTTTTCGCATCCGTTCCGGTTGCCCCGTCAGGGGCGACTTGATTTCCCGATTTTTTGTAAATGACTCCGCGCCGTTGTCCCGGGAGTCTGACCTGGGGATCTGACTCCCCCTACCCCGAAAATATATGTAAATTCTATCACCGATTGATGTATTATACGTCAGTTGGTGATATTCGTTCGTTTCAAGTTTTCATTTCGTGAGAATTTCGATTTTTCTCACATCAAGTCGTAGTCATTGCCAATGGACCGGTAGTGCAGGTTTCACCCGAGGTGAATGATTTGTGCGCCGGAGCTGATTCTCTGGCGGAAGGTCGATGCCGTGTGCGGATCGACACCCATGCTGTCCCACTCGGACAGGGGACGATTGGTAACAAAGATAAAGCTTCTGCTTTCTTGCAGGAACATTACGGTTTTGTAACAGTAACACCACGGTATCCCGCAAAATATATGGCATCTTCAATACCGACGTCGGAAAGATTGAACCACACCCGCATCAGATACATCCGCAGCATGGTTTCTATCCCGCGGACGGGACGTCCCCGTTTGCTGGACGGATAGAATGGTGCTATCAGCTCTATCCATCTTTGCCACGGAATAATCGCATTCATCCGGTCAAGGAATTCTTCTCGTTTGGTCGTCTTTTTCCGTCCCGCATATTCCATATCCGTTATCGTCAACTGCCCCTTCATCTGTGTCGTCCTGCCTTTCTTTGATTTTCTATATTATATCACACAGATGTGAACTGCGGATGTCTTTCGGGAGGTGAATGATTAAATCAGCGTTTCCTTAACTGGCGGTTTTCGAGAGAACTTCGCCAAAGGCGAAAATCTCATACAAGAAAAGCGCAGTGATTTCTCACCGTGTTATACCTTCTTTTGCGTCAGGTACATTTTCCATTACCTGATCAAGTGAAAAAACTGATCTGAGGTGAAAGATATTGAGCTCTTCACAATTATCTGATATAATAAACTCACGGAAATCATTTTGGAAAACAAAAAGACCTGGAGGATACTCACCTGATGAAAACGAAGGAGCGGGTCGTCTTTATAACAATCGTCTTTGCCATGTTTGCGGGGTTCTTCGCTTCCCTGCGGATTTTGCGGTATCTCCAGAGTGTCGATGCGGAAGCTGCGATCTTCATCAATGTAACCGCCGGGCTTATGGCTATGCTGGGACTTTCTGTGTTGATGCTGATACACTCACGGGAGGTCGTGACGGAAAAAACAAATGCGCGGCTTTTTGGGGGCATGATCGTGCTGACCTATCTCGGCGTGATCTGCGATAATTTGTCCTGGGCAGCCAATGTTTCTGCGCGGCTCAGCACGGTCAACTACATCCTGAACATTGGCGGGTATCTCATCACACCGATCCTGCTGTTTCTGTTTTGGAATTATCAGAACAGAGTGTTTCTGGATGAGCCCCGGCACATCGGCAAAATCAACGATATCGTTCGTGCCGTGGCAATCATAGACATACTGTATGTGATCCTCGCAAGCCTGACCGGTTTCCTCTTTTACATTGATGCGGACGGAAGATATGTTTACGGAAATGGCAGCCTCTTTGTGTACATCTGTCCGTTGATCATGGTTGTGTGCAGCATATACGAAAACCTGAGAAGAGAGCTGTCCCTTCAGAAAAAGATCGTTCTTCTCTCGTTTGATCTGGTACCGATCATCTCGATGACCTTTTCTATTCCGCTGCCGCAATATTCCCTCGTCTATTTAGTGTTTTTCGTCAATTTACTCCTGATCTACGGAACGGTGCAGGTAAAAACAGAACAGGAGCTTGCGGAAAAGACTGCGAGGATCGCCGAGCAGGACAGGGCGCTTGCCGAGCAGCAAATCCAAGTTATGATCTCGCAGATGCAGCCTCATTTCCTGTATAACACGCTGACGGCGATCCACCGTCTTTGCGCGAAGGATACCGCTCTTGCGCAAAAAACCATTCTGGACTTCTCCACTTACTTAAGAACGAATATGGACAGCATCAAAAATACTGCGCCGATCCCCTTTGAAAAGGAACTGGCGCATACAAAGACCTATCTGGAGATCGAACTTTTGCGTTTTTCCTCCATTCTGAAAGTGGAATATGACATTGCAGTCACGGATTTTAAAATACCCGCTCTGACCTTGCAACCCATCGTGGAAAACGCCGTGAGATACGGGATCAGAAGCCGTGTGGAAGGCGGAACGGTCACGATTTCCACAAAACGGTCGAACGGCAAAGTTTATCTGACCGTTCACGATGACGGCATGGGCTTTGACGTGAACGAGAAGAAAAATGACGGGAGAAGCCATCTCGGCATCGAGAATACGCGCAACCGCCTGCGTCAGATGATGAACGCGGATATGACGATCGACAGTCGGATCGGTGAGGGAACAACGGTTACGATGATTTTGGAGGACGAACATGAAACTGTTATTGGTGGATGATGAAGAATTGGCGCTTGAGGCGCTGGAAGAATCCGTTCTTGCCGCCTTGCCGAACGCGGAACGCCATTCTTTTCAGATAGCAAGCGCGGCGCTCGCGTTTGCGGAAGAAAACGTGATTGATATCGCTTTTCTGGATATTGATATGCCTGTGATCAGCGGTTTGGAAATGGCAAAGAGACTGACAAAAATCAACCCGGATACCAATATTGTTTTTGTTACGGGCTTTGCCGAATACGCGCTTGACGCACTCAACCTCTATGCCAGCGCCTATCTGATGAAGCCGGTGACGGCGGAGGCCATCTCGGATGCGCTCGCACATTTGCGGCATCCCATTGCGGAACGGCGGGTGCGCTTCCATTGCTTTGGCAACTTTGAGGCATATTGCGACAATGCGCCCATCCGGTTTTCGCGCAGTCGGACAAAGGAGCTGCTGGCATATCTTGTGGACAGGAAGGGAGCGGAGTGCAGACGAAACGAGATCATTGCCGCGCTGTTTGAAGATAACCTGAACATTGAATATTACAAAAAGCTGCGCGATGATCTGATTGACACCTTTGCCGGACTTGGCGCAGAAGATTTGATCGTTGCTTCCCACGGAGGTCTTGCGATCAACAAGGACAAGGTGGAATGCGATTACTATGATTACCTCGCCGGTGAGCGCAGTGAGCCGCCGACAGAATATATGTCGCAGTATTCCTTTGCGGAAGAAACCCTTGCGAGACTGCAAAATATTTTCCAATAAACGCGGGAAAAGCGCCTATCTGTCCCCGTATTGTCCCCTTTTGGGGATTATAATGTATCCTGTGGTGGGGTGTGCTTATCTGCAATGATTGCATCGAAAAATCACAGTAAGGGACTTGACAAGGATGCTTGGAGCGAACACAATCTTAGCAAGCAAGCAAGCAAGCGTAGCGAAACTACGCTCTTTTGTCAACCCTTTTTCCAATATATTAAAGCATAATCAGGACACAGAATTCATGGAGTAATTATATCCATGGAGGCTGTGTCTTTTTTGCGTAAAGGAGGAATAAGACTTGTTTGAATATAAACTGATGGATGATTACGACAGCTCGTATAAAGTCAAAAAGCGTGATGTTGCCTGTTATTCCAAGTCCCGTATGAAAAAGGCCTTCCCGGACGGGAATTTCAAGGTCATTGGCGAAACAATCCTGGATAATAAAAAAGAAAAAATCGATGCCATAAAGCTGGGTGGAAAGGACTTCACTGTTTCCAAGGAAGACAGCCACAGCAGCCTCCTGTTCCGTACGGTCGGCTATGTGAATAACGGCAAGGGTGAGTATATCGCATTACTGCGGCGGAACTTCCTGCTTTTATGGATATTGCTCGGTATACTGGCACTTTCAGCCGTTCTGATTTTCATTCTGCCGAATAGTGGTAGCGATATTCTGCCACCGGACTACGAACTGGTGACAGAAGATCCGAACGCTGTGGAAGAACCCGATGAAAAAGACCTTCCCGACCATGTGATTATCAAGCTTCCTTCCGGTGATTTGGAATTTGATATGGAATCCGAGACCGGACTGAAACCCGGTGAAACGGGAAAAGTAAAAATCATCCTGAACGTTGATGGAACAGAGTATGTGATCTTTGAGGATGAAGTCACCGCAGACAGTGACGGCACACTGCCGGAAACGATGCTTGATTTCACGAAGATCCACGTCGAACTGAAAGGCGGCGTATATGATGGCTTCCTTGTCATAACCGCGCCGGACGGAACGGAAACAAAGATCCCCATCCGCATTATCATCCGGAACTCATACGGCGGCTCTGTCACAATCGGGTATTCCGATCAAGTGTCCGTAAGCCAATCAACTGGAGCCATCAGTATGTATTACTCCCACGGTCAGGACGCAAGCCACGACTGTGTCCTTCAGCTTATCTTAGATAACGGAGGAAAGGAGTATCTGCTCAGCCAAAGCGGAACCCTTCACGCGGGACAGAGCCTCTCTTCCATGAAGCTTCTGGACGATATGGCCGGAAAGCTGACGTCAGGAGTTTATCACGGAAAGATTCGCATCAATTTCTATAACGGTGAAACGGCGCTTACAGACCTGAATACGGATATTGAAGTCAGCATCACGGTGAATTAAGACTGCACACCACTTACAGATGATTTATTCGAATATCCGAAGATAAGTAATGGAGAGCAGTCAGAATGAAAAAATATACTTGTTTGTTGCTGGTTGTTGTCCTGTTGCTTTCCTTAAGCACAGCAGCATTTGCGGAGGAAGAAATCCAAAACAGCGGGCAGGAACCTGTTGTTGAGGATGTAATTGAACCGGACATCGAAGAAATCGTTTCCGAGGCGGAGGAACCGGACAACGAAGATATTGGTTCTGAACCAAAGGGACCGGATGCTTCCGAGCAGGAAAACGAAAATGTGGCGACGCCTTCGGACGCAGAAAAGAACCCCGAACAGCCGGAAGAGAATCCGGAAATACCGGAAGATGCTCCGCCTATGCTTTTAGCAGCACCGCCAAAGAACGGAGGGGATGACGGCACAGACGAAACGCACGTTGTCACGGTTTCGTGGGAAATAGAAAATACCGCCATAGATATATCATCTTCATCCTCATATGTCTGGAATACGGAAACACTGCAGTATGAAAAGCAAAACTCCGAAAGCGCTGCACTTGGCAGCAGGCGGACTGTCGGAGTGAGCATAACAATATCCAATCAGTACGGCGCTGCTGTTGATTACGTTATTACATACAATTCTGACAACGCAGCGCTGGAGAACAGCGAAACGCACGATGTGTCAGGCAACGGACAGATCGAAGACGGAGAATCACTTACATACACAGGAACGGTTACCGTAAAGGGCATCACAAACGTTGAGGCACTCGTCGAAGGTGCGGTGATCACACTTGGCAGCTATTCCGTAACAATAAACTCTGCCGAATCATCGTAGCGGCAGAAAAGTACCCCGGATGCTTTATTCCGTGAAAAAACTATGTTCAAACATCCCGGGCAGGTGGGATTTTGATAAATAACCGATTACATAAAAATGTAATAAGGAGGAAAATTTACATGAAAAAATTAGTATGCATACTTTTAACGCTGGTCATGGTCATGTCCCTCAGCATTACTGCGTTTGCAGTGGATGGCAATAAGGAGGTCGAATCTCTGACGGAGAATAACACCCAGGATATTACCATCACGAACACGATCAGCACGGGCGAAGGAAGCGCTACATCAGCACCGAAGTATTATGTCGGAATAGAGTGGGATGTATACGTGCAGGGAGGGATCACTATTGATCGGTCTGCCGAATATGAGTGGAATCCCGTAAGCCTTACATACGAACTGAGTGGCGAACCTACTTACGATCTCAACAGTGAGAGTGACGGCACTACTAATGTCCATATCACAGTCACCAACTACTCGAATGCAGACATCGGCTATATGATCACCTGGGAAACGGACGCACAGTGTGAGCAGTACAACGGCTTTGTAGAAAGCATCGCTGATGAAAACGGCGTCTGCCAGGCAAATAAGAAGATCGGGCGGGCAGACGGAGAATATAATGAAAAACGCGCTGTTGACGAGGAATATACTATTTACCCTGATGCGGAAGGCTTCGACGGCTATGAAGGTGAAGCGCAGTACGACGATTATTTCGGCGTTGTGACTTTCCATCCGATAAGCAACCTCGATCAGCTGTACAATATGAATAGCATCACCCTCGGAAAATACACCGTAACCATCGGAAATCCTCCTCCCACTGGGGAAAACTGATCTGATGATCCGATTCATCCATGATTGATCCTCTCGTCCGACCTGCCTTCGGGAGGGGATCATCAGAAAAAATACCGCAGTTGCTGTTATAGCTTCTGCGGTATATTTTTTGACTTTGCAGCTACGGAACTCATTCTTTTTTGTAAAATCCGCATTCGTACCAATCGGCTTGGAGCTGGATGCCATTGCGGCAAAGCAGACTCCGGGCGACGGTGATAGGATCACTATCAAGCTGACGGTCGAGCCGAAGCCGTATACCGGAACGGCTGAACAGATTGAGATCAAAAACGAAGCAGGAAACGGCAAAAACGTCGAATTTCTGGATATGAGTCTGTGGCGACTGGTCAACGACGGAACGCCCGACGACGGCGTACTCGGCAAGATCGGGGAAGTGGAAGCCGTCATTATGGCGCAGGGCACTGCCGAAGCGGTCGAAACGGTAAAAACTTTGGGCATCAAGTACGTCAAAAACGCATTCGGCTTGATCCTTGATTTCGATAAGACGATCAGGTTGTTTGTCGACTCTGTGGCAATACGGCTTTGCTCTTTTTTGAATCTTTTCGTAATCAGCGCCTTGTGCTGCGAGCGAGCTTCGTTAAGTATCTTTTCTTCGCGTTCTATAGCAAACAGGCTATGTGAATAGGCATCTGCGAACGCATCAAAAAGGCTACCAATGCTATCCAAGCTGATCCTCCTCTTCTTACGATAATTGGGTTAATATGACTGATTAATCCGCATAATCCATGTCATTTCGCTTTACAGCAACAATAACGTCAGCGGGTCGAAAAACGCGGTCACGGAAATAATAGCCGCTCCTAACAACCCTCACAACTGTCTTTTCTGGATGATCGGGGGTTTCTTCTACTGTGCCGACGGCATTGTGGCACAAGGGATCGAATTCATCAGAAGGTGGCATCCTATAAAACTCTCGTCGCTCCAATATTTCTAAAAGTTCATCCTCAATTGACGAGGTCATATCATCCACCGTTTCTTGCTGGTCTATGCGATCACATACGAGCAATATTTCTTTCACTATAGAATAAATTGCTTTTTCGTCTAACTGCTTCTTCAGAATTTCAATGTCTTCTTTAAGCTGAATAATAGCAGAAGCTTTTATTTTGTCATCCATGAGCCTACGAAGGAACAGATCTTTTAGTGCGGCGACTTCTTCATATGTTTTTAATTGATAATTCTCTTGCAAACGGGATAATCCCGATAACCGTTGCTGTTCGTAGGTTCAAATCCTTCCTCCCACTCGTATCCACTACATCATTACAGCGTAAAGTACGACCAAATTATACACGTATTCGTTATCGCAGAAATGGAAAAACAGGGCATCGGAGCAGGTGTGATCACCGCCCTGATGCCCGTTTTCACAATGATTTCAGTATTATTTCGTCAAAAACTCGGTCAAATACCGCAGAATAGAGAAAAAGTACGATAATCGTCTGGTAGACAAATTATCGTACTTTTGTGGCGCAGCGGGTGGGATTCGAACCCACGGTACCGTTGCCGGTACACCTGATTTCGAGTCAGGGCCGTTATAACCACTTCGATACCGCTGCATAAGCTCGATCATTATATACGATTTAACTTCAAAAATCAAGTGCCGGGAAAGAAGAACTTGCGGTTTTTTATTTTCAATGTTATAGTAGCTTCAACATATTTACGAGGTGCATTATGAGAATTATGGCTATCGACTACGGCGATGCGCGGATCGGGCTTGCCGTTTCGGATCTTACGGGCATGATATGCGGCGAGGCCTGGACGATGAACGAGTGGAACGTCGAACGCGCCGTGCAGAGGATCACGGAGGAGGCAAAGCTGCGCGATGTGGAAACACTTGTGCTGGGGCTTCCGAAAAACATGGACGGCACTGAGGGCGTCCGCGCCGAAAAGAGTCGGGCGATCGCAAAAATGCTCAAAGACGCTTCCGGTCTGCCGGTCGTTTTATGGGACGAGAGGCGCAGCAGCATCGAGGCGCACGCCATTCTCCACGCGCAGGGAAAACGGGAAAAGCAGCACCGGAAAACGGTGGACGCCGTCGCGGCCAGCCTGATCCTCGAGGGTTATCTGGGCAGCTTATAATACCGATCCTAACCAAAAAAGGAGCGCCCCAACGCGGGCTTCCCTTAGGGTTTTTTGAGCAAAAGAAACCGGCACAGCTTACGGAAATGTAAACTGTGCCGCTGCTTTTCACCCTGCGGAGAGGGGTGAATATTGGAGATTACTGATATTGAAATGCACCTTGATCCTTTAGCCACGAAACAACAGCATCAGATGATGGCAAAACATTAACGCCTTCTCCAAAAGGTTCAACCGTTCCGACATCCGTAATATCAATAGTGAACGAACCACCTTTAGGCATAGGTTTTTTATATACCCCAGGGGTGATCGAAGATACTCCGATAAGCAGGTAGTAATTATTCAATGTGGGTGACGAGGAAGAATTAATTCTCCATGTAGCACCATTATCAGTAGCGGCCGATGGTAAGAATTGGCCTATTGCGTAAGTTCCCGCACCAAACCCGGATGTAACAATGACATCCTTTTCATCAAATGCGACAAATTCCATTTCCGCATTTTGCATTTTCATATTTATTTTCATCCTTTCAGAATTATAAGATGAAAATATGATACCCCCCCCCCCCCGCATTTTTGTCAATACTTTTTTTATGCTTTTACAAAAAAATTT
>JAUNND010000004.1 GCA_030531595.1 Eubacteriales bacterium | reverse complement strand
TTCCTCAGTGAGCGTTGCGGGATCCTTGCCCTTTTCGGTCTGCTTCTTTACGAAGGACTCAAAGGTGGCGTTAGGCTTGCCGAGGTGAGAGCAGGCGATAACGGCTGCGCCCTGATCGAGCAGATACTTAATGGTGGGAAGAGCGGCAACGATGCGCTTGTCGCTGGTGATGGCACCGGTGGTCTTGTCCTGAGGAACGTTAAAGTCGCAGCGAAGAAGGACCTTCTTGCCCTTAACGTCAGCATCACAGACTGTTTTTTTGTTGTAGTTCATAATGTGCCTCCAATTAAAAATTTTAATTACATATCAAAAACGGCATCCGCCGTGGGAAAGCGATTTAATGGGTCTCAGCCATTGAGCCTGTATTCATAAGTCCCGGAAAGCCCTGCTGCTTCAGTGCTTCATAGGCCAGTATCGCAACGGAGTTTGAAAGGTTGAGGCTTCTCGCCTCGCTGATCATCGGAATTCTAATGCAGCGGTCAAAATATTTTTCTCTGAGCCACTGAGGAAGACCCGCAGTCTCCTTACCGAACATCAGCTTCACATCACCGCTCATATCGACCTGATGGTACGCTCTCGGCGCTTTGGTCGTGGCAAGATAAAGACCGTTATCCCCGTTCTTTTCAAAAAATTCATCAAGGTTTTCGTATACGGTCATATCGACAAGATACCAGTAGTCCAGCCCGCATCGTTTGACATATTTGTCGGAAATATCAAACCCCAGAGGCCTGATAAGATGCAGTCTTGCGCCGGTCGCCGCGCAGGTTCTGGCGATAGCCCCGGTGTTATGTGGGATTTCCGGTTCAACGAGGATAATATCAAGCATTTTTAATTCACCGCAAATTTATTGATCATCTGTCTTTTCATACATCTGTATCAAATCCTGCATCATTTTATCACAAATAATTCAAAAATCATGTACTTTTTTCGGATTTTTTTGATTTCTTGCATATTAGACAAAACAGGGGTATAATCAGTGGCGCTGAAACTCATTTTTTGTTGTTTTTGTATATTATTTCATGTTAAAAAGGAAGTATGTTCATGGAATATATCTGTAATGACTGTCCGAGACAGTGCGGGGCGCTCAGAAATGATATAAAGGGCAGCGGTTTCTGCGGCTGTGCCGTGCTTCCGACGGTCGTAAGAGCGGCTCCCCATTTCGGGGAGGAGCCTTGTATTTCAGGCGTGAACGGCTCGGGGGCGGTATTCTTCACAGGCTGCAATCTCCGCTGTGTTTTCTGCCAGAACCGTGAGATAAGCAGGGGAAAAAGCGGCGGTAAAGCACTCACCGTGTCAGAGCTGCGTGACACGATGCTCAGACTGCGGGACACAGGGGTGCATAACATAAATCTTGTCACTCCGACCCATTTTGTGAGGGTCATACGCGATGCGCTCGACGGACTTGAACTCGGTATTCCCGTCGTATGGAACTCGTCCGGCTATGAGAGCGTTGAAAGTCTCAGAATGCTTGAAGGGCTCGTACAGGTCTATATGCCGGACTATAAATACGCGCAGTCGGACTTAGCCGCAAAATACTCGTATGCGTCTGATTATCCGACTGTCGCTTTAGAGGCTGTAAAGGAGATGTTCCGCCAGACAGGGGCATATAAGCTTGACGGGGACGGAATAATGACCTCGGGTGTGCTGATCCGTCACCTCATTCTGCCCGAATGTGAGGAAAACTCAATGGAGGTAATAGACCGCATATCCGACACCTTTCCCGAAAACTCCGTGCTTTTTTCTCTTATGAGCCAGTATACCCCTATGCCGGGGCTTGAACGTTTCCCGGAGCTTCAAAAACGCATCGACCCCGCTGTCAGCCGAAATCTTTACAGATATATGGTAAACTGCGGTCTGACAGACGGCTACTGGCAGGACGTCTGTTCAGCGACAGATGAAATGATACCGCAATTTGACGGCACGGGAGTATAATAATTTATCCCCCTGTTCACAGTAATCAGTGAACAGGGGGATATCATTTCTAATAATACATGAAAAAAATAATAATAAAAATATTGACACTGAATTTGAAAAGGTAGATAATAAAAAACACTATAAAAGATTTTCAATCAAATACAGAAAGGAAAAGATCATGACATATCCAGAAATTTTAGCCACAGCCAAAGACTGCATTGGTCCTTACTGCAAAGCCTGCCCCGTATGCAACGGCAAGGCCTGTGCCAATGTCATGCCCGGTCCCGGCTGCAAAGCCCCCGGCAATGTTGCCGCCCGCAACTATGACAAATGGCAGGAGATCTGCGTCAATATGGACACGCTCTGCCCGAATTTCTCCGACCCCGACGTCTCCTTTGAGATGTTCGGTCACAAGTTCTCCGCCCCCGTATTCGCCGCTCCCCTCGGTGCTCTCAAAATGCACTACGGTGACAAATACTGCGATCAGGAGTATAACGCCATTCTGATGAAGGCGGCATACGATTACGGCGTTCTCGCCCTCACCGGTGACGGCGTTGACCCCGACATCATGAAGTCCGCCGTCAAAGACGCCTCCGCCTTCGGCGGCATGAGCATCCCCACCATCAAGCCCTGGAACAAGGAAGCCGTTTTTGAAAAGCTCGATATACTCAACGCCGCCGGAAGCTTTGCAGCAGCCATGGACGTGGACGGCGCGGGTCTCCCCTTCCTCAAGAAGATGAACCCCAATGCCGGCAGCAAGACGGTCGATGAAATGAAAGAGATCATTGACTACGCAAAAATGCCCTTCATCATCAAGGGCATCATGACTGTGCAGGGCGCTTTGAAGGCCGTTGAAGCCGGTGCGGACGCTATCGTTGTTTCCAACCACGGCGGCAGAGTACAGGGCGGCGTTCCCTCCACCTGCGAGGTATTGCCGAAGATCGCCGAGGCCGTCAAGGGCAAGACCGTCATCATAGTCGACGGCGGCATCCGCTCCGGCGTTGACATTTTCCGTGCCCTCGCTCTGGGCGCCGACGCTGTGCTGATCGGCAGACCGATCCTCAACTCCATATACGGCGGCGGTGCCGAGGGCTTCAAGGTGTACATGGATAAGATCGTCGGTGAGCTCAAGTCCACCATGACCATGTGCGGAGCCTCATGTCTCAAGGAGATCACCACGGATAAGATCTGGAAAGACTGATAATTACGGAATTGACCGCCTCGGAGCTTCCGAAGCGGTCAATTTATGATTTTATGCCGGTTCGTAGGACTTCCCTACCTCGTTCCCGTCGGCATCGTATTCTATATCCTCCATAAGCTTGGGATCGACACGGCTTCTTTTTTTCACCGTCATCCCCTGCCCCTGCAGATTGAATACCCATATTTTATATCCCGGGAAATCCGGATCGGGCTTTCTGAAAACGGAGGTCTCGTTTAAACGGCAGAATTTTGCCCTCCCCTCCGGCGTATCCAGAAGGTCGCCCTTACCGTGATAATATAGCTCATCCTCAGAAGCCTTTTTCTTGAATTCTTCCCATTCCTCATCCGGAACGTTCACAACATCATTGGGCTGTATCATATTTCTCTCCTTGTGTTTTTTTCGATGATAGCATATTATTGCCCGACTTTCAATATATGCTTATGGAGAATATTCTCGGACAGCGTTTCTTTTTTGCTGTAATACTTGATTTTTCCTGCCGGAAAGCGGATAATAGTCTCATCCCAACAGGAGGTATCTATATGAAGCGAGTAACAAGAGTAGCTCTTATTACCAGCGGAGGTGACTGCCAGGGTCTTAACGCCGCTATGCGCGGCGTCGGCAAGGCACTTTTCCAGAAGCTGGACAACGTTGAAATATTCGGTATGTACGACGGCTACCGCGGTCTTATCGACGGCGATTATAAATTTATGGAGCCTTCCAGCTTTTCCGGAATTCTCACGCAGGGCGGCACTATTTTGGGAACCTCCCGTCAGCGTTACATTCCCGGGAAGGATATCGTGGACGAGAACGGCGAAAGTCTTATCCCCGCTATGAAGGATACATATAACCGTCTCAATCTCGACTGCCTCGTCATCATGGGCGGCAACGGCACACAGAAAAGTGCGCTGCTGCTTGCCGACGCCGGCATGAATGTCATCACGCTCCCAAAGACCATCGACAACGACATCTGGGGCACGGATACGACCTTCGGCTTTCAAAGCGCTGTCGACATTGCCACGAATGTCATTGACTACATTCATTCCACGGCAAGCTCACATAACCGCACCTTTATCGTTGAGCTGATGGGCAGAGACGCAGGCTGGCTCACTCTCAGTGCCGGTATAGGCAGCGGCGCCGACATCATTCTTATTCCGGAAATCCCCTATGATATCGAAAAGATTAAAGCGGTCATTGCCCGCCGTCAGCAGCGCGGCAGAGGCTTTTCGATAATTGCCTGCGCTGAGGGTGCCGTTTCCGTCAACGAGACGAAAATGGACGAGGAGACCGCCCGCAAAGCAAAGGAAAGCAAGAACTTTCCCGCCGTATCCTACCGTCTGGCGGAGGAGCTTGAAAAAGCAACCGGTCAGGAGACAAGAGTCACCGTACCGGGTCACTATCAGAGAGGCGGTCCTCCCTGCCCTTACGACAGAGTTCTCGCCACTCAGTTCGGTATTGCGGCAGCAGACCTCATAATCAATAAGCAATACCGGCGTATGGTCGCATATCAGGACGGGAAGATCACATCCATCCCGCTCGATGACGCGGCGAGCAAGACGAAGTTCCTGCCCGTAGATCATCCGATGATCCGTGTCGCACGCGATATCGGCATCTGTATGGGCGACTGAACCGACTTTACCGAAAAACGTTCAAACGAGAGTCCGACATGGTAACATATCGATCTCTCGTTTTTTTGCTGTCATTTATTGCTCTGCCCGTCTGTACAGGCAGGTGAGGTGCGCAAGCTCCCTTGCAAGCTCATGTGAAGCGGCACCCGGGAGCATACGCCAGCGCCAGTTTCCGCTCGGTGAACCGGGGGTGTTCATCCTGCAGTCGCTCGGCAGCTCCAGAGCATCCTGCATCGTCAGCACGAAAAGCCTTGCGGGGCTTGCCATTCCGGTTCTTATCAGGGTGCGGCACCGGCTTTCATCGCCGGTGTGGTGCGTATACTCGTCAAAAAATTCAAGATCCTCTCCGCTCAGTGAATCGAGCCAGCCCACGGCGGTATCGTTGTCATGCGTGCCGATATAGCAGACATTGTTTATTCTGATATAATGGGGCATGAACATGGAGTCATTATCCGCCTCAAAACCGAACTGCAGCACATTCATCCCCGGAAAACCGGAGTCCTCCACCAGCTTTGCGACCTCCGGCGTGGGATACCCCAGATCCTCCGCGATAAAATCAAGTGTCGGAAACCATTCTTTAAGCGCTCTTACAAGCCCGATCCCCGGGCCTTCCCGCCAGACGCCGTTTCTTGCCGTCTTATCGCCGTAAGGCACAGCCCAGTAGCTCGCAAGTCCTCTGAAATGGTCGATACGGATCACATCAAAAAGTGCGGAAGCTCCCCCGATGCGCCGCTTCCACCAGCGAAAGCCGTCTGAGCGCATCTTTTCCCAGTCATAGATCGGATTTCCCCATAGCTGTCCGTCCTCCGTAAATTCATCCGGCGGAACGCCCGAAACCACTGTCGGAACACAGTTTTCGTCCAGAAGGAAAAATTCCGGCTCGCTCCATACCTCGGCGGAGTCCATCGCCATATATATCGGGATATCGCCGATAAACCGTATACCTTTTCCGTGGGCATAGCTTTTAAGCGCGTTCCACTGTCTGAAAAACAGAAACTGCACAAATATCCAGAAGCTTATTTCTCCACTCAGCTTTTCGGTATAGTATTCTACCGCGCCGGTTTTTCTTAAACGTATATCGTCAGGCCACTCTGTCCATGAGACCTGACCGAAGTTGACCTTTAAGCTCATGTACAGAGCATAGTTGTCAAGCCAGCTTCGGTTGTCAAGGTGAAATTTTTCCGCCTCCTCCAAAAGCTCGGAGGGGGCTCTTTCAAACGCCCTGCGGAGAATGTCAAAGCGATGCTCATAAACGGCGGCATAGTCCACCCGTGCGCTGTCGCCGCCCCAGTCAATGCCCTCAAGCTCCGCCCTTTCAAGAAGTCCCTCACTGACGAGCATATCGGGATCGATAAAATACGGATTTCCGGCAAAGGATGAGGGGGAGGAATAGGGGCTGTCCCCGTAGGTCGTCGGTCCCAGCGGCAGAAGCTGCCACCAGCTCTGCTTTGCTTGCGCAAGAAAATCAACAAATTCGTATGCCGCTCTTCCCATCGTGCCGATCCCGTATCGGGAAGGAAGAGAAGAGAGAGCCATAAGGATCCCGGCGGATCTTTTCATAGTAATCATCCATTCCGCCGCTTCGCGTCGGCACAAACAGTAAGGGAATTGCTGCATCTTATCACGCGAAGCAAAGGAATGACAAGATGATTATTGATTTAATAATATAACATGCAAACAGAAACATCGGAGTTTGCATCGGAATGATTCGGAATTATTCGCACTTTGCAGCACTGTCATTGTAAACGATAACGACAGATCTTTCAATATGCATTCTTTTATTTAACCGTTCTGAGATAAAAGCTCCGTACCTCTTCGATACGGAGCAGATGATTTATGCGGTTTTGATCAGCTCTTTTTCTTTTTCATATCCTTTTACATCGGAAATAAGCTCATAGGCTTCCGCAAATGCGGCTTTTGCTCCATCCGCTTCTCCGCGGGTTTTAAGAATAAGTCCCTTATAGTAATTCAGAGCTATAAGCTGTGCGTTCAGGGGTTTGTCTCTGCCGATAAAGACTTTTTCGGCTGAGCGGATATAGTCCATTGCAGCATCCGGATCATCGAGGGTATATCTTGCATATGCATAGTTCACAAGAGCCGTGCCGAAAGCGGATGCCTCCCGGTATCCCCAGTCATCCATCTTCTGAATGGCAAAAGAGGCCATATCCATGAGCCTGTAACCGAGATTTGTCTCTTTGCAGCACTTTGCGAGTCCCCAGAAGGAGGCCAGCAGCAGCTCCTCGTCTTCATCGCGCATCGCTTCAAGGTAGATGCCTCTGTAATAGTACTCGCCCTCGGTGTAGTCGCCAAGCGCGTCATACTCGGCCATCTTTCCGATGACCTCCTCAACAGACGGGCGCATAGCCTTGATCCTCTCGCTGCCCATAGTCATTTCGACCGTGGAATTGGCAAATTTCAGATCGCGGGGATCGAGCACGACAGTCTGCTCGATTCTGTTCTCCGCAAGATACTCCCTGCCGGCCACGCTCATATAGTCTCTACCCGCAGGCCAGTACACACTCGCATCAAAATCCCAGTCCGGCAGATCGTCAAACTCACATTTCTCGAACATTCCCGGGAATACCATATCCTCAACAAGCTTTGCAGCCAGTCTTATCGCCTTATCGCAGCCGTATGGCTTGACCGATTTTTTCTTTGCATCGGTGAGACTGCCGCAGGTATCTCCCTTGGTTTCCGCCGTGAACAGCTCATAGAGCTTATCGCAGAGAGGAAAAGCGGCCAGTATGTCACGGGGAACTTCCTTGTTTATCGGGTTATTTCTGACGGCGGCACAGAGCTGTGCGCCGCAAAGCGCACCGCAGTTGCCGAACATCAGATCAATTCCGTATCCGGCACAGACATACATATATCGGAAATAAAGGAGATTTTCGTAAGAATCAAAGACGCCGTTGATACCTGTATTGGAACCGTAGCAGTCGGAGATGGCAAGTGCAAGGGCATAGGGAACGCCGAGCAGATCGCAGTAGGTGGTAAAAACAGACTCACAGCAGTCAAGACCCTTGATTTTATGGGCATCGAGTGCAAGCTGAATGCGACTTTTTTCCATGATTGCCTCCTTAAATATGTAAAAATACATTAGAATTCTATCTGATAAAAATTCATGGCACAAGTGCAATTTGCTCAATTGAATTATAAATAATACTGCAATTCAGCCGTTTTTAATTCTGCCTGCATATCCGCAGCGTCTGCCGGGCGGTCTCGGGACTCCCACCCGTCAGAATGTGCACTCGCCGGGCGCACTATATTAAATTCCCGATGCAAAGCGCATCGGGAATTTAAATCAGAACAGGCCGGGCAGACCGGGAATACCCTGAAGCTTGGACATGGACTTGTTCGTCTGTTCGTCGGCCAGCTTCATGGCGCCGTTAACGGCTGCGACTATCATGTCCTGAAGCATTTCAACATCTTCACTGTCGACGACATCGGGATTGATCTCAATGCTCTTGAGCTCCTTGCCGCCTGTAATAACGGCCTTTACAGCGCCGCCGCCCGCCGTAAACTCAAATTCGGCAGTCTCCAGCTCCTGCTGCATTTTCAGGATGTCCTGCTGCATTTTCTGAGCCTGCTTCATCATGTTCATCTGATTTCCGCCGCCGGGAAATCCGCGAAATCCGCCTTTTGCCATTTTATTTTTCCTCCAAATTAAATAAACTTCACTTCGGGATATGCTTTCAATTCGTTCACGTCTCGCGATGAGCCGTTATCGTTCATCTCCGTGATCGTGGCTCTGACAGATGCGCCGCAGAGCTCTGATGCCGCAGATGCAAATTTCCCCAGAATTTCCTGTCGGTTGAGCTGATTGAAGAAAAACCCGCTCTGAGCTTTAAGCTTAAGCTCATTTCCGCAAAGCTCAGCTGTAAGCTTTGACGGATCGCTTATATTCATACCGATGCCGATCGGCAGAGAAGGCAGTACTTTGGAGCGTATCTGCTCCCAGCTTACATCCGGCGCAGCCGGCAGCGGTTCGGGATCAGTCGACGGCTCCGGTTCCTCTCTGAAAACAGGAGCAGGGTCTTCCGGCTCTTCCTCTTCAAATACGTCAAAGCGTTCCTCTTCCGTATCACAGCGGTCATAACGCAGAGGATAGTTTTCCATGCCGCCCTGTACCGGAACACCTCTGGCAACATCCTCCTCAAGCCTCGATATTCTCGCTTTTAATGACGCGATGCTGTCACCTGATGTGTTGTCGCAGAGAGAAACAAGACACAGCTCCGCGACCGTGCGCGGGTTGCCCGCATCCCTCATGGAAGACAACGCTCTCTGGACGGTCTCCATGGCGGAGATGATCTCTTCGGTCGTAAGTCTGGAGGAAAAAGAATTGAGAAGCTGCCTGTCGTAGCCACCGGCAGTAAGACTGCCTCCGCTTTTCGGCGCCACCGAGACGATCATGATATCTCTCAGAAGCGTGCTGAGCTCTCTCAGGAAAGTCCCGGGATCTTTTCCGTCCATCCACATTTTTGAAAAGCCGGTTATCGCCGAAGCCGTATCGTGAGCAAGGATGTTTTCAAGCATTGCGGCGATCTGTCGGTTGCCGGCAAGTCCCATGGAATTGTAAACAGACTCGACATCGATATGCTCTGCCGCCGAGCACTGATCCAAAAGGCTCAATGCGTCTCTCAGTCCGCCCTCGGCAAGTCTCGCTATGAGGTCGGCGGCATCATGCGTCAGATCAAAGCGTTCCTTTTCAGCCACATATTCAAGATATTCCGCGATATCGGCAGTCTCCAGCCTGTGGAAGCTGTGGCGCTGGCAGCGCGAGAGGATGGTTGCCGGTACCTTCTGCAGCTCGGTCGTTGCAAGGATAAACAGCAGATGCTCGGGAGGCTCTTCCAGAATTTTTAAAAGCGCATTGAAAGCCGAGGTCGTCAGCATATGGACTTCGTCGATGATATAGACTCTTTTTTTCACACTGGCAGGTGAAAAAACCGCCTCTTCACGCAGGGCTCGCACATTGTCCACCTTGTTGTTGGAGGCCGCATCCATCTCAACGACATCCATGACCGAACCGTCCGCTATTCCAAGACACGCAGGGCACTTACCGCATGGATTGCCGTCCACAGGGTGTTCGCAGTTGACGGCTTTTGCAAGAATACGGGCACAGGTGGTTTTACCTGTCCCTCTCGTGCCGATAAAGATATAAGCATGAGAGAGACGGCCTGTCCTGACCTGGTTTTTCAGAGTATCGGTAATATGCTTTTGTCCGATCACTTCGTCAAACGTCTGCGGACGCCATTTTCTGTAAAGTGCCTGATACACTGCCTGCTCTCCCTTCAAAAAAATATGCGGTCCTTGACAAGACTGCACACCCCACCTCGAATAATGAGCTATGCCCGTTACAGCGACAGCCGGCTCGGACCCGGCTGCCTCACGGCACACAGAAAGCACCGCTTAATGCTGCTCGGTTCCCCGCCTGACATGGTTCACGGGTTTCTGTTGCGCGAGACCGGATCGTCATCACTGCTTATCGAAGTCAGACAACACATCCCACACCCTCAATGGGGAATTCATCCCTGCTATAGCGGATTGCAGGTACAGGGCACCGCTGGCTCCCCGATTAGTGCAGCCTTGTCAAAAACCACGCAGATATTGTACTACAAATCTTTTGATTTATCAACTATAATTTCTTCATGAGTTTCGATAAAAATATCGCCTCCGGCTCTGGGTCGGAGACGATAAGCGGCTATTTCCCGTTTGACGAGGCAAGAGTCCGATAGCTGTCACACTCGCAGACGCTGTCCGGCGGAAAGAATTCCTCCACGGGGAAGCGTATTTTTGTAAAAAGCATACAGGGATCTTCATCGGAAGATACTCCGGGACACTCCTTGTCGGGGATGCAGTAATCATAGGCCGGAATAAGAAGCTGTGTATCCCTCTCCAGTCTTATGATGCTGAACTGTCCGATCGTGGCGAACCAGCGCCGTGCCGTATCCGTCATTATGAGTGCTTCGGGAAATGCGGAAGCTATAAACGCCGGAATGGTACGCTGCTCCATATCGGTTGGGATCAGACATTCGGAGTCGACAAGCCTGCAGTGCAGGCATATCGGGTCAACAGAATTTACGACTGCCGCGGGCAGATCGTTTGCATTGGTGTATATGTTCGATGTGTCGGAGGAATAAGTCTTCACGTTCCCCTCGCTGCCGAAAAGCATTACCCGTTTGTCAAAGACCGCGAGACCGGAGCATTGCTGCTGTGCCGGGAAAGTCTCGCCGGTCACTCTGTAGAAATAGGTACAGTCAACGGTATAATAGCCTCTGTTGAATGAAATGGGTTCTACATTGACATTGATATACAGCAGTTCGGCAGAGCGCGGACGAATGCTCAGGGCGTTCTCAATGTAGGCTTGAGAAGTCACGGTCGGGTAAACGCGCAGATCATCCACACAGTCCTTATCCTTGCAGCTGTCGAATATTTTCTTCGTATTGATGCAAACGGCTTCACGGATGCAGGGAGAGCCTTCAGCATTCGCAGATGCCACTGTGTCAGCCAATTTAACATTACCTCCCGAAATGATTTGAAGCAACTTCAATACAGCTTATGCACGCAAAGTCCGAATGTGACATCAATAGGTCTTTCTTTTTTTTCAGGTCTGTGATACTATATTATCATATTCTTTACTCGGAGATTTCTTTTATGTCTGAAACGATAAGTACCGTCAAAAAAGCCAGAGTTGAATACGTTGATTCCATGCGCGGTCTATGCATTCTGATGGTCAGCTACTTTCACTCCGGAATCAGTCTTTTTCTGGCGAAGTATGTCTCTAATATATGTGTTCACCCGTTTTTGTTCATGGCAGGCTATTTTTACAGCCGAAAGCTCAGCTTCCGGGAAAATATAATAAAAAAAAGCCGCTCCACGCTTGCTCCCTACTATTTCTTCGGTCTTGTATATTACATCATCTGGCTGGCGGCAATGGCGGCTCCCGGAAAAAACATTATTGCTCCCCTGATCGCCGTGCTTTATATGCCGACCTCTTCCTTCCCTGTTGAATCGGCTATTTATTTCCTCCCTATGATGTTCTTTGCGATCATAATATTCTGTGCTATTGAAAAGACGGTCCGTTCAGAGCCGATCCGCGCCATACTCGTTATCGCAATTACGCTTGCGGGCAATCTGTGGTATCACTGCACCGCGGTCAGACTGCCGCTGAGTCTCGACACGTCTATGTCCGTCCTGATCTATGTTTATTTAGGCTACCACGGACGCACAATACTCGGATTTATCGATGCTCAGCTGCTTAAAATCAAACGCAGAGCCGTAAAGATCGCGATCTTCCTTTCTGTATCGCTTATTAACTTTATCCTTATCGATATCAGTCCCATTCCCAATATCAGAAACGGCGAGTGGGGAATTATTCCTCTTTCGCACCTGAACACTGTCATGACGATGATACTCTGGGTCTACTTTTTCCGTTGGTTTGACAGTCTCAGTTCCATGAAGAGTGTAAACCGCGCCCTGCAGTTTATCGGAAAGAATTCCATGATCTTTATGTGTTTCAATCACATCGGACTGACTATTGCACAGTTTATCGCTTACCGTCTGCCGCTTCCGATGTTCGGCTGCAAGCTGATCCATTATGTTTTGAGCATCGTTGTCGTTATACCTGTCGTTTTTGTTTTCAACAAAACAAAGCTCCATCTGATTTTCGGAAAATAATCGCTTCAGATCACTCTGCCTCTGTATTATGCAGAGTGATTTTTTTCAAAGAACAAAAATTTTAGTAGAAGCCTTTGACGGGATATGTTATAATATCGAAAAAATAAATTATTGGGGGATAAAGATATGAAATGTCCTTTTTGCGGATACACTGAAAGCAAAGTGATCGATTCAAGGCCGGCCGAGGAAGGTGCAACTATCCGCCGCCGCCGTGAGTGTCTCGCCTGTTCAAAACGCTTTACCACCTATGAGATCATCGAGCGGCTTCCTCTGGTCGTTGTCAAGCGTGACGGCAGCCGTCAGACCTTCGACAAGGTCAAGCTGATCAACGGTATGGTAAGAGCCTGTGAAAAACGTCCAGTGACCCTTTCTCAGCTTGAACAGATCGCCGACGACATTGAGCAGGAGCTTATGGGCGGACTTGAACGCGAGGTAAAGACGATCGAAGTCGGCGAAATGGTCATGGCAAGACTGAAATCCATTGACGAGGTCGCATATGTCAGATTTGCCTCCGTATACCGCAGCTTCAAGGATATCAACACATTTATGGAGGAGCTGTCAAAGCTTCTCACCGAAAGCGACTCAAAGAATACTGCCGATTGACGGGTGCTCCATGGAGTTTATGCTCTCAAGATGATAACGGACCTTTTCGTATGCCGCTTTCAGATGAGTCGCCTCTTCGGTCTGTATTGCCTCTTTCAGTTCATACAGCGCATCTGATGTGCTGTCGATCTCGCTGTGGCGTATAAAAATGTGCGTATATCCGTCTGCGTTCAGCCATCTTTCAATAGCTTCATCAACATTCTTTTCCGCGCCTTTTATATCCAGCTTTTCAGAGCACTCCTGTGATTTCACGATGCAGATGATCAGCTCATCGGTGAGCGAGTCAACAGTTTTCAGATTCCATACTGAGAGCACCGCAAAAAGTACGAGTACCGCCGCCGCAGTAAATTCACGTTTCTTCATCTGCCGTCCTTTCCCGAAATATATACATTCCCCGCTTCATCGACTGTCATAATATATATATCTTTTGCGGAAGAATACTTTGTCGTCTTTATCCGCTCTTCAAGCCACCGCTCATCGAAGCCCGCTATTGCGAGATTGTCGCTGATGATCCTTCCCTCGCTGATGACAATATGCGGAAGTCCCTTATGCGGTATCTCGGCTCCGAACTGCTTTGCACTCACCGGCGCTTCCGCAGGCTCTTTCAGTATGCTTATCTTACCGTCGGTCTCAAGTATCGCATACTGGATCTTTGAAACATCCACACAGTCCTTGGCTCTGAGCGCCTTCATGAGCTCCTCGGGGGTAAACCTGTTTTTTGCCATTTCTGCAGGATCGATCCTGCCGTGCTCTATCAGGATGCTCGGCTTATCAAACATTATCGCACGAAATCGGATACTTTTTCCGCCGATCCATGTCAGCAGAACTTCACAGCAAAACAGCGTTATGATCGGTACGATACCGTTTATCATCGGGATCCCGAGATCCTGCAGCGGGTTTGCCGCAAGATCCGCCACCAGCACCGCGACCACAAACTCAGTCAGCTCCATTTCTCCGAGCTGACGCTTTCCCATAACGCGCATGATCAGCAGCAGCGAGAAATAAATTATAAGCGTTCTTATGATTATGATTATCATTTTCCTCACCCGGATATAGTTTGTATAAGGCAGGAGAAAAATATGAAAACAATTATTTCCGATTTTGAAGCCGCTTCTGCTTTCTGTTCATCGGAAATCATTAAACTGATCGCCAAAAAGCCGGATGCAGTTCTTGCTTTTTCGGGAGAGCCCTGTCTTTACGGTCTTTTTGACGCTCTGGCATCTTCCTGCGAAAAACAGAAGGCCGATTTCTCCCGGGTAAAGTTTTTCAGCATCACGGAAATTGCCGGTTCCCGTTCAATGGCAGAAATCATAGAGCGCAGATTGCTGAGCAGGATCAACGCCGCGGAAGATAATATTTTTCTGCTCAGCGAAGATAACTTCGCGGAATATGACGATATTATCGGACGCTCCGGCGGTATCGACGCTTTGTTTATGGGTATCGGCATGAATGCCGGGATCGGATTTAACGGATCCGGCACCTCTTTTTCCTCCCTGACTCATATTGCGAAGCTCTCTTCTTTCACAAAGGATGAGCTTCGGTATTTACCTTCCGTTTCGGATCGCGGTCTGACGATGGGAATAAAAACAATAACAGCTGCAAAGAACATATATGTCGCCGCATTCGGAAGCGACAGATCGAAAGCCGTGTTTAAAATGCTCTATGCGAGAAATGATCCGGCAACACCGGCGGCCTTTTTACAGATACCGATGAATGTCACTGTCCTTTTGGACAGAGAAGCTTCATCGGAAATTTAATTAATCTTACTCTTCAGGAGGATTTTATGGGAAAATATTTCGGAACAGACGGTTTTCGCGGTGAAGCGAACAAGGAGCTCAATGTTGAGCACGCTTTCAGGATCGGCAGATATCTGGGATGGTTTTTCGGAAAAGACCGTAAGGCTAAGGTAGTTATCGGAAAAGACACGAGACGTTCAAGCTATATGTTTGAAGCGGCGCTCTGTGCCGGTCTGACCGCTTCCGGAGCCGACGCATATCTTCTCCATGTGACAAGTACACCAAGTGTTTCCTACATTGCCCGCGCAGATGATTTTGACTGCGGTATCATGATCTCCGCAAGCCATAATCCCTATTATGATAACGGGATCAAGCTTATCAATTCCAACGGCGAAAAAATGGACGATTCGATCCTCGACGGGATCGAAGCATATCTTGACGGCAATGAGCCGCTCCCCTTTGCGACAGGTGAGAATATCGGCAGGACGGTTGATTATGCAGCCGGTCGAAACCGCTATATAGGCTATCTTATCTCTCTTGCCACACGCTCCTACAAGGACTACCGCATCGGTCTCGACTGTGCAAACGGAAGCACATGGCAGATGGCAAAAAGTGTTTTTGATGCTCTGGGCGCCGATACCTATGTTATCGCCAATCGCCCCGACGGTCTGAATATCAACGTGGACTGCGGCTCAACGCATATCGAAAACCTGCGGAAATTTGTTATCGAAAACAAGCTTGACGTCGGTTTTGCCTTTGACGGTGACGCCGACAGATGCCTTGCCGTCGATGACAAAGGCAATATCATCAACGGCGACCATATCATGTATGTAAACGCCAAGTATATGCTGGAAAAGGGCAAACTCGGCAATTCGAAGGTCGTTACTACGATCATGTCAAACATGGGGCTTTACAAAGCTCTTGACGCTCTCGGAATAGGCTATGAAAAGACCGCTGTGGGCGATAAATATGTCGCGGAAAATATGCGGCTGAACGGGCATCTTATAGGCGGTGAGCAGTCCGGGCATATCATTTTCGGCCGCCTCGCCAACACCGGTGACGGTATCCTTACCGCCATCAAGATCATGGAATGCATTACCGAGAGCAAGCTTCCTCTGTCCGTACTTGCCTCCGGGATGACGATGTACCCTCAGAAGCTTAAAAATGTTGTCGTTACAGACAAGGACGAGACTCTCTCCTGCGAAGAAGTAAAGAGCGCCGTTGAACAGGCAGAAAAGGAGCTTGGCAGCGAAGGACGCGTCGTTCTCCGAAAGAGCGGCACGGAGCCTCTTCTGAGAGTCATGGTCGAGGCAGGCACGGCAGAGCTGTGTGAAGAAAAGGTTGACTTTATAATCGATGCCATGAAACAGGCAGGAAAGCTTATCAAGGTGAAATAATGACAGAGATCAAAGAACTGTACGATCTGAACAAAACAATCGCAGCCAAGCTTTTTGAAGGAAAGACCTATCCCTGGGAAGTGCTCGACGAGATCAAGCCGTTTATATTAAAGCTGGGCGATACTCTCAGTGAGGATGAGTTTGATCATCCTGCCGAGGGCGTCTGGATAGCGAAGGACGCGACCGTGTTCCCCTCTGCGTATATCGGCTCTCCCTGTATCATCGATCACGGCGCTGAGATCAGGCACTGCGCATTTATCCGCGGCAGTGCGATCGTCGGCAAAGGAGCTGTCGTCGGAAACTCAACAGAGCTGAAAAATGTTGTCCTTTTTGACGGCGTTCAGGTTCCTCATTACAACTATGTCGGCGACTCTGTTTTAGGTCATCTCGCACACATGGGCGCCGGTTCTATCACAAGCAACGTCAAATCCGATAAAACTCATGTTGTTGTCAAAGAAGTCGGAAACCATGTTGATACGGGCCGCAAAAAAGTCGGTGCGATGCTCGGTGACTGCGTTGAGGTCGGCTGCAACAGCGTCCTTAATCCCGGCACAGTTGTGGGCAGAAACTCAAACATCTACCCCACCTCCTGCGTAAGAGGCGTTATACCTCCGAACAGCATTTATAAAAATGCCGGCGAGATCGTCACCAAGAAATAAAAAACACTCTCCGCTCAAATTTCAAATTGAACGGAGAGTGTTTTTTATGTCGGAAAAGATCGGTCTTTCTTTTCGATGGCCTTGCAGACGCAGGCGGCAAATGCCGCGCCGAGCAGAGGTCCGACGATAAATACCCGTAGGCAGCCGAGCGGTGCGCTATTGCCTTAGGGAAACGCTGATCAATTCACCTTCGGCATCTGCCGGACAATTTGCGCGCTGACTTAGTCGCTTTTCCTTGAAATACACAAAGTATTCCTGCGAAAAAGTGCCGTCGTCATAGCACAAATTTCCTCGGCATCTGCTCTCGGCGAATTAATCAGTGTTTCCTTAGTACAGCTTCGCACCCGCAGGGATGCGGTTATCGACCATTAAAAGATGCAGCTTCTCTTCATCGTTTTCATGGTGGATCGCCGAAAGCAGCATACCGCAGGATTCAATGCCCATCATAGGACGCGGCGGCAGATTTGTAATGGCGATCAGCGTCTTGCCGATAAGCTCTTCCGGCTCATAATAAGCATGGATGCCGCTTAAAATAGTTCTCTCATTGCCTGAGCCGTCATCAAGAGTGAAATTCAGAAGCTTCTTTGACTTCTTCACGGCTTCGCACTTCAAAACCTTTACGGCACGAAAATCAGCTCTGGCAAAGGTCTCAAAGTCAACAAAATCGGCAAACATCGGCTCTATCTGAACATTTGAAAAGTCTATCTTCTCTTCCTCAGCGGGAGCGGTATCACAGCAGCACCTTACCTCCTCAACAGCCTTTTCTTCCTTTTTGGGCATATCAAGAGGCTTCATCGTCGGGAAAAGGATAACGTCTCTTATCGAGCTTGCACCGGTAAGGAGCATGACACAGCGGTCGATACCGATGCCGAGACCGCCGGTGGGAGGCATACCGTACTCAAGGGCATTGATAAAGTCATCGTCCATCATGCCCGCCTCATCGTCACCCTTGGCACGCATCTCCATCTGCTTGATAAATCTCTGCTTCTGGTCAATGGGATCGTTAAGCTCGGAGAATGCGTTGCCCATCTCGCTGCAGCAGATAAACAGCTCAAAACGCTCAGTCAGTCTCGGATCCTTCGGGCTGCGCTTGGCAAGAGGCGATACATCAACAGGATGCATGGTGATAAAGGTGGGCTGGATCATCTGCTCCTCTACCTTCTGGTCATAGCACTCATAAAGCGCGTGGCCCCAGGTGGGCTCCACCTTATCCATATCAACGCCGACGCTCTTTGCCGCCGCAACGGCTTCGGCGTCATCCGTGATCGCCATAAAGTCAACACCGAGATATTCCTTGACGGCCTCCGCCATGGTCAGGCGGCGGAAGGGAGGCTTGAGGCTTACTTCCCTGCCCTGCCATGTCACATCGTATGTGCCGAGGATCTCCTTTGCAGCACCTGCAAGAAGGTCTTCAAACAGATTCATCATGTCATTGAAATCCGCATAGGACTCATATAGCTCAACGGAAGTAAACTCCGGATTGTGGCGTGTGTCCATGCCCTCGTTGCGGAAGATACGGCCTATCTCATAAACTCTCTCCATGCCGCCGACTATCAGGCGCTTGAGGTTGAGCTCAGTTGCGATGCGAAGGAACATATCTATATCAAGAGTATTGTGGTGCGTGATGAAAGGTCTGGCTGTGGCGCCGCCGGAAATGGTATTCAAAACAGGAGTTTCGACTTCAAGATACCCTCTGTTGTCGAGGAACCGGCGGACATAGGAGATAAACTTCGAACGGATTTCAAAATTGCGGCGGCTGTCCTCGTTGACGATCAGATCAACATATCTCTGGCGGTATTTAAGCTCTGTATTCGTCATACCGTGGAACTTCTCCGGCAGAGGTCGGAGAGATTTGGAGAGAAGGATAACCTTCTGAACATGGACGGAGATCTCTTCGGTCTTGGTCTTGAAAACATAGCCCTCTACGCCGATGATATCTCCGATGTCATACTTGCGGAAATCGGTAAATTCCTGTTCACTGACCGCGTCGGAACGGACATAGAGCTGTAAAAGTCCCTTGTCATCCTTTATATGGCAGAAAATAGCTTTGCCCATACCGCGTTTGGACATGATACGTCCGGCAACGGAAACGCTTTTTCCGTCAAAACTGTCATAGTTGTCTTTTATTTCGGAAGACCAGGCGCTCCGGACGAACCTTGTCTGTTCAAAGGGATTTCTTCCCGCCTTTTGCAGCTCTGAAAGCTTATCGCGCCGGACCTGTAAAATTTCAGACAGCTCTTCCTGAGACTGTTCTCTGCTTATTTCTTCACTCATCTGGTTAATCCACCTATCTGTATAATATAGGGCGTGCCGATATGTCACGCCCGTAAAATGATTATTTGTTTTCGACGCTGACGATTTTGAAAGTGAGAGTTCCCGCAGGAGCATCGATCATAACGGTCTCACCGCTGCGGTGTCCGTGAAGACCTTTGCCGAGAGGCGAGTCATCGGATATACGTCCCATATTAGGGTTGGCTTCCTGGGAACCGACGATCTCAAAGGTCTCTTCAAAATCATCTTCAACGTCAATGACCTTGACGATGCTTCCCAGAGTCACCGCATCCTTGGGTGCGTCAACATCAATATTGTCAACTATTTCCGCATTCTCAATAAGGACCTTGATCTCTGCTATTTTTGAATAAAGCTTACCCTGTTCGGTCTTTGCTTCATCATATTCACTGTTTTCAGACAGGTCACCGAAGCTTCTCGCTTCTTTGATAAGCTCTGCAACTTCTTTTTCCTTTTCGGTTTCGAGATAGTAAAGCTCTGCTTTCAGCGCGTCAAGTCTCTCCTGACTCATTTTAAATCTGCTAGAATTAGTCATTGACCGTTCCCCTTTTCAATAGATTATTCAAAAACGTATTTGAAAAGCTCATATATTATATTGGCAAACAATAAATATGTCAACTTAAATATTTCAGGGCGGCCATAAGCTGGTCGTCATTGGAGGTACTGGCCGTACCTTCCAGACCGCCGGTCGTACCCTCGGTCGTACCTGTTGCCGAAGCGTCGGCGTTGAAGACGATAGAATCCGGTATTACGCCGCCGTTTTTACAGATGTCGATCCTGTTGGGCGTAAGATAGCTTTTTGTGGAAAGACGGATGGCGCTGCCGTCATCAAGAACGATGGTGCTCTGAGTCCTTGTTCTGCCGCTGGTCGGCTCTCCCATAAGAAGTCCCCAGTTGTATTCCTGTATGACCGCCGCAAATAATTCGGCCTCCGAAAAAGTTTCACTGTTTATAAGAACAACGAGCGGAAGCTGAACACACATTCCGTCAGACTCGGCCACCTCTTCCTTGCCGTTTTTGTCAACTTCATAGAAAAGAACGCCTTTGGGAAGCAGATAATCCATCAGCTCCCTGATCTCGCCTTTAAGTCCGCCCGCATTTCCGCGCAGATCGATAACGAGTGCGACCGCTTTCTGTGACAGAAGAGTCTCTATCGCGCTGATGGCGTCCTTGCCGGTCCCTGCCTCAAAATTGTCTATTTTGACATAGCCGGCTTCTGTTTTTTCAAGTCGGAAACTGACAGAGCTTACATATGTTTTAGAGCAGTCGACGGTGATCGGGTCGGCTCTGTCCACGTCCAAAACGAACATGGTATTTAATCTTGACCGGATCATGGTACGCACCTCGTCAAGGTCTTTTCCGATAATGCTCTGCCCGTCAATTCCGGTTATCACCATACCGCTCGTCAGCCCGGCCCATGCCGCCGGAGAATCGGCATTTATTGAAATTACCTGATAGCCCCCGGTGTTCTCATCAAGCATAATGCTCATTCCGATATCGGAATATTCGTCGGAAGAGTAAAGCTGATATGTCTTATACTCATCAGCCGTCATGAAATAGCTCCACTTGTCACCAAGCCCCGAGATCATGGCCGCAGCGGCTGAATCGCCCATTGTTCCTCTGTCCACATCACCGATGAATTTTTCCTCGGCGATATCCTTGATCTCGATATAACGCATAGCCTCATCGTAGTCGACCTGACCGCCTACCTGAGTTACGAGTTTATCAGACGTATAAAAATACGTACCTGCTGTGAGGATGATCAAAAGCGGCAGAACGATTTTCAGAGGAAACCTGATATTGAATATCGCTCCGAAAAAACGAAGAATTCTGTAAAGCAGTCTGCGAAGTAGATTTTTCAATTACCTTCTCCGATCTGTCAAAAAATTGACAACAGTATTTAACCGGACGCCCCTTGGAGTTGTCCGGTTAAAGGAAATCTGAAAATACCGCCGGATATCAGTCTCATACACCTGCATCCTCAGAGAACGTGAGTCCCCCGAAAAACTGTTCCGGATCAATGCGTCCGCCGCCGGCAAAAACCTCAAAATGACAGTGCGGACCGGTCGATACGCCTGTACTGCCGACATATCCGATCGTCTGCCCCTGTGAGACTGTCTCTCCTGCCGAAACGGCGATGGATGACATATGACCGTAAAGCGTCTGGTAGCCGTTTCCGTGGTCAATGATCACGCAGTTGCCATAGCTTCCGTATACGGATGCGGTAGTAACACTTCCGCCGTCGGCTGCGATGATCGTAGCACCGGATGAAGCGCCTATATCAAGACCCGTGTGGTTTTTGACGGTACCGTATACCGGATGCACTCTCGTTCCGAAACGGCTCGTAATATACGTGCAGCTCGGTACGGGCCAGACAAAGCCGCCGGTTCCGACGACCGTCCCCGCATGGCTTGCCGCAGCTGCCGCCTGCCGCTCCTTCTCTATCGCGGCGATCATGTTTGCAACGCTTGTCTCCGCCGCGCGTTCGTTCGCTTCAAGCTCGGCAAGGATCCCCGCATTTGCCTCTATGTCGCTATACAGGTCTGAAATAAGCCTGTCGGCTTCTTCAAGCTCAGCCTCAAGCTGATTTTGCTGCTCAACAAGGCCATCCCTTATCTCTGTGACCTGTGCCCTGTATTCTTCATATTCAGCGCGGACGTCCTCTGTATGTTCTCTCGCGGCAATATAAGCGTCTTCAAGCTTTTTGTCGCTTGACATTATCTCACCGATGTCATCGATTGCCGTCAGAAAATCTCCGACATCGGAAGTATTGAGGAGCATGGCGATAAAGCTGTAATTCCCGTTCTCCTCCATGGCTCTGACGTGTTCTCTGTACTGCTCAAGCTGCTTTTCTTCCAGAGCTTTGGCTTCGTCGACTTCGATGCTCTTATCTTCGATCATGGCATCATACAGCTCGATCTCTTCATTGTTGAGCTGAATCTGATAGATCGTATACATATTTCTGCTGTCAAGAGCCTCTTTGACCTGGAGAACACCTGCCTGCTGCTGCTTAAGTATATCAACAACAGCCTGCTGCTCCTGTCTTCGGCGTACCAGCTCATCACGCTGCGCTTTCAGGACTTCAAGCTCGTCCTCACTGTCCGCAAAAACCGGCGCGGAGATACAGAGGAGCAATGAAAGTGCGCATATCTGAGAAAGAAGACAACGGAGATTTCTTCTGTTTTGCGAAAACATTTATATCACCAGAAAACTGCAGATCAGCAATTATAATAGGAAATTCCGGAAAAATAGGAGGCGGGGTCTACACGGCTGTCACCAACATAAACTTCAAAGTGGCAGTGCGTACCGGTCGCACGTCCTGTTGCGCCGAGATAACCGATCGTCTGTCCCTGAGTAACCGTCTGACCGGCGCTAACGGCAAAGCCCGACATATGAGCGTATACGGTCTTGGTGTTGCCGTGGTCGATAATAACATAATTTCCGTAGCCGTCACTGTATGAAGCGGTGATGACCATTCCGCTGTCCGCGGCGATAATGGCCGATCCGTCATTTCCGAAGCCGTCAATGTCGATACCGCTGTGATAAGCCGTCGCTCCGGTAAACGGGTCGGAACGATTTCCGTATCGGCTCGTCACGCGCATACTGCACGGAACAGGCCATATAAAGCTTCCCGTTCCGCTTATTCCTGCGGCAGGATTTTCGACCGGTACTTCCTGCGTTACGGTGGTAACGGTTCCGTCCTCATTGACGACCTCCGTTGTGACCGTCTGCGTCTGTGCGGCAGCCGCGGCCGCGGCTGCGGCTTTCTGACGGTTCCACTCTGCGATCGTAGCGGATATTTCGGCAGAGGCCGCCTGTTCTGCCGCCTCTGCCGCCTGATACTCCTCCAGAGCCTTTTCTATATCCTCGGCGAGATCCTCAAGCATCTGATTTGTTGTTTTCATCTGCTCCTTGATCTGAGCCTGTTCGTCGAGCAGAACGGTTTCCTTACCCTCATATTCCTGCTTGACCGCTTCATACTCAGCCTTTACTTCCTCGGTCTCTTCCCGGGCTTCCACATACTGCTCTTCAAGGATCTTGTCGCTCTCCATGATCTCACCCATATCGTCGACAGCGGAGAGAAGCTCGCTGAGATTGCCCACGCGAAGGACAAGAGCAAGGATATTGTAGTTATATGAGCCGTTTTCCTCCATTTGTCTTACACGTGTACGGTATTTCTGAAGCTGAACATCCTCACGGCTCTTGGCCTCTTCGACCGCTTCAGCCTGCTCGGCAATGATCTCCTCATAAATGTCGATCTGCTGCTGGACGAGATCGAGCTGTTCCTGGGCAAGTCTGTTTTCCTCCAGCAGAGCATTCTTCTGTTCAAGAACATTGGCCTGCTGTTCATTCAGCGCCGAAAGTCTCTCCTTGCAGTCCTTCACCTTTTGAGAAAGCTCATTTTTGCGTGACTGCAAGGCATCAATATCGCTCTGATCGATCGCATAAGCCGACGGGATCGCAACGGCTATAAGTGACAAAACCATCAGTATCACCATCACAAGAGCGATCACAGACACCATTTTTTTTCTGTTCATAATATGTAGTCTCCTTATTGCAGACAAATCATCTGCCAAAAAGCCGAAGATCAGACCTTAAGGTAGTTCCGGATAGCGTTTGTACCGCCGACGACACCTACCAGAATCCCTGTGCCGACAAATATGATCAGCATGGGGAGAGCAAGTGTTCTGAACGGAACGACCGAAATAAAGCTTCCCGTAAGGGTGCTCACAAGCTTGCCCGTGAGCAGCTCATAGATGCCCCATTCGGCAAAGAACGCCAGACCGCCGCCTATGATTCCTAGCACAAGACCTTCTACAATAAACGGAAGTTTGATGAAGGAATTATTTGCACCGACCATCTTCATGATCGCGATCTCTTCACGTCTGCTGAAAGTCGCAAGCTTGATCGTATTCGACATAATGAATATCGAAACGAAAACCAGGATCACGATAAGAACGAGAGACACGACACTTACGATATTTCTGATCGTCACAAAAGTCTTTGCGTATTCCAGATGCGCATTGACCTTGGCGATACCCGGAATGGCCTCCATGGCGCCCTTGGTCTCGGACATCAGCGCGATATCCTCAAGATGTACAACAAAACGGTGCCGGAAAACCGTCTCGTCGATCCCCTCCATGAGAGATTCGTCGTACTTGCTCATGAAAGTATCCATTGCGTCAGTACGAGTGACGAAATCAACAGAGCTTATGTTCCCTAAAGTCTCAAGAGAATTCTGTATCACCCGGATCTGATCGTCCGACGTGACTGCGTCGTCGACGAAGCAGACGACCTCGTTCTGATCTTCAAGGTCTTTGATGAGCACGTCTATATTAACAGACAGCAGTGACATCGTGCCCATGATAATGAGGCAGGCCATAATTATTGTGATGGACGCGAAGGACATAAATCCGTGCTTTGTAATGGAACGGAAGCCCTCACGAATAAGATAACCGCAACTACTCAATCTCATAACTGTAATACCCGTCATTTCCGTCACTGATAACATGTCCGCCGTCGATCGTGATAACACGCTTCGAGAAGGCATTTACCAGTTCCTTTTCATGGGTAACGACCATGATCGTTGTACCCATCTCATTGATTTTTTCAAACAGCAGCATAAGCTCAAGGCTGCGGACCGGATCGAGGTTTCCGGTAGGCTCGTCCGCAACGATCATGCTGGGGTTGTTTGCAAGCGCTCTCGCTATGGCGACTCTCTGCTGCTCACCGCCGGAAAGCTCATGCGGTATGCGCTTTTCCCGTCCCTCAAGCCCGACAAGCTCAAGAACATAGGGTACGCGTCTCCTGATCTCTCTGGGCGAGGCGCCGACGACGCGCATAACGAAAGCAACGTTGTCATACACGTTCATATTTTCTATAAGCCTGTAATCCTGAAAGACAACGCCCAGTGTGCGTCTCACTCTCGGGAGCTTGCTTCTTCGGATATTAGACATATCGAAATTATTGACGATAACTTTTCCAGATGTCGGGGCAATCTCACCGGTAATGAGCTTCATGATCGTAGTCTTGCCGGAACCCGACGGGCCGACAAGAAAAACGAACTCGCCCTCGTTGATTTCAAGGTCTACTCCGTCAAGCGCAAGTATCTTGCCGCTTTCATAGACCTTTGTGACGTTTTCCATTAAAACCATATAAATCCTCCATACGGCTGCCGCTTATACCGGCAAGCCTGACGGCTTTTATATTTGTGTGATGATCACACTTATATCTCCATGCGGAAAAACCGCATAAAAAGTTTTTCGGAATAAATATGTTATATTTTAAGGCTTTATTCTTAAATGCTCCTTAAAACTTCACGTTATTGAGAGAATCAAGATACATTTTCACCATCATCGCCACTTTGAAAACGATCGCATGATCAAATTCTCTCAGATCAAGTCCGGTGATCTTCTTGATTTTTTCAAGTCTGTAAACAAGAGTGTTTCTGTGTACATAGAGCTTTCTCGATGTCTCGGATACATTGAGATTGTTTTCAAAGAATCTGTTAATGTTCTCAAGAGTATCCTCATCAAGAGTCTCTATGGGATTTTTCTTAAAGACCTCGTTAAGGAACATCTCGCACAGCGTCGTAGGAAGCTGATAGATGATGCGTCCGAGTCCCAGGCTTTCATAGTTGATGATGGTCTTGTCGCTCTCAAAAACCTTGCCCACATCAATGGCAACCTGTGCTTCCTTGTATCTGTCTGCGAGCTCTCTCAGGTGACGGGCATTGGTGCTGACGCCGATCACGGTCTTTATCCCGAGCTCCTCGTGCAGTACTTTCTCGATATTGCGTGCGGTCTTCATGACCTCTTCCGGACAGTTGGCGTTCGGAAGAGTTTTTACGACAACAACATCGGCCTCGTTTATATTGAGCACAAAATCTCTCTGCCTGTCTGGGAAAAGCCGCTGGATGACTTCGACAGCAGTTACATCCTGATTTTCGGTCTGACGGACGAGGAGAACGATCCTCGGCTCATCGGTAACAAAATGAAGCTCCTTGGCCCTCACATAGACATCGCCGGGCAGAATATTGTCCGAAATAATGTTTTTTATGAAAGCCGCTTTATTGTGCTTCTCCTCATAGCTGTTTTTGGCTTCGTTGAAAGCGACCGCTTCGATCGCACATATGGTTTTTGAAACGGAATCGCAGCCCTCGACAAACGCGGCATAGTCGATCTTGGAGCTGTCGGAGTTCAGTGCGCAGTAAGTCCTGCCGGGTGTAACCACGGTGCGCTCCCCGTTCTCAAAATCATATATGCGGAAATCATCCAGTCTTGAACCTATCACAGCCAGCTCACTGCTTGCAACGACAAATCCCTGCTCGTCAACAACTCCGATGGTACGGTCAACGGAATCCTTCATCTGGATGATAACATTCTGAAAAATCTTGCTGGACATATATGCCTCCCACTTTGTGCAGCAGTGTCAGTCCGTCCGAAAAAACACATTCGGCGAAATTCACGATATAAGCACATTTCTGTTTAACCATAATACAGCATTCTTTTGTGATTTTCAATAGAAATCGAGAGATTTTTTTGTTAATTTTTTTGTGATTATAGCGTTTCCGTCGAAAAGCCTGCCGGTAATACGTGTTTTTTCGTTAATTTGACAGAAATACGGCGTCGATTTCCCATTGTTCAAGTTCACGAAAGCCGCCCGGACCGAGGGCATCATCGATTTTCAGACGACCGATCGACATCCGCCTGAGCTCAAGTACCGGCTTTCCCCGGGAAGCGAGCATCCTCCTTACCTGATGATATTTTCCCTCCATCACCGTCACGTAACAGGTATTATCGCCCTGTAATGTCAGCTTTGCCGGAAGGCAGTGTGTTCCGTCCCCGAGAATAAGTCCTTTTTCAAATGCATTTACGTCTTCCGCGTCCGGAATTCCATCTACTTTTGCATAATACAGTTTTTCGACCGAGGATTTTGGCGAAATGACCCGATGCGCAAATTCTCCGTCATCCGTGAGGAGCAGCACTCCGCTCGTATCCTTATCAAGTCTTCCGACAGGAAAAAGTCCCATACGACGCATTTCATCCGTCACGAGATCGAGCACGGTCTTTTGTCTTCCGTCCTCTGTCGCCGTCAGAATACCGCACGGTTTGTCCATCATATAATAATGATATTTCGAATATTTCAGAATTCTTCCGTCTACCGAAACGATGCTGCCGCAGTCGATCTTTGTCTCGGGCAATAATACACTTTTCCCGTCAACGGAAACTCTGCCGGAGCGTATGAGCTGTTTAAGCTCCTTTCGGCTGGCTATCCCCATATCGGAAAGGTATTTGTCAAGTCTTAAAAATGCCATATCCGTACTTCCTGTAATAAATCGGTTGTATATGAATAAGCTGTCTCAGAGGTGAAGCGTCATGTTGAAAAAAAGCACAAGGTTCAACAGAAAAAAAGCACTGCTGATCATCGGCTGTTTTGCACTGCTGTTTCTGCTCGGGATACTTGCAAAAGGTCTCGTCGGCTCCCGCTCAAAGCCCGATCTGAACACCGCGGAAGGAAGAACTGCTTACCTGCGCTCATACGGCTGGGAGGCGGATGTAAAAAGTGAGGCCGAAAAAAGGATCACTTTTCCGTCTGAGTTTGGAGACGTTATGACAGAATACTGTCAGCTTCAGAGATCTCAGGGCTTTGAGCTTGAAAAATACAGCGGAAAGGAATGTATGCAGTATACTTACCGGCTCATGAACTACACCGGCGGGGCAAAGGATGTTTTTATAACGATCTACGTATATAAAGGGAATGTGATCGCCGGTGATATCCACACTCTCTCATCCGACGGTTTCATGCACGGGTTTATCAGCCAGCCCCGGTTATAAGCCAAACGGGAGAGTACCGAAATGTACTCTCCCCGAAATTTATCTGTCCGCTATCTCATGAACTATATCGTTCATCTCGTTTAAATGCTCTTTCATGCTCCGGAAAAGATCAAGCTGTGATCTTGCTCTGTCAAGATTCTGCGTGGGATAGTCGATGCGGAAATATTTATCTCCTGTTATGTAGTCATCGAGAAAACGGCTGGCAAGCTCCAGAGTAATGGTGCACGCGCCGAGAGCCATGGAATTGAGCTCATTATCGGTCAGAAATTCCGCGGTCTGCCCGATATACCCTTCCGCAAAGGCACGGAACAGCCGGATATCAAGCTCATTACCTGCTTCATCTTCTGCGGCCGTACACGCGGCAAAACGGATCGTATCGCCGAAGTCGTAGCAGGCAAGCCCCGGCATACAGGTATCAAGATCGATGATTACGAGCGGATCGAGTGTATCTCTGTCGAAGAGGATATTATTGGTCTTTGTATCGTTGTGGGTCACTCTTACGGGCAGCTCACCGCGCTCGATCATACAGCAAAGCTGAGAAGCAAATTCCCTGTTTCTGCGTATCTCATCGATCTCTCCGGCAACTTCCCCGACACGGCCGAGCGGATCCTTTTCAACGTCGGCAAAGAAGGTTTCAAGGCGATAGCGTGTGTCATGGAAATGCGGGATGCTCTCCACGAGCTGAGAGGCGTCAAAGTCCTGAAGCTGATTGACAAATTTCCCGAAGGCCTTTCCCGACATTCTCAGGACCTCTTCGTTTCCGGATGCGGTCTCAAAGGATACCGAGCGTTCAACAAAATTATAGAGCCTCCAGAATTCTCTGTTCTCTCCTTCGCCGATTATCAGGTAATTGTTTCCTTCGTCGGTGTGATGAAAATGCAGTCTGCGTCTGCGTTCAAGCGTGCGCTCCTTACTCATTACATGCTTTGTAATGAGGTCTATGTTGTTCATCATCGAAACAGGATCTTTGAAAACATACCAGTTGACCTTCTGGACAAGAAACTGGATAACCTCAACACCGTTGTACAGTGCCACATAATAGGCTGTGTTGATATGTCCCGAGGGGATCAGCCGGTAAATAATAAGGTCTCCCTCAATACGAAACTGTTTGCAGATATAGCTGAGCTTACGGTAGACTTCGTCATCCTGCTCGGTAGGACGAATAAAATTGCCGATATGTGAACTCATATAACTGTCCCTTTCAGAAGATAATGTGCAAATCTGTATCACTCGGAAACTGAACTTTGTAAAGTTCTGTCAGTATGTAGATCAGCCGACAGTCTTGTATTATACTTTACAGTCATTTCAAAGTCAATTTCAAACCGTTACATATTATGTATTGCAGGGAAGCGAAAAATTAAATTTTCGTAAACAAAGCCCGATATGACAACAATGTATGTCATATCGGGCGGTACTGTCAGCTGAGATTGAGTTTTTTCTTCAGCGGAAGAAGAGTAGGAACATAGTAAATTGCTGAGATGATAAGGAAATAAACACAGCCGCTTAAGAACAGGGTATGCGGTATAGCAATATAGGCCTCTTCGTTTACCATTCCGTTCAGCCATATATCATAGATCCGGTTTACGGAGTAGATCAGATTATTCTGTCCCGGTCCGGAAAGAAGAGCAAACTGGATCCAGCTCATTACAAAGCTTAAAAGCACAAAGAAGCAGACGCTCAGGAATATCTTTTTATTGGCAAAGCAGTTACCCAGAGCCATAGCCGCATAGAAGTGCAGGCATATCGCGCAGCTCATGAGGAAGAGCATGACAAGAAACTCGATGATTAAGGCAATTCCGTTCCCGACTCCCACGAGTCGGAAACAGTCGCGTATAAAGTTCCATGCCACGCTGAAATCAGAGCCGCTGTAATAGGTTTTCACCGCAATGGCTCCTGCCGCCGCAGCAATAAGTGAGGCGCCCATAAACCACACGAACGAAACTATAAGCTTTGAAAGGATGAGACTGTTCACCCCTACCGGAAGCGTAAACGTCAGATATCCCTCATCTCCGAGCATATTGGAATAAAACCGGCGGACCATAATAATGACGGCAGTAACGAATATGGCGACCATTCCGACAACAAAAGCAAACATAAACAGGAAACTGAAAAATCTTATTAGGCTGCCTCCCATACCTTTGTTGACGGCTTTGCTGAAAAATCCTGCCAGCGGAGAAAGGACGAGCACGCCTCCCAGCAGAGGAAGCATAATGCGTCCCGTTGCGCGAAATTCATGTTTTAATAACTTCCCGAACATCTGAATACCTCCCTGAAATATTCGTCAACGCTTCTGTTATGCTGTGATCTGATATCATCGACAGAGGAAAACAGTACGTTTTTACCTTTATCGATAAAAATAACATCGTCCAGGATCTTCTCCACATCGGAGATAAGATGCGTTGAAATGATGACCGAAGCATCGGTATCATAATTTCTTATGATCGTCTCCAAAATATAGTCTCTCGTTGCCGGGTCGACTCCGCCGATCGGCTCGTCCAGCAGATAGAGTTTTGCGCGGCGGCTCATGACCATAATGAGCTGCACCTTCTCCCTCGTGCCTTTTGACATCTGTCTGATCGGCTGCTTTCTGTCAAGTCCGAGTCCGGAGAGCATGACCTCGGCACGCTGCCTGTCGAAATCGGCATAAAAGTCTGCAAAAAAGTCCATGAGCTTATCGCAGTTCATCCAATTCGGGAGATAATTCTTATCCGGCAGATAGCTTATGATCATTTTGCTGTTTTTTCCCGGCTTTTCTCCGTTTATCAGTATCTCACCGCTGTCACACGTCAGAAGACCGTTTGCAAGCTTCATAAGCGTGGTCTTGCCGCTGCCGTTCGGTCCTAAGAGTCCGACGATCCTGCCGGGCTCGACCTTTACGCTGAATCCGTTCAGGGCAAAGTTCGAGCCGTAATGCTTTTTAATTTCCGCACATTCAAAAATTGCCATTGTTTCCCTCCATAGTTTTTCCGATAAGACTCATGATCTCGTCTCTGCTGAAGCCCAGGCCGGCCATTGTGCTCAAAAAGCGCTTTATATGTTCACCGGCAAAAGCCTTTTTTGTTTCATCGATCACATTTATGTCCTCTGTTACAAATCTTCCGCTGCTGCGCTGGGTAAAGACAAGCCCCATACGTTCAAGCTCCTGAAAGGCACGCTGCATGGTGTTCGGATTGACCCCGGCTTCCATCGCAATGTCTCTCACCGCCGCGAGCTTTGCTCCCGGCTTCAGCTCTCCCGAAGCGATAGCAAAACGGTATTTACTCACGATCTGCGTGTAGATCGGGGTATTGTTGTCAAACTGCCAGTTCATCTTCTCCCTCCCTCTGTATCTATGTATTAGCTAATTAGTACAATAACACATATTTCTCCGATTGTCAACTGTTTTTTCAAAATGATAAATCGTAGTTCTGCAGGCGCTTCAACATAAACTTGTTGACACGCTCAGACTTATGAGTTACAATATCGAACACTGCAAATAAAATAATTATATGCCCCCGTAGCTCAGCAGGATAGAGCGTTCGCCTCCTAAGCGAAAGGCCACTGGTTCGAATCCAGCCGGGGGTGCTGAAAAAGTGCTGTAAACCAACGTTTACGGCACTTTTTATTGGCTCTATGTCAATAGTTGGGGTAGAACAAGAAGAAACCTTCTTCTGTTCTGTTTTGCATTAATCATTGTTCTTCTGATCATACTCATTTTTGATGAAAAAGAGACATTTTTAATCAAAGCTTTTGAAGCATTTACAAAATGTCTTGTTTTACTGTGAAAGCTCCGCTTCCGCAGTAAAATTATAATAATCGCCCGTTCCTCGCCCCTGACGGGGCAACCGGAACGGATGCGAAAAACTCCCATGCGCAGTCAGCTTTCATTTATCGTGGTGCACATTTGGCGCATGGGAGTTTAATCAGTTTTCAGTATCAAACAGGGCTTTCAAAACCCGACTCGTGCCGTATTCATCGATCCATACTTCGTCTTCCGAGACCTTTTCTCCGTTTTCAAACCATCCGACAAAGTGATACCCTTCCTCCGGATAGGCATAATAGCTCTGCTGCCATTCACCGGTTTCTTTCCACTGTGCGTTATACACCGGATTGAATTTCAGCCCCACACAGCCGCCGGCTCCGGCATACAGCTCCAGCGGCAGTTTTTCTTCCCGCTGAGGTGCCGAAGAGAGGATCACTTTCATCGGGTTTCCCGTGGCGTTCAGATGCCTGAGGAGCGAATTTGCACGGGTATCCAGAGCGCGAATACGGTTATTGTGGCAATAGAAATATTTGAGCTTCGGATTGTGCGACACTTTGATCTCCGTAAAATCATTGTCGTTGATATACAGCTCGACAAGCTCCGGATTGCGCGAAACGTCAATTTCTTTCAGCCGGTTTTTTCCCGCATCGACCCCCTGACAGGCGGGCATTTCGGACACGTCTATGCTTTCCAGCAGATTATCCTGTACGCCGAATATCCGCATGGACGGCATATTTTTCGACAGGATAGACGTGATTTTGTTGTGATAAAGATCGAGAAAAACCATGTCTGTGCAGTCGGAAATGTTAAGCTCACCGATCAGATCACAGTTTCGCAGATTGATCTCAAAGCTTTTCAGGGGATAGACATCCTCATTATAGATATGGATGCCGAGACCGATGATCTTCCCGTCGGACACAATAATGCCGTTCGGAAGCTCTCCGTCCGCACCGCTGTTTTCGGCTTCTTCCACACTTTTATCCTTATCTGTCGTTTCGACCCTGCGCAATACTTTCTGATGCATATGCATCTTATCCAGATTGGATACGCCGTTTTCATCTTCAATATCAAAAAAATCAAGCAGGCGTTCCAGTGTTTCTTCCATAAATAAATCCTTCTTATTTTATATCAGTATTTTTCAAGCACCATTTTATATGGGGCGAGGGTGATGCTGTAATCTCCCTTCGGGCTTCCGTTCAGTACCGTTATTTTCATGTCTTTTCCTTTCAGAATAATAAAAGAATTCCGATAAATATCGCCGCCTGCGCCGCCGTATTTGTAAGCTGTTCGATCCAGTTGGAGCGCAGATCTGACGAGTCAAGCTGGGAGGCAAATATTCCCATCAGCACCATGCCGATCAAGCCGAGGGAAAAAAAGATTACTGAGGGGAGAGATGTGACCGCCGCGAGGACAGCGGCAAAATGGATCGCTTTCCGGTTCAGAATCACGGAAAGCAGCATCAGCGCAAACCCGACGGGCATAACGATGCGCATTTGCAGGAAAAGCCACCATATATTCTTTTTCTTTTTCACGACAATGATCTTCCACAGCACTTTGGCCGCTCCCGCCCAGAAGCAGGCAAGCGCACCTGCCGGAAACAGTCTGCTTTTGAATAAAAGAGCGGTAAGGATCATGCTTCCGCCGAAAAACAGCACCGGCAGCGCGTCCACCAGGGCAAGCGACAGTGTGAAATCTTCCGGAACGGTGTCCTTTGTTATCTTCGGTTTATCGGACATTTTCAAGTTCCTCCGCAGCGGCAAGCAGCCGTTCGCAATAATTCTCAAATCGTTTTTGTTCTTCTGAAGATAGGCAGGTCATAATCTCTCTCAGCCAGTTATTATGAATTTCCAAAAGCTCGGCTATTTTTTCATGCCCGACGTCCGTAAGGAAGAGCCGCTTGATCCGTTTATCAGCCTTATCCTGTGTGCGGATGACACATTTTTTCTTTTCAAGCGAAGCCAGCGCTTTTCCGACAGTCGTTTTATCCGTTTTCAGAGCCGCCGAAACATCATCCTGCGAACAGTTTTCATGGGAATAGATATAGGAGCATATCATACATTCCGTATCGCTTAATTCATGTCTGCGAATTGGCTCATGACTGAACTCTTTGTTGCAGCGAAATAAAAGGTTTAGTGTTTGATATTCCATTGTCTCCCTCCTGCAATTAGTAGAACTTTCTACTATTATAGTCTGCCTGTCTGCACGATACAATAGTGTTCAGAGAAACTTTACAAATAATTAAATTGAAAGCAGTACAAAACTCAAAAAAAGAAAAAATATCAGGGTATCTGCAAAAGCGCTTTTGGCAGATACCCTGACGGATCATTCTTCATAGCCTGGTTTCATCATTCGATTTTCAGTTCCCGGCTGAAGCCGGAGATATCCAGAATATCTTTTACACTGATATTGACATTTTTTAATACCAGACCTTTTTTCGCACTCATCAGATTATCCGCAAGAAGGATGGCACGCAGACCTGCGGAACTGATATAGTCCACCATAGTCATATCGATAACCATGCTCTCCGTCTTCTCGGCATATTCCTCGATTACCTTTTCAAGCTCCGGTGCCGAAACAAAGTCTATTTTCTCCATGGGAGATAAGATCGCTGTTTCGTTTTCCGTGATTACTTTGACGTTCATTTACCGCACTCCTTTATTATTTGAATTGTTTTATCAGAACCAGCACATTGCAGTCGTTCTCATATCTGTATAATACATCATTCATGAGCTTCTTGACAATAAAAATTCCAAAGCCGCCTGCTTTCCTGTCGGTGATGCTGACGGTCGTATCGGGCGTGGCGTTAAGAAGCGGATTGAACGGTCTGCCGTGGTCTGTAAAGCTTATCTTTATATCTTGACCGCATTCTTCTGTCAGAATTTCAAATTCTCCCGCTTTCCCTTCATAAGCATAGGAACAGATATTGGCAATGACTTCAGAGCACGCGATCTCAATATCCTTGAGGATATTCTCGCGAGAAACGATTTTTTCACATTCACAGCGGATATACCGGACTGCTTCGTTGAAATGCTCTGCATCTGCAGGAAAGCTCCTTCCGGCTTTCACTTTTTCCGCAGCATATTCCCTGAACAGAAACGAAAGCATGGTTATATCGTCATATTGCTCTGCGTTTCCGGAATATTCGTGTAATGCGTTTTTCAGCGCTGCAACCGTTTCGGCCGGGGCAGCATCGGTCTGCTCGTTCAGACACGCGAGCAGGCGCTGATCTCCATAAAACTTGCCGTCCTCGTTTTTCGCTTCCGTTACACCGTCGGTATAAAGAAAAATCCTGTCTCCCGGATACAGCCGGATCTGTTTTTCCGTGTACTTGATCAACGGCTTTCCGCCAATGACAAAATCAACTCTCGAATTCAGAAACCCGTAAGGGCTGCCGACTGTTGAAATGCAGGGCGGATTGTGACCCGCGTTTGTATAGGAAAGCATTCCGGTGCGAAGATCAAGGATGCCGACCCAGACGGTTACAAAATACCTTCCCTTTGCCGCACCCGCAGTCAGATAGGAATTTGCCTTTTCCGCAATTTTATCGACGCTGTTTCCCGATTGCGCGTACACCTTGACGATCGCTTTGATCTGTGACATATACAGCGAGGCCTGCAGACCTTTGCCGGATACATCCGCGATCACCAGTGCGACACGGTCATTATCCAGTTCAATAAAATCATAGAAGTCACCGCCTACCATCCGCGCCGGCGTCATATCGGCCGCGACCTCATATTCATCGCGAAGCGGAAACTGCTTTACCAGCATTCTGTCCTGAATGATGCCCGCCGTGGACATATCACGGTCCATCACCGCTTTTTCTTTCTCTTTGCGCAGCTTTTCTTCCATGGCCTTACGCAACGTACCGCTCAGCAGCACGCAGAAAACGCCGCTCACAAGGAGCAGTATAAAATCGATCACGTCCACGGTGTTTTTTGCGTTGACTTTATACACGGCATCTCCGAGGTAATAATAGTCTATCGTCAGATAGTTCTTATAATAGATAAACAGTCCGATGGCTCTGGCGATCAGATTAAGGAGCGTCGTAGCAATAACATACGGAGTATCATAATAGAACGCCGACAGAAAGATTGGCAGGAGGAGAATCGGAATGATCGAATACGTCATATAGGCAGACAAAACCAGATTGGCAACGGCTACGGTAAAAGACGCAAGATAGCGAAACCACGGTCTGTATCTGTTCCGTCCGGACATTCCGATCAGCAGTGTGACGATTAGTGAAATAATGGAAATTCCGGAGAAAACCTTTGTAACCGTATCTCCCCGGACAATATATACATTGTCGGAAAAGACCTCTACGGAAAAGGAGATCATCAGCAGCACCAATATGATCAATACTTCACCGCATAAGAACTTGTCTGTTTCTTTGCTGTGCTCGGCAAAATAGCGTTCCTCTATCGAATCGGACACTCCTTTTCCGCTTATCATCTGCCTGAGCGCTGAAATACGCTCAGGCAGTTTTTTATTCTCTGTTTTTCTTTTTTCCATCTGGGATTTCCTGCTTCACTGCAAATAAATATCGGTCTTATTCATTCCCACGATCCTGCCGTATTCCATTTTGGCGGAGATCGCTTTGAGCATGGCGAGGCTGCTCGTCTTTGCTTCGCGGTCCGCGGAAGTGACCGGATCAAATTCCATCCCGTCATCCGAAAACGTGACCAAAAGCGCATCCTCGATCTTTCGCACCGTCACATCTATATGCACCTTTTTCTCGCTGTTTCTCTCGAGGGCGGATAATGCCATTTCCTCGATCGCAAGACCTGTCCGGTTGGCGGCGATGGCGTCAAAGCCGGCATCGCCGACGGCTTTTCGGACGCAATCCACTGTATGCGAAAGCTGATCGACATCTACGGAAAACTCCTGCAGATAGGTATGACCTTTCATTCTGAAAAATCTTTCGGAGTTCAGCCGGGACAATATCGCGATCAGTGCAAGAGGTATCAGCTCTGCCACGGGGAAGGACAGCCACACACCGTTTATTCCGAAGAAGTGAGCCAGCGGGTATATTACCGACACCGTTGCCACGAGTCCCAGAAGAACGGAGAGTACGACCGCCGTTTTCCTGTTCCGGATGGCAGTGTAGTAGCTGATAGTCAGCATGGCAAAGGCCTCCAGCGGCATCGACAGAGCAAATATTCTTATACCGACACACGCCGCGGAGATCTGCTCAGGTTCTCTCATTCCGAAGATGAAAGGAAGGAACTGCGGAAAAACTTCAAAGAGCAGTACAAGTGCGGCCTCCGCTGTCATCAGGAAACGGAATGCATAATTGAAAACCGCACGGACGCCATGATAATCTCCGTTGGCGTAATAGTAGGAGATCATTGGCATCATGGACTGCTTGACCCCGCTGATAAACAGCGATTCCAGTGCCCATTCGACCATGATCAGGGACATGACTGCCATGCCCAAAGAGCCGCCGACGGATAAGACCAGACTGTTTATGATCAGCAGCTTGATGGAGATCAGTCCCATATTGACTGCCGGCGGTGTGCCGACAGAGGTGATCTCCGCCAGATTTCTCCCGAAATTTCCGCGTAAGAGACGATAGCTTTTTCTGAAGAAGAAATAATAAGCGCCGACCAGAAAAGCTGCAAAATATCCGAGCACCGTTGCTATCGCAACTCCGCTCAGCCCCATATCGAATACACTGACGAACAGAACGTTCAGCAGCGCGTTCACAATATGCGGCAACAGTTGGACGAGTGCGGACAGCTTCGGGTACCCGTCTGTCCGCATAGCGGATGACAGAGAATTGTTAAAAAGGATAAAGAATACGCTGAGAGAGAAAATACGGTAATACTCAAGCGCCAATGGATAGAGCTCTTCGTCGTCGGCGAACAGTCGGCAGATATTCCCTGCGAAAAGCTGCTGCACGAGTGTCAGAACTACGGCTGCAATCAGGGCTGCGGAAATACCGGTCGTAAATAATTTATCCGGTTTTCCCTTTTCGCTCTTCCCTACGGAGCGTGCTATGCTCACAGCGACGCCGGAGGCGAGAATTTCGGAAAGGAAACCGTAGATCTGAGAGGCGGGACGGCAGGAATTTACAGCCGCCAGAGCCTCGCTTCCTATGGCGTTTCCGACAACGATGCCGTCGATCATGGTCGCAATATTGGCGGATGCTCCTGCTGCCAGAGCCGGCAGCAGGATTTTTTTGAATATAGATCGGATCAGATCATTGTTTCGCGTGTTTATGGAAGCGTTCATGACTGTCCCCCTTTTGTTACCGTATAAGATTGGACGCGTCAAAAAATCTCAGACCTTCAAGAGTCGACAGGAATCTTTCGACGTATTGCCTGTCGGTGATATCCCACATGAAGTCCATCCGGTAGAGGATATCATTGGTGTAATCACACCTCGTGCCGACCGGCTTGAGTGTATCGTCCGGCACGGCATGCGCGTAAGCGAGCAGGCTGGAGATGATCGCCGCCTTGGCCGGATCTTCCGCCGCTTTCATCATTTCCGCGTTGAACTCGTCCTTTTCCACGAAACGGATGTTTTTGCCTCTCTCTCGCATACAGGCGATAATATCCGACAGGTAGATCGAGTGATTATTGCACGCGTTGAACAGGCAGCATTCACGCGGCGTCTTCGCGAGCTTCAGGAACGCGGTGGCGCTCAGGTCAATAGCGCCCATCCGGATGACATTCTGAGCCATGCTGTACGGGAAAGCACCAACCAGTGCGTAGGTTCTCAGACGCCCCATAAAGTTGTTGGTAAGGTAGTTGATCTGGAATTCGCCGTCTCTGTTTCTGGGCGCGAGCGTACCCACGCGGATGATCTTCGCATCCAGACCCTCCGCAACGGCGGCCAGAACATTTCTCTCCGAGATAAACTTGGAGTGCGAATACTTGTTGTCCAGAACCTGTCCGACATACAGCGTCCGCTCGGTATATACGGGCGGGACATCCGCGTCGGTACGAACCCTGAACTCACCTGCGGTGCTGACGGTGGAGAAATGGATGAGGCGGGCGTTCTTTTCACGGCAGAAGGCAATGCAGTTGTCGGTGCCGCCGATATTGATATCCTCGATATCCGTGCCCGCAGAGAAATGCTTGACGTTCGCGGCACAGTTGAACACCGTGCTGATATCGAACTGCTCGAACTGCCTGAAGGACTCATAATCGGTCACGTCGCCGTTAAAGGCTTCCACACGTTCGTCGAAGTCCTCGATCCCTTCTTTGCCGAAATAATAAAACATCATGTTCTTCAGACGTTCCTGCACAGAAGGATATTTGCCCTTGCGGAGCAGGCAATAGGCCTTGCCGGTCTCCTGACGGAGGAACTGATACAGCACGTGTGTTCCCATATAGCCTGTGGCGCCGGTCAGGAGGATGTTCCCCAGCTCGCGCTGCTCCCCGTTACGGAAGGAGCACAGCGTATTCCGGCTCAGGACGCCGTTGATGGCGGAGTAATCGAAATCCTCGATCTCGCTGTCGCGGTCACCGGACGCCGAGCCTGCAACGAACGCGGCAAGAGCGCGTGGTGTCGTGTGACTGAAGACATCGGAATAACTGAGCTGATATCCCGCTTCCACGGCTTCGACAACGATGGAGGTCACTGTCAGGGAAGAGCCGCCGTATTCAAAGAAGTCATCCTCGGCGCCGACACGATCGACCTTCAGCGTCTTCGCAAACAGGTCGCAGAAGAATTGCTCGACCTTATCTGCGGCTTCGATATAATCACCGGTCCGGAGCGGTACCGGTTCGGGCAGTGCTTTTCTGTCCGTCTTACCGTTGGCGTTGACAGGGAAAACATCGAGCTGCAGATAAGCGGTCGGGACCATATAGTGGGTCAGCTTCTGCTTGAGCGCGTCACGCAGTTTCGTGGCGTCGAGCTTCTCACTTGCGGTATAGTATGCGCAGAGCGTGTCCTGACCGTTCAGCTTTTTGATGAGTACAAGCGCCTGCTTGACGGAGGGCTGCTGCGTGATCAGGGTCTCGATCTCGCCGAGCTCGATTCTAAGACCTCTCAGCTTTACCTGATTGTCCTTTCTGCCGAGGATGATGACATTTCCGTCCTCATCCCATCTGGCATAATCGCCGGTCTTATATACTCTGAGACCGCGATATTCCACAAACTGTTTTTTCGTCAGCTCGTCAAGATTTTTATAGCCCTTCGCAACTCCCGGACCGCCTACATACAATTCGCCCGTGACGCCGGGAGGCAGCAGATTGTCATCCGTATCGACGATGAACTCCGTGTAGTTGTACAGCGGTTTGCCGACTGAGACATGATCGGCATTTGTCAGATGCGCCATATTGGCTGAGATGGTGATCTCCGTAGGGCCGTAGGAGTTGAACAGCTCCGCTTTGGTCGTTTTCTGAAGGGTCTTCAGCAGAGACATCGGGTACATCTCCGCGCCGCAGATTACGATCTTCTGCTTTCTGATCTGCTCCGCGAACGGGGCATAGTCGAGATACTGGATGATTCGGGAAGGAGTCGAGCTGAACATTTCGACATCGTATTTTTCCATCAGAGATGCGATCGCCATCGGATCGTTCATCTGCTCTTCATCGGCAAAGATGAGCGTTTTGCCGTTGCAGAGGATCCCGAGTCCGTCCTTCATGGACATATCAAAGGAAACGGTCGTGATGCAAAGCACATTTTCGACATTCAGCTCGGATGCTTTACTGTACAGGATATTCGCCTTCGCGTCGGAGAAATAGTTGCATACGCCGATGTGGCGGAGCAGGACGCCCTTCGGCTTTCCGGTTGAGCCGGAGGTGTAGATCGCGTACACCAGATCCTCGGGTGATATTTCGATCCGCACTTCTTCGCTCCGGTATCCTTTGAGCAGATCCGCGATATCGATTGCTTTTTCGCTCTCGTACTGACCGAGCTTGTCCTCGGTTGTCACGATATACTGTGCGCCGGAGTCCTCCGTGATCAGGCTGATCCGTTCCGCCGGGTACTGCGGATCACAGGGAATAAATGCCGCGCCGGTCTTCAGTACGCCCAGGACGGCAGCGAAGTAATACGAGCGTCTCGGCAGGAGCAGAACGATCATATCTCCCCTGTGCACGCCTCTCGCGATCAGGTTGTTCGCGATGATGTTCGCCTGCCTGTTCAGTTCCCTGTAGGTCAGCTGTCCGTCACAGGCGATAACGGCGGTTCGGTCGGGATGCGCCGCCGCACGTTCTTCAAACATCCGGTGCACCAGTCCGCCTGCCGGCACGACACCGTGTTCGGTCCGGGAGAAGCGTTCAAGCTTTTCTTCGTCCTCTTCGGTCAGCAGGGATAAATGCTTAACCTCTGCGGAGGGCTCCGCCATCATTCTTTCGGTACAGATCTTCATCGAGCGTGCCAGAAGCTGCATATATTTTTCGGAATACAGCGCGTTGTTGTAGCCGATGCTCAGGCATATGCCATCAGCGCTGTCCGAGATCACGATCTTCAGCTTGAACTTCAATGTGCCCTCTTCCTCGGGGATGCTTTCCGCCGTGTGACCGCCCACCGTGAGAGACGAGACCACGCCGAGCTGACATTCATACATGATGTCGGTGGTGTAGCCGTATTTTCCGGCTATCTCCGTGAAGGGGTACAGTTCGTGGGCGATGCTGCCGTTCATGCTCTCTCCAGCAGCGGAGATATAGTCCGCCACGCTCATGCCGTCCTTCGGACGGATAGCGACGGGGAGTGTACGCACAAACATACCGACCGCGCCGCGGGTCTTCGAATTCGCACGGCCGTTGGAAATCGTAGAGAGGTAAACGTCCTTTGAGGAGGCGAAGCGGGAAACGGTATAGAACGCCGAGGAGAGGAAGAGTGTGGAAGGCGTGATCCGATGTGCTTTACAGAAGCTTTCCACGGCATCCCGGTCTATGAATTCCGACACACTTGCGCCTTTTCCGTCTTCCGCTTTTCCGCTGATGTCTGCGGGGATCTCCGTCGAGTTTTCAAAATCGGAGAGCAGCTCACGGAAATAGCCTTCCGCCCCGGCGTATTCATCGCTCCGGCAGAATTTTTCCTCGTCAAGGGAATAATCAAAATAGGAGTATTCTTCCGCTTCCGCCGCGCCGGTCTCATAGGCGCTCTTCACGGAGTTCATGAACAGATTGACGGAGAAACCGTCAAACACGATATGATGGAAGTCCATCAGCAGCCAGACCTGTCCCGGAGCGGTGACGACAGCGAGGCGGTACAGCGGCCTCTGGTGGAGTATGAACGGCCGGATGAAGGTGCGGAAGACCTCACGGATGTCACGCTCGCCCAGTTCGCTCACAGAGATTTCGGGCTCGGCACTGTCGTTTCTAACCTGCATAAACCCGTTCTTCCCGGTCGTGATGTGCGTATTCAGGTAAGGATGCGCCTTAAGCGCGCAGCGGAGCGCATCATACAGCCGTCCGCTGTCGATGCCTTCAAATTTCAGACAGAACGGCACGTTGTACAGCACGCTTTCCGGATGCTGCATCGTTTCGTAATATACACCCAGCTGTGTCTGGGTCAGAGGATATTCATCCCGTATCTCCGCCTCGGCGGCCTGCTTTCCGGTGGCTTCCTGTCTGCTTGTGTTTCCAGAAAGGAAGGAGCGCATGATCTCGTTCTCGATATCCATGACCGAGGCGCCCTGCAGCAGCTTTGCCACGGGGTAATCGACGCCGAATTTCTTTTCCGCCGCAGTCACGAAGGCAATGGCTGAAATGGAAGTCAGACCGAGTCCGATAAGCTCCGAGGTGACATCGGTCGTGGTGATCCCGACGGTGTCTTTCAGGATATCCAGCAGAAGCTTCTCACATTCCGTCAGTGCCCCGCTCTTCTTTTCCTGTTCCGGAGCAGCGGACAGTTCCGGCTTCGGCAGAGCTTTTCTGTTGACCTTCTGATTCTGGTTGAGCGGGATCGAGTCGATCTGCATGATGACCGCAGGAACCATATACGGGGGCTTTTGCGAACGGATGAACGCTTTGAGCGCTTCCGTATCCACGGTGCTGCCGGAGACGATATAGGCGGCGAGTTCTTTTCCACCGGCGGGCGCGTCGAACGCCACCACGGTCACATCGGTGATCCCGTCAAAGCGGCGGATGATCTCTTCCACTTCCGTGAGCTCGATGCGGAAGCCTCTGACCTTGACCTGAGCATCGCTTCGGCCGATAAAGTCTACCGTTCCGTTCGGAAGCAGACGCACGATGTCACCGGTACAATACATGGTTTCATATTCTTCTGCGCTGTCAAAAGGATTGGCTCTGAAAACCTCTGCTGTTTTTTCCGGACGGTTGAGATAACCGGCGGAAACCTGAGCGCCTGCCACGCAAAGCTCTCCGGGGACACCCACGGGAAGCCGCCTTCCTTTCGCATCCACAACGTAGAGCTTCATGTTTTCCACCGCTTTTCCGATTGGAGCGCGGCGATAAGCTCTGTCTATCTCAAAGGCAGTCACGTAAACGGTGCTCTCCGTCGGGCCGTAAAGATTGATGAGGCGTATTCTGTTGTTCGGGACTACGTTCCCGAGTGCCTCTCCGCCGAGATAGATGAATTTCAGATACGGACTGTCTGCGGAAAGCAGGAACTGTCTGGCTACCTGCGTTGTCATAAATGCGTGTGTCACGCGCTGCGCTTTATAATATTCATTAAGTGCGGAGAGATTCAGACGGATATCTTCATGCACAATGACAAGTTCTGCTCCGCTGATCAGAGTCGGATATGTATCCATGAGATTTGCGTCAAACCCGTAGCTTGCATAGGCCGCCACTACGGACGTTCTGCCGATCTCCAGACGCTTGCTGTGCTGCCGGCAGAAAGCCGCGATATTCCCGTGCTCCAGCATACAGCCCTTCGGAACGCCTGTCGAGCCTGACGTATACAGCAGGATAAAGAGATCGTCCGGCTTCGGAGCGGCTTTTGAAAGCGCCTTGCTTTCCTCCTCCGAAACTTCGGGAAGCGAAGGGATATCCTTTGTATAGAGGGTCTTCCCTTCCCACGCCGGAAGCTTCTCCGTAAGCTCTTCATCCGCGATCAGAAGCTTTGCAGCGGAATCTTCAATCATGAAGCTCAAGCGTTCCTGTGGATAGGAGGGATCAAGCGGCTGATACGCCGCGCCCGTTTTCAATACGCCTAAAGATGCTATCGGCATATATTCGCTTCTGCCGATCAAAACGGAAACCACGTCTCCCCGTCCGATCCCCTGTGAGAGCAGGCACGCCGCGATCCTGTCTGTAAGCGCATCCGTTTCCTGGTAAGTATACTTTTTATCCTGATATACAACGGCGATACCGTCGGCGTTTTCACGGGCTTCCTTTCGGAAAAGGTCAACCACGGTCATGCTGCGGTCGTATTCATTTTCCGTGGCATTGAAGGAATCCAGAAGAGTACGATCCGAGCTGCTGAGGAGGCTCACGTCTTCAACATTCTCCGTACGGATAAAGCCCGCAAGAACGGTATCATACGCACTTATGAAGCTTTCCATGAATTCCTTTGAATACAGATCGCTTCGATAATTACAGATATAGTGGACGTGTTCTCCGTCCGGGAACACCTGAAATTCTATGGCCGCTTTTGCAGTTCCCAGCTCCAGCGGGATGTCGATCCTTTCCGCACCGCAGAAGCGTTCTTTTCCCTTGGAGATATTCTGATATGCAAACAGTATATCCGCAGGTATTTCCAGCTCCTTGCTGATCTCCGGGAAGGAATAGATGTCCTGAAGCATATTCTCCGTCAGCTGCTGTCCGATCCGGGAAACGTATTCCTTTACGGTCTTTCCGTTGGGACGGCATATCACGGGATAGGTCTTTACCATCATGGCAACGGTCTTTTCAAATCTCGCATCGCTTCTTCCATTATAAATGGTGGTAAATACCGCTTCATCCCTGCCGACATAGCGGCTGATGAGATAACCGAAAGCCGCTGTAAAGAAAGCGTTCGCATTCAGATGGTGTCTGCCGCAGAAATCCGCCAGCTCCCGATGATTTGCCTGTTCTCCCGTTTTTTCGATACTGCCGGACTTCTCCGGAAGCTCGCATGAAACATCCGGCAGCGGGAGACAGTCCGCATCACAGCCCGAAAACAGCTCCGTATAGTATTCCTTCGCGGTCTGATACTGACGGCTGTGTCTTTTGCCGTGCTCCAAAGCATAGACATCGTACCCGTCGTAAGCTTCCGTCTCCGGCGTTTTACCGGCATAGGCTTCGGAAATGTCCTCCAGCAATATGGCTTTTGATTCGCCGTCAAAAATAATGTGGTGCGCTTCAAAGAAGAAATAATCATGGTCGGCACGGATGATCTTTGCCCGGAACAATCTGTCCTTTTCCAGATCAAACGGCCGTATCAGCGTATCCTTTACCGACGCAATACTGTCGGCAGTGATCATCTCGATATCCGCTTCATCCAGCGGCTCGTCATCGCAGTACTGACATATTTTATTGTCCGCGTTTGTGTAAAGCCGTGTGCGAAGATAGGGATGCGCGTTGATCGCTGTCACAACGGCCTTTTTCAGTCTCGCAAGGTCTGTTTCATCGCCGAGCTGAATAAGCACGGGGTTATTGTAAATACAGGTGCCGGGATTGGCAAGGGTCTCAACGTAGATCCCCTCCTGATTTTTTGCAAGACCGTATTCTTCCAATCCGGGGATATCCGTCTTCTCGCTCTTTGCGCTGACCTTTCCCGCACCCTTTATAAGCCGCTCGATGATCCTGTTCTCTACCGTGCCGATCGTGGCATTTTCCATAAGCTCCGTCAGTTCAAACCGGACGCCGAAAGCGTTTTCCAGCTCCACGGCAAAACGGATGACTGCCAGAGAATTCAAGCCGTATTTGTATAGCTCCCTGTCTGCGGAAAACTCCTGCTCACCCAGAATATCCCTGAGCAGGGACTTTATCCGTCTTGTGATCTCCGTGTCTCTTTCGGCCTGTACGCAGGGCGATTCCGGGAGGAGCTTCGGCTCGGGCAGTGCCTTCAGGTCGGTCTTTCCGTTGGGCGTTGTCGGCATTTCATCAAGCTGCATCAAAACATCCGGCACCATGTAATGCGTCAGACTTTTCTTCAATGTGTCACGAAGCTCTTCCGTATCAATTTTTTCATCAGCCGTGAAATAAGCGCAGAGACTGTCATGCCCGCTGATCGGCTTTATCACCGCAACGACTTTTCTGATGTGCTTCTGTACGGCAATCAGACCCTCGATCTCGCCCAATTCGATCCGAAGCCCGCGAAGCTTTACCTGATGGTCGGTTCTTCCGAAAATCGTGATCTTTCCGTCGCTGCTCCACCGGGCATAGTCGCCGGACCTGTATACACGTTCTCCTTTATACTCTATGAAACGTTCCGCCGTCATCTTCTCAAGGTTTTTATAGCCCTTTGCGACACCTCTCCCGCCAATATAGAGCTCACCAATGACCCCTATGGGGAGCTCATCTCCGAATTTATCCACAACGTATTCTATGACGTTGAGTCCGGGAGCGCCCACGGTTACGGCATCCTCCAGAACGGCAACATTGGAGGACACTGTGGTCTCGGTAGGACCGTATGTGTTCAGAATGACAGCATCCGTAATGCTTTTCAGCTTTTTCAGAAGGCTTTCGGGATACTTTTCTCCGCCGCAGCCGATCAGATGCAGACCGCTGAGAACATCCGCAAAGCCGTCCACATAAAGATACTGTTCCACACGGGAGGGGGTGGCGTTGAAGCCGTCGGCTTCGGTCTCCCGAAACAGCTTCACAAGCACGCGGGGATCCCTGACAGCGTCCTCACCGGCAAAGATCAGCGTCTTTCCGCTCAGCAAAGGACAGTACAGTTCCTTCATGGACATATCAAAGGCCACCGTTGTGACCGAAAGAAATCTTTCCACATACTCTGACACATTATAGGCGAAGAGATTTTTTTCATGCACCCGCAGGAAATTACAAATGTTCCGGTGGGTGATCATTACCCCTTTTGGCTTACCGGTAGAGCCGGAGGTATAGATCATGTATGCCAGATCCTCCGGAGATACCTCCGCAGCCGGGCACGATACGGTATTACAGGACAGCAGTTCTTCTATCGTAACGCAGGACGGGATATCCTCCGAAATTTTGTCCGCGATCACAAATTTACTGTCACTGTCCTCAAGAACACTGCGAATACGCTCTGCGGGATAGTCAGGATCAGTGGGGATATAGGTACCGCCGGCCTTCAATACACCCAGGATAGCCGGGAAAAATTTTATCGTCCTGCGCAGCATGACAACAGCGCTGTCTCCGCTCTGAAAGCCCTTTTCGATCAGCGCATTGGCGACTCTGTTCGCGTTTTCATCAAGCTGTCTGAATGTATACTGTCCGCCGACACCGATGACCGCCGTGTGTTCCGGTGTAAGGGCAGCCTGCTGCTCAAAGCGCCTGTGCAGAAGCTCGATCCCGTGATCATCGTCCATCGCATGAAAACCGGCGATGGTTTTCTGCTGTTCCTCCGGGAGCTCCATGGCGGCGCTGAGGGATATGCATCGATCCCCCTGCATTTTTGACAGGATACTGAAAAACTGCCCGACAAAGTTTTCGACAACTTCTCTCTCGAAAAGCTCCGAAGAATACTGCACCGACAGACGAATGCCTTCAGAGGAGACGATAAAGCCCAGACCGATGTCTCTCTTCATTTTCTGAGGCTCAAGCTCGTGGCGGATCACGATGCCGTTTTCGGCACATTCTTCCTCTTCATGGTAATAATTCAGCGCCACGTCGAAAAAAGGATGTCTGGACGGATCTCTGTCAGTACACAATTCGGTTACAAGGCGTTCAAAGGAGCAGAGGGAATTCTCCTTCAATCCGCGGATGGCGGCGGAGCACTCTTTGATATATTCATCCAGTGATTTCGTTCTGAACGGCTTTACTCTTACGGGAAGGGTAGCGGCAAACATACCGATGGTATCTTTTGTTTTTTCGTCTCTGCTGTTTCTCGTAACGCCGAGCACCACGTCCTCACTTACACAGTATTTTCCGACAGCAAGGGAGACCGCGGCGAAAAATGCCTCAAATAAAGTCGTGCCGCGTTCCTTTGCACGCAATGAGAGCTCTCTGCTCTCTGCGGCGGAAATATTGTATCGGAGGATGGTGTCGGAGAGAGGATGCACCTTCGGTCTGCTGCCTTTGACAGGCATATCGTTGACAGGCACACCGTCTTCAAAAACCTTTTTATAATATTCAAAATGACTCTCTGCGTCGGAATTCGATTGCTCACAGATACAGGACAGATCACAGACCGGTTTCTCGATCTCTCTGCCGGAGAGAAGCTCCATGAGTTCTTTCCGAAGAATGCCGTGTCCGAGGGCATCTGCCACAATATGGTGCGTACAGAGGTGAAGCATACGATCCCCGTCGGGAAGCTCATAAATACAGACTCTCACCGGAATATCCGACAGATCAAAAGGCAGGTTGTTTTCCGCGATCGACCGGCGGGATGCCTCTTCCGATTCGGCTTGCTTAATTTCTATGGAAGGAATACGGTTTTCCGGCACTCTGATCGGCTCCGTTTCCCCGTTTTTATAGGATGAGCGGAAAGCCTCATGATTGCGCATGATTTTTTCTAAAGCGAGCTGTATCCGCTCTGTGGAAGCTCCTTTAATGAGAATGGAATAATTCAGATTGTATTCCGTGGATTCCGGATGGAGCATCTGCTCGATAAACATCGCTTTTTCCGCCGTTCTGAGGGAATACGTTTTCTCTGATTGAGAAAAGCTGCCCTGTACGGAAGCAGGGTTCATGTCTCTTTCGATTTCTTCTGAAAATAGATTGTTATGGCTCATGTCGGTCATCGTTCCCCTTTCCTGACTTATCAAAAACCCAGACGCATTTGGACTTTTTGTAAAAAATGCTTTTTTATGAATTCTTTTCAGTGGCTGTTTTATATGATTTTAACATAGAAAGAAGTACCCGTCAAGGAACGCCTTTGCAGCGCCCTCGGTAATTGAATGGGTTAAGAAATGAAATAATCCGGTATGCATTTGCCCAATGTCATTAAGATAAGATGACGAAAAGAATACCTCGTACCGAAAGAAACGGTACGGGGGATTTTTTTGAAAAAATAATAGAAAAAGGCTTGACAAAGCAGGCAATTTGTGCGGCCTCTTTGCTGACTGTGGTCAGCAAAGAGGCCCTTGTAGTGAAAAGTGCGATCCACATCAGGGACACTACAAGGAGGACAGCCAATGAAATTCCAGAAAGCAAAAGCGAAAAAAGTTGAAAATACATAGCCGCGAAAAAAGTTGAAAATTATATTAATCCGCTTCCGTGATCATGGCCAGAGCGCCGTAAATAACGGAATCATCTCCGAGACTGGCGCATTTCAGCTCCACGGTCGGACGGATCGAGGGCATACAGTACTTATCCACTTCATCAAGGATCTTTTCCAGGAATATGTCGCCGCAGGACTCCATAATGCCGCCGCCGTACACGATCAGATCGGGGCTGAAAATATTGATAAGACTGCCGGTTGCGACAGCCATATAGTGGCAGGCTCTGTCCACGGCTTCCACAGCGACCTTATCATTCATCTTGAGGGCTTTTTTCAGGTATTTGCTGCGGAATACCCCGTTTTCGATCTTGTCGCTGAGGTAGGATTCCCGACCGCGGCTGACCTGCTGCATGATATAGGCAGACATACCCTTCTTGCTGGAGAAGGACTCAAAGCAGCCGCGCTGACCGCAGCCGCAGAGAGGGCCTTCCGGATCGAGAACCATGTGACCGATCTCACCGGCTTTAAATCCGGTTCCGGTATAGAGCTTACCGTTGACAATGATGCCGCCGCCCATTCCGGTACCGGGGAAAACGCCCACAACATTGTTGTAGCCTTGGGCGATACCGTATTTGTACTCGCCGAGCACGCCTAAATTCACGTCGTTGCCGATATAGAACTTAGCGCCGAATTTTTCCTCGATAGGCGTGCGGATATCATAGTTGCGCCAGGGCAGATTAGGGGTGAACAGCACGATACCGGAAGCGGAATCGCTGACGCCGGGGGCTCCGGCAGAGATAGCGTTGATATCGCTCTTTTTCAGTTTCGCTTCTTCCAGCATCTCTTTTACGGTGCTGATGATGATCTGCTCGATGTTGGCAGTGTCATCGCCGTTTTCTTTGGTGCGCTTTTTCAGTCGGTGGATGATCTCACCCTTCTCATTGAAGATCACTCCCAGCACCTTTGTGCCGCCGATGTCCAGACAGACGTTATATTTACCGGCCATTTCTTCTCTCCTTTTCGTGTGTATTTTATTTCTTTAATAATTCCGCTATTCTTCTGCCGATGGCTTTTGCCGTTTTTCCGAAATATTTCACGGCAGACGGGATCGTATTTTCAGATACGCTCTCCGCTTCGTCGGGGGATACAGCCGCATCCGCTGCTGTGACCGGCACGGCATTCGTCTCCCCGTCCGGCTGCCGTTCGGAAAGCTCCGGTGAAAAATCATCGGCGGCTGCCTGTAACTGAGCTTCCGACGTGGAAGCCGCATCCGCTGCACGGCTTTCTTCGGCTGCGCAAGCGCTTGCCTCCTCCGGAAGTGATACTCCTGCCCTTCGGTAACTGTTTTCCGCGAAATACTCCTGCACATTGAAACGGCTTTCGCCGGACTTTACCTTGACGTAGGTGCCGTCATCAAGCTGTACGCGCAGCTTGCAGTTATCATTCAGCATCCGGCGAAAATCGTCTAACAGGCGATTACGCACAACGGCGTCAAAAATCGGTACGGCGACCTCAACACGGCGGGTGGTATTTCTGGTCATCAGGTCTGCGGATGCGATGTAGACCTCCTCATCACCGTCACACCCGAATATATACACTCTGCCGTGCTCTAAGTACCTGCCGACGATACTGTATATCTCAATATTGTCCGTAAGTCCCGGTACGCCGGTCACGAGACAGCAGATACCGCGAATAAGCATCTGGATTTTTACACCGGCGGCGGAGGCCTCGATCAGCTTATCTATGATCGTTTTATCCGTGAGGGAATTGAGCTTGAAGCCGGCATACGCCGGTTTTCCCGCTCTGGCGAGCGCGATCTGACGGTCCAGCTTTTCAAGGACATTCTTCTGGAGGCAGTTCGGCGCGACAAGGAGCGTGTCAGTGTGTTCGACCGTTTCTCCGAGAGCCAGCGCGGTAAATACGTTGGCTGCCTCTTCGCCGATGGAGGGATCGGCGGTCATAAGGCTGTAATCGGTGTAAAGACGCGCTGTTTTTTCGCTGTAATTCCCTGTACCGATCTGAGTGATATACTCCACGCCTTCCGCGTTTTTACGGGTAATAAGACACAGCTTGGAGTGTACCTTGTATTTATCAAGCCCGTAAATGACACGGCATCCGGAGTTTTCCAGCTCATGGCTCTGATCGACGTTGTTGGCCTCGTCAAAGCGGGCGCGCAGCTCCACCAGCACCAGCACGTCTTTTCCGTTTTCGGCAGCCCTGGCGAGGGCGGCAACGACCTGACTGGTCTTTGCCACGCGGTAAAGCGTGATGCGGATAGAAACGACATTGGGATCGTTGGCAGCTTCATTCAGCAGCCGAAGGAAGGGGCGCATACTCTCATACGGATAAGACAAAAGAATGTCTTTCTTTCGGATCTGATCGGCCATACTCTCGTTTTCCGATACATCCGGTGTAAGCTGCGGCACACGGGGGGAATAGAACAGCTCCTTGTTTTCGCTCAGCATTTCCGATACGGTGTACAGGAAGCTCAGATTGAGAGGCGCGTCGGAATAGAAAGCGTGTTTCTTCGGCAGTTTCAGATAGCCGCAGATGACGGCTATCAATTTGGCGTCGATCTTGCCGGTGTATTCCAGCTTGATCGCGCCCATGCGTTTTCTTGCGGCGATCATACGCTCCACGACCTTGCGGTAATCCTTGCTCTTGAAGTCAAGATCATCCTGCTGGTCGTCATCGATAGAGATATCAGCGTTTCGCACAAGACGGATCAGACAGCTGCTGACAATCCGGTACTGCTCAAAAATGACCGGAACGAACGCCCTGATAAGATCCTCGACCAGAATATACCGATTGCTTTCCGCCGAGACCGGTACCAGACGTTTGAGCATACTGCCGGAGCTGGGGATAATGCCCAGTACCCTGCCGTTATCCTTTCCCTTCTTCTTTTCGCCGGCTGTCTTTTTCTCCAGCAGGGAAACCGTATAGATCTCTTCGCTGGCAAGAAACGGGAAGGGCTGCTTATCGGAGACGACCTGCGGGGAAAGAAGCGGCAGAACCTGCGTCAGAAAATATCGGTTGGCCTGCCGTTTCTCTTTACCGGACAGTTCATCGTAGTTGAGGATATCCATATTATTCAGCTTCAGCCGGCGGATGAGCGCATGATAGCATTTATCCTTTGCTTTCAGCATCTTCCGCACCTGAGGAAGGACGGCGTCGAGCTGCTCGCGGCTGGTCATACGTGACTTGTTGTCACGGACACCCGATTTTCTCTCATCATACAGTGTGCTGACGCGTACCATAAAAAACTCGTCCAGATTGCTCTGAAAAATACTGAGAAAATTCAGCTGCTCGCAGAGGGGATTATCCGGATCTATGGCTTCTTCCAGCACACGCTCGTTGAATTTCAGCCAGGAAAGCTCTCTGTTTGCATAGCAGTCAATCGGATATTCCTGTTCTTCATTATCTTTTATGTCTTTATTTTTACTCATGGGCGTCAGTTTCTCCTACGTAATTGCTGTCAGTATTGTCGATCGATCTTGCAGCTTACCGAGCTGCAAAATTATCTATTCTATGCTATCACTGTTTTGCTTTACTTGCAATCATTTTCTAATAAAAACAGAATATATCTTATACAATTCAGATTTATCCTCTCCCGGTGTCATTCCGGTCGGTCATCCGGGTCATCCGTCACGTGCTTGCCGGGCGCATCAGTAAAAGACACTTGCCTTTTATCGGCAAGTGTCTTCCAGCTTGTCAAAAAAGTGCATAGGCACTTTTTTGACTGCGCTTTCCGCCGAGTGTTTTGCAGAAACTGCAAAACACTATTAACAAAAATCCTTGAATTTCAAGGATTTTTGAGCGGCGGTTTATCCGATTTGAGGGGGCCTTGCCCTCCTCAAGCTCCCCTGCTGCTCTATTGCGTAAGAGCAAGCATAGTTTTTTGACAGTCTCAAAGACACTTGCCTTTTATCGGCAAGTGTCTTCTCTGTTACGGTTATTTTACGGGATAACAGACCTCCGTGATGAATTCATCAGGGTTCTCGGTTTCGTGGGGACTGACATGGTAGATATTGAACATCGAACCCACGGGCTCATATCCGTTTTCCTTAACCCACGATATGACGGCCGCGTATACATCGTTCATCTGTTCATACCCGCCCTTTACGGTACAGCTTGCGGCCTTTACCGCAGGGAGAGTTTTAAACTTTACGTGCTCTGTATCCGGATATCTTCCCTTTACGGTCTTCCATGCAAATACCTCGACATTTTCTTCCTTGAACTCATCGTCCGGAAACTCCGCTGCCACAAGACAGGGATCGTCCGGTATCATGTTCATGCCGTCCGTCTCCTCGCGGAGGATCTGCCATACCGTGCCTTCATCCTCGTAATGGGGGATGACCATGTGAACGGTAGCGGCATATCTCTCCGGAATGGTTCTGATCGAAACATTATAGCTCATTGAAAGCTCCTTTCTCAGCCTTTTTCTGGCTGTATCCAGAAGCGTCATCTGATGCGCCGTTATTTCCGCCTGCTTTTGCAATTCGATATGGCGTTTTTCATAAAAAGCATCAATTTTTTCATAATCGTCAAAGTTCTCGGTCATCTCAATGATATCTGCCAGAGAAAAACCGATTTCTTTCAGCGATCTTATCTGACCGATCAGTGGAAGCTGACTCTCACTGTAAAACCTGTACAGCGTACAATCATCGGTCTTCACGGGCTTGAGCAGACCTATCTCATCATAATGGCGCAGCATTCTGACACTCACTCTGGATATTTTTGAAAATTCTCCTATTTTCAGCATTGCGATCCTCCGGAGGTGTATTTCTGTTTGAGCTCGGATATACTGTAATGCCTGCCACTGTGGGAGAGTCAAGAAAAAAATTTCTTTTTCGGGAAAATAAATACTTACGGTATTAATCCGAAATATAATCTCTTACATTAAAGCTTTCATCCGTCCGCTGTTCCTCCGGGGTTATTCCGGGAACGAACTCTGTTACATACGTATCTCCCGTAAGCCTGTCGATATAATATCGAACCAGCGCTCCCGTATACGCTCTGAACAAAACCACCGTCTCCCGCTCATCGCCTGCGGATATTTCCCAATAAACCGGATATTCTCCGGAATTTACGATGCTCTCAAGATTGGGATTAGAGCTGAGGCAGTAATACCTGATCGCAGAGAGCGCCTGCTCATCTGATATCTTCTCCGTTTCGACCGCGCTTTCACCCGTCTCTGCTGGCTCGGTCGTGCCGACGGGAGCATCATTCAAAACCGTTCCGGCAGTATCCGCCTCATCACTTTTCCGATCGCAGCCGGTGAGCAGCGCCATCAGCGTGAACAGCAAAACAAGTACAAAAATAATCGCAAAAAAACTTTTTTTCTTCATTCATGTCTCCTTTTCTCCATGGCCTCATTCTCTTCTCACGGTCGTATCGCCCGCCGCAGGCGAACATCACGCCGTCAGGCACATCACGTTCCGCAAAGCGGAACACATCATTCAAAAATCCCATATTTGTCTTGGCAGACAAATATGGGATTTTTGTTAAAGCAGGATACGGGAGTCGAACCCGCCTAGCCAGCTTGGGAAGCTGGAGTAATACCGATATACCAATCCTGCACGGGTGATACTATAACATATCCGGAAGAAGATTTCAACTGTATTTTGCCTTTTTTCGGTCAGAGAAAAATTTCGGAATGGAAAATCCGGTTTCGCCCATAAAAAAATGCAGATTAAAAAAACTTTTTTTACACAATCTGTTGCAAAACCCATATGGATTATGGTAAACTATATTCAGTCAAACGCCGACATTTTTCGGTACGGAGGTTTCTATGAGAAAAAGAATTTTATCTGTATTGACAGTTATGCTGCTTGCCGCATGCATTCTGTCCGGAAATGCATTTGCTTACGGAGCTGTTGATTCCTGGCTTCCTCAGCCGGACGGCTTCGACTATTCGGAAATCATACCATCATCTTATGACGGAGGCGTTGTCTCGGGCGGTGCTGCCGTTCCCGTGATCTTCAAAGAGCCTTCGGCTGTATATGCCTGCCGAGGAGGTATCCCGGACGCTCTGCGCGTTGAAGCGACATCTTATGACGGCGGTTTCGTGTGTTACCAGTGGTACATGAGCTACAGCGGCAGCTTCAGTGATCTCTTCCCGATCACGGGCGCAAATTCCGCTGCCTATACTCCCGCACAGACTCTCGGTACGGTGTATTATTGCGCCGGAGTTTATAACGTCTCCGGAGGTGCAAGAAGCAGCGAGGTCTATACGAATCTTATTCCCGTTACATATTCCGGAATCGAGATCGTCAGCGCTCCTTCCAGAACCGTCTATGACTTCGGCTCTGCGATCGATCTGTCCGGACTGGTCGTTAAAGTGTATGATATCAACGGCTCTTATTGGGAGTCCGTAAACGGTGTCGGACTCAATGTATATCCGTCCGTTCTTAATACTGCCGGACAGGTCGCTGTTCAGGTCAGCTACAACGGCTCTTCTGACGGCTTCCTTGTCAATGTAAATGCCGCAGCCGCAAAAACGACCAAAACCATAGTCGACGGCAACGGAAATACCGTTGAAGTGGAAGTCGATGTTCCCGCCGGACCGCACGAGCATGAATTCGGCGAATGGGAGATCACCAAGAGTGCGACCTGTGTCACGACCGGTCTTAAAACGCGCACCTGCTCCTGCGGTGAGCTTGAAACAGAGGAACTGCCCCGTACAGATCATATCTGGGACGAGGGTATAGTTACCAAGGAACCGACCGCAAACGCTAACGGCGCCCGCCTCTACACCTGCACCGTCTGCAAGGCCAATAAGAGCGAGATCATCCCCGCCGGAACGGTAACAAAAAACGTTGAAGAACAGGCGGCAAGTCTTAATATCAACGGCGGCGATCCCGAAGCGCCCAACAGCACTTACAATTCTCAGGTGACTCCCCCGCCTACTCCGGTGCTCAATAAAGGCACGCTTGACACTACCGCAACAGGTGCAAGCACCGGCGGCGTCACCGCCTCCGGAAATGTAACAAATAACGGGGACAGCACAGGCTGGTGGCTCATTCCCGCATCAGCGCTCCTGCTTGTCGGTACCGGCACAGGTGCATATTACCTTATGCGAAAGAAAAATTCTCAATACTAATAAAACAGAGGAGATTTAAAAATGGGTCTTATCAGAGCAATAACCGGTGCTGCCGGAAGTGTGCTGGCAGATCAATGGAAGGAATACTTCTACTGTGATTCACTTTCCGAAAACGTATTGGCTGTAAAAGGCAAGAAAAAAACCTCTTCCCGCTCATCCAACAGATACGGAAGCGACAATATTATCACAAGCGGTTCTGTCATAGCAGTTGCAGACGGTCAGTGTATGCTGATCGTTGAGCAGGGCAAGATAGTTGACGTCTGCGCCCAGAGCGGTGAATACAGATATGATGCATCCACTGAGCCGTCTGTTTTCAGCGGCGATCTCGGAGACAGTATCCTGGAGGTTTTCAAGGCCATCGGAAAGCGTTTCACCTTTGGCGGTGAGACGCCGAAAGATCAGCGTGTTTACTATATCAATACAAAGGAGCTTATCGGAAACAAGTACGGCACTCCTTCCCCTGTTCCCTTCCGCGTTGTCGACAGGAATATCGGTCTTGACGTTGATATCTCGGTAAGCTGCTTTGGTGAGTACAGCTTCAGGATTTCAAACCCGCTGCTGTTTTATACAAACATCTGCTCCAATGTTGAGGGCGAATATACAAGAGACCGTCTTACCGGTCAGATGAAGACAGAGCTTCTGACGGCTCTGCAGCCCGCCTTTTCAAAGATATCCGACATGGGTATCCGTTATTCCTCTCTGCCGGGTCATACAATGGAGATGGCAGATGCGCTCAATGATGTTCTTTCCGCAAAATGGCGTGACATCAGAGGTATCGAGATCGTATCCTTCGGTGTTTCCAGCGTAAAGGCAAGTGCCGAAGATGAAGCGATGATAAAAGAGGCTCAGCGCAACGCCATGTTCCGTGATCCCACTATGGGCGCAGCTCACATGGTCGGCGCACAGGCTGATGCAATGAAGGCGGCCGCCGCGAACGCAAACGGTGCGGCAATGGGCTTTATGGGAATGAATATGGCGGTCAATGCCGGCGGCATGAATGCCCAGTCCCTCTATCAGATGGGAAGCACACAGCAGCCGTCTCAGGCATCTCAGTCCGCACAGAATGCCGATACGTGGAAATGTTCCGGCTGCGGCGCTGAGGTGAGCGGTAAGTTCTGCCCTGAATGCGGTACGAAAAAACCGGAGATTGCAGCGGGCTGGGTATGTTCCTGCGGCGCGGTCAATAAAGGTAAATTCTGCTCGGAGTGCGGTCAGAAGAAGCCGTCCGGTGTACCTCAGTATAAATGTGACAAATGCGGCTGGGAGCCGGAGGATCCGACAAATCCCCCGAAATTCTGTCCGGAATGCGGGGATCCCTTTGATACCGGCGACGTTATTTGATTTTTTAATCCATGCGGTAAACGCATGGATTAAATTATAAAAGCGAGGTACATATTTCATGGAAAATCAGGTAACCAACTATAAATGTCCTGCCTGCGGCGGTCCGCTGCATTTTGACAGCGACACAGGGCGAATGCTCTGTGACTATTGCGACAGTGTTTTTGCCGTAGAGCAGATCGAAGAACTATATGCCCAAACCGATCCCGAGAATTCAGACGGCAGCTCAAATGAGTATCACGAACCTGCCGATAACTGGCAGATCAATTCCGACTCTCATTTTGATGAAACCGACGGTCTGAAAGCCTTCAACTGCCCAAGCTGCGGCGCACAGCTTCTTCTCCACGATACTACGGCAGCAACAAGCTGCCCCTATTGTGACAATCCCACGATCGTCCCCTCTTCGATCAGCGGTGTTTTGAAGCCTGATCTTATCATTCCCTTCAAGCTTGACAAGGAAGCCGCAAAAGACGCTCTCAGAGCACATTTCAAAGGGAAAAAGCTTCTTCCGAAGCTTTTTACTTCCGAAAACCATCTCGATGAGATAAAAGGTATATATGTTCCCTTCTGGCTTTTCGATGCGGATGCAAGAGCGGAAGCTTCGTTTTCGGCTACGCAGGTCAGGACATGGAGCGATCACAGCTATAACTATACCGAAACAAGGTTTTTTGAGCTTGACCGCTGCGGCAGCGTGATGTTTGACAACATCCCCGTAGACGGTTCAAAAGAAATGGCCGATGAGCTTATGGAATCACTTGAACCGTTTGATATGGACGAAGCCGTTCCTTTTCAAAGCGCTTATCTGACCGGATATTATGCAGACAGATATGACGTCTCAGACGACGAGAGCATTAAAAGAGCCAATGAACGGGTCAGAGAGAGTTCTTTTGATATGCTCAGAAGTACGACACAGGGTTTTCTCGGTGTGACACAGAAGACGGGACGGGTGCATATAAAAAACGGAAAAGCAAAATATGCTCTTTTGCCGGTATGGATACTTAACACTACATGGCACGGGAATAAATATGTCTTTGCCATGAACGGACAGACCGGAAAATTTGTCGGTGATCTTCCGGTAGACTCTGCGTCTGCCTGGGTTAAGCGTCTCGGATACGGCTTCGGCATAGCGGCGGCTTTGACAATCATCGAGCTGCTCACGATGTCAGTATAAGGAGGAGCTTTATATGAAAAAAACGGTTTCTCTGCTGCTCCTTATTGCGCTCCTGTCATGTATCGGAGTCAGTGCTTTCGCATTTGAAGGCTATGTTTTCGATGAAAAGTATGCCATTAAGGACGTTAACAGCCTCAATGCAATGGCAGACGATGTCTATAATAAGACCGGGATCGTCGTATCATATTTTTTCGGTCAATCCGATGACAGTGCCAACGGTCATGAACAGGGGCAGAAAATCTTTCAGTCCGCCTTCGGCGATGCGGAAGGCATGATGCTTATCGATCGGTTCGACGATGAAAAGCTCTGCTTCTACTGCACTCAGGGTATCAATTCAAGGATGACTCGTGACGCCTCCATGGCTCTGCTTGAAGTATACAACAGCCAGTATGACTATGATTCCGCCGTCAGAGAGTATATCAAAACAGCAGAAAAAATGCTTGAAGCCATGGGTTATTCCGATGAGTCTTCCGCAAAGGACTCTCCATTGCTGCTCTTGGATACGCAAACGATACGCATACACGACGAGGCAAACGTTTTGTCCGGCTCAGCGCTCAATGAACTCAATTCTCTCGCCGGGAGCATAAGTGAGCAGTACAGATGCGATGTCTGCGCGGTATTTACCGCCGGTACAAACGGAAAGGATATTCAGGCATTTGCGGATGATTATTACGATAATAACGGCTGCGGGTACGGTGACGGACGCGACGGAATAATCCTTGCCGTTGATGTATTGGGGAGAAAATTCGCACTCAGTACTCACGGTTTCGGCATCACCGCCTTTACAGACTACGGTCAGCAATATCTTGACAGCAAGTATCTCGGCGCATTAAAAAACAATGACTGGGCTTCGGCTGCAAAAAACTACATTGAGGGCTGCGGTGAGCTGCTCTATTCCGCAAGAAACTCCGTACCGTATGACAGCTATGTATCTCAGTCTTCCGGTCTTGACCTCAGCGAGCTTGTCGGGATCAACCTTGTTGTCGGCTTCGTGATCTCATTTGCTTTAGTCGGAGCTATGAAGAGAAAGCACAAAAGCGTTGAAAAGCAGTATTCGGCACATGACTATATGCGTCCCGGAAGCTTTTCGCTCGGTTACAGCAATAACAGATTTATCCGTTCTCAGGTTGCGAGAGTCAGAAAAACGCAGCCGCCGCAAAACCACAGCTCCGGGGGCGGGAGCTCAGTACATTTCAGCTCATCCGGAAGAAGTCACGGCGGTCACAGCGGCAGCTTTTAAAACACAAAAAACTGTGGGTTTTCAGCTCACAGTTTTTTTGCGGATCCATTCGGTAAAACAAAAACATATTCTGTCCCATAGGATATATCCGTCGATGCTCATGTGAATTTATCCGATAGTTTTTTTCTAAACCTGTCAGATTTTACTTTACAAAACAAAAAATTGTGCTATAATGTGTATGCTAAATCAATAAGGGCCGTTAGCTCAGCTGGGAGAGCGCAAGGTTCGCAATCTTGAGGTCAGGGGTTCGATCC
>JAUNND010000115.1 GCA_030531595.1 Eubacteriales bacterium | reverse complement strand
TCAACTTGCATAATTTTTTTCAGAAATTGGTGAAGAGCAACTGGCAAACTCGGGAAGTCGGAGTTCCCGTGCGGTTGCGGCGGGAGCGAGCCCCCGCCCTACATTTGAAAACGCTAACTTACTGCCATTGGGGACGTTTTTTTTGACTCATTTCGGTTTAGTTTTCACATTATGATTGCTGATATTATATGCTTGACCGAAAAAATTAGCAACTGTTTTCTGATTTTTGTAATGTTTTTATATCGCAGACTGTGCTATAATAAAGAGAATAATTCACAGAGCGTTTTATTATGGAGGTATTGACAATGAATTTTCTCGGAGTGGAAATTGAAATAAAAAATCTTCCCGAGCTTGACAGGGAATTTATTCCTCTTCATAAGTTCAACAAAGCCTTTCTTGCGTTTGCCGGGAAGCCGGTAGGAATTGCCGTGGAGAGAGCTGCGGGTGAAATGGCATCCGTACAGACCTTTATTTACGGTACGGACGAAATGCGTGAGGCTGACCGCTATTATATCCGCAGACTTGTAAAAACTCTGCTGTGGATGAAGGGCGGCTTTCGGGTATATGTCACAGACAGAGAGATATATGAATATCTCTGCGAGTGCTTTTCCGAAAACGGAAATCAGGCGTTTGACTATGACTACTTCGCAAAGATTTTCGAGCGTCCCTTTGAGGTCGTTCTCACGGACGTGATACCCGAGGCAAAGGATGCGCCGAAGCCCGCCGGAGGACATCTGGACGGCTGCCGCATCGGCTTTGACGCGGGCGGGAGCGACCGGAAGGTCAGCGCGGTCATCGACGGGGAGACGGTATACTCCGAAGAGGTCGTGTGGTTCCCGAAAACCAATTCCGACCCCGATTACCACTATAACGGCATAGTCGCCGCGCTGAGATCGGCGGCGGAGCATATGCCGCGGGTGGACGCGGTGGGCGTCTCCTCCGCCGGTATCTACATCAACGACCGCACCATGAGCGCCTCCCTGTTTCTGAAAGTCCCGCAGGAGCTGTATGACGCCAAGGTCAAGGATATCTACATCCGCGCCATTACCGATACCTTCGGCGATGTGCCCTTCAACGTATTCAACGACGGTGACGTGACCGCGCTTGCCGGTGCAATGAGCCTTGAAGACACAAACATTTTAGGTATCGCCATGGGCACCAGCGAGGCGGGCGGCTATGTGGACGAAAACGGATATATAACCGGCTGGCTCAACGAGCTTGCTTTTATCCCCGTGGACGCAAACCCTGACGCAATGCAGGACGAATGGTCGCTTGACATCGGCTGCGGCGTGAAATACTTCTCGCAGGACGGCGTGATCAAGCTTGCGCCGCGTGCGGGAATAGAGCCGGATGAAGCTCTGTCACCGGCGGAGAAGCTCAAGGTCGTGCAGAAGCTTATGGAAAACGGCGATGAACGCGCCGCTGCCGTTTACCGCAGCATCGGCGTATATCTCGCTCATTCTCTGGCGCTCTACCACGAGCTCTACGGATTCCGCCATGTGCTGCTTTTGGGGCGCGTGATGTCCGGCAGGGGCGGCGACCTTATTATTGCCGAGTGCGAGCGGGTGCTGAAAGACGAGTACAGCGAGCTGAGCGAAAAGATACATCTCGCTCTGCCGGATGAAAAATTCCGCCGCGTGGGGCAGTCCGCCGCCGCAGCCTCCCTCCCGGAGATCAGAAAGTAACGGTATAATTCAAAAAACGGAACGCCGAAAAGGCGGTTCGCCATAAGGATTTCCCTATGGTGAACCGCCTAAGACGTTCCGTTTTGAATTATCCGGCGCTTATATCAACGCCGAGGGATCTGAGCTTCCGCCGAAGCTCAAAAGCGTCGCCGTGGAACATAATGCCGCTCCAGCCGCAATACACCGCGCCCTCCACGTTGGGACCGGAGTCGTCGATAAAGACGCTCTCCTCGGGGCGGATGCCGAACTTATACGCTGCGTGGAGATAAATCTCCGGCTGGGGCTTTACAAGCTTCACATCGGCGGAGATAAGCGTATCTTCAAAGCATTCCGAACCGGGTATCTTATCCCAGTACTCATGCTGACGGTAGCTCGCGTTTGACACAAGCAGTATCCTGTAACCGTTTTCTTTAAGCTCACGTACAAGCTCCGCCATACCGTCGATGGGCATAATGGGTCTGTCCCACTCGCTCGTCAGAGCGCGTACCGTATCATGCAGTCTCTCGGGGACATTCCGGCACATCCTTTCGGCGGCCTCTTCCTCGGTCAGTGAGCCTCTGTCCATCATCGACCATTCGATAGACAGATACACCTCGCGCATGAGAAGCTCCCTGTCCTCGCCGGTAACGCCAATCTTGTCGAGAAAAGCGTTCCGGTCAAATTTTATGAGCACATTGCCCATATCAAATACTATGTTTTTAATCATAAATTCTCCTTGAAGGAATAG
>JAUNND010000064.1 GCA_030531595.1 Eubacteriales bacterium | reverse complement strand
GGCAGCCGAAGCGCCCGAGGCAGCCGAAGCCCCTCAGTCCTCCCCCATTGAGATCGACTTTGAAAAGCTCTACGCATCCCACGCGCCCGAGGACGTGATCATGGACATCGACGGCGAGCTTATCACATGGGATGATTACTATTTCTATCTGTATATGCAGGTCAATCAGATGGCCATGAGTCTCCAGCAGATGGAAGCCTACTACGGTATGTCTTACACCTGGGATGACGCCATTGATGATGAGGGCACCACGGTTTCCGACCTGACCGTTGCCAACTCCGTCGAGATGCTCAGACAGTACGCTTCCATTGAGAAGCTGGCAAAGGAGAAAGGGATCGAGCTGAGCGAGGAAGAGGCACGGCAGATCGCCGACCGTCTGACCGCCGACAAGATATCCGCCTGCGGCGAGGATGCGACCGACGAGCAGTTCGCCGAGCTTCTTGCCAACGAGCATATCAAGCCCTCCGACTTTGAACGCGCCTACACTGTCAGCGCTCTGTATACCGCCGCTCAGAACGAGCTGTACGGTGAAAACGGCAGCAAGGTCAGCGACGAGACCGCTCTGAAATTCATGGAGGACGAAGGCTACCTCTGCGCCACCCACATCCTCTTCGCCACCATCGATACCGCCACCCGTGAGCCTTTGGACGAAGCGGCCGCAGCCGAGAAGAAGGCAAAGGCCGACGAGGTCTCCGCACAGCTTCGCGCCATCACCGATGAGAAGGAGCTTGTTGAAACCTTTAATGCACTCAAAGCAGAGCTTTGCGACGATACCGGCAAGACGGTCTACCCCGACGGCTATGTTTTCCTGCCCGGTGAAATGGTCGCCGAATTTGAAAACGCCGTTGTCGCTTCCGAAAACTACACCGTTACCGAGCCTGTCGAGAGCAGCTACGGCTACCACGTGATCATGCGCCTGCCTCTGGACGTGGATATGGTCATTCAGTCCGGCGTCACAGGCCGCTCTATGGCAGCTTCCGCGATGTACGCCGAGGAGCTGCAGGCGGTGGATGACGGCATCGAGATCCTTGACCGCAACGGCTACCTCGCCCCCAAGCTCGGCGAGTTCGTCAAATAAATCAGACAAACGAAATACCGTCCGACTCGGAGCAGACCGCTCCGGGTCGGATTTTTTTCAGATCTTTTCAAGCCTGCCGAAGTACCATCCGCTCACGCCCTTGTGTTTGATGAAATAGCCGCGGGAGGTCGTTTCCACGACCTTTACGACGTCACCCTTTTCAATGGGGATGACATAGTCGGTGCAGTCGTTGCAGCGGGTGATCTCCTCGTCGGAGAAGAGATATTTCGTGAGGATATCCAGCTCGTAGCCGGTAGTGACGTGGCGGCAGCGGGAAAATTCCTCGCCGCGTTCAAGCACCTGCACCCTGCTGTCGCTCCACGCCACGTAGTAGGAGCGCTCGCCCTCGCTCTGAGCGTCCAGCGCCGTATACTCCGGAAAGCTGTCATAGGACGACCAGTAGAAATGCTGCGAGTCCTTATGCGGGATCATCAGGCAGTTGAGCTGCCCGTCGTCCTTCAGCACACACCCGCCGTCGATGCTGACGATCTTTTTGACTTTGTCAACGATCGGGTTGGCGCAGACGATGTTTTTGTGATACAGCACGACCGGCATATGTCCGACGATGACCCATTTGTCAAAGAAACGGTTACTGTTGAGAAAATAGTCGTACTTGACAAAATCGTCGACGCTCTGCTCGTTGAGGGGCTTTGACGGATCGCAGGCGGCGTGGGCAAAGATGAAGCGGTCGGTCTCGATGGCATGGGGCAGGCGCATAAGAAAACGCCACTCGTCCAGAAAACCGTTGAAAAGCTGCTTTTTGCACTCTGCCAGAGTCTCAACGGCAAACGGGTCTATGCCGCACTCGCGGAGCATATCCCACAGGAGACCGCGTTTTTTGTGCAGGATATACTGAAGGATGTGCCCGTCGGCCTCGGGGGAGGCGGTGAAGACCGTTCCCCAGTCGTCGCAGTTGCCGCAGATCGTGTGGACGTTTCCGCGTCCGGAAAGCTCCATTATATAACGGAGCACGCCGAGACTGTCCGGTCCCTTCTCGCAGAAGTCGCCGTTGATGATGAGGATATCGTCCTCACTGAAATGTACCCTGTCGAGCACCCCTCGGAAATATTCCATATTGCCGTGGATATCCGATATGACAAGGATCCTTTTCCCCTCCGGCAGCTCAAGATGCTTCACCGTTGCCGGACGGTCGTATATGCTTTTTGTTATCATAAAAACACCTTTCATGGGGGGTTATATCTAAGGCAACACCGCACAATACGTCTGCGGCAGCTGACGGATAAAATGTGCCCTGATTTTGTCATTTTTTCTTGAAATACACAAAGTATTCCTGCAAAAAAATGCCTTCATCAGAACCCATTTTCTTAAGTGAGCGTCCAAATCTTCGATTTGGCTTACGCGAACTTATGCTGTGCACTCGCCATCTGCTCTTGCCGCATTATGCGGTATTGCCCTAAAGTTCGTATTCCATCAGAATAAGTCTGCCGTCTTTTCCGAGCCGATAAAAGCCGTTATTTTCGTAAAAGCGGATGGCGGTCAGATTATCTTCGGCGACGTGCAGACGCAGAGCCCTTCTGCCGAGCTTTTTATAATAGAGTATGGGCCGCGCAAGCGCCTGTATTCCGTAGCCTTTTCCGCGAAAGCTCTCCTTCAGATACAGAAGGCACACCCAGCCGACGCCGTCTTCGGCACACCTTGCCGTGTCCAGCTCCACGATCCCGACGGCCTCATCCCCGTCATAAAGCTTCATGAGCGAATGAGGGTCATGCGCGTAATGCTCCTGCGCCGAATGAAAATACGGCGCGGGTGAAAAACCGTCCGGATCACCGTGGGCGGCAAGCCAGCAGTCGGCATAGCACGCCTCGTAATATTCTCTCTCTTCCTTCGGGTCGATGCACTCATGCCGCAGATCGTCCGTCTTGTTGAAAAGCGGCAGCGGCAGCGACTCGATATGCCGGTAGCTGTTGAGCTCAACGGGGGTGAACACGCCGTTTTCGTAGGTAAAGGTCGAGACGGAGGTGTTTCGGAAGATCGGCAGCCTTACGGTATCGGTGAGAGGTATGCCGGTGACCTTGGAGCAAAAGCAGCGGATGGATACGCCGTGGGACACGATGGCGATGCGCTTGCCGTCATTGCGCTTGGCTATGTCCTCTATGCCCGCATAGACTCTCTCGCGCACCTGAGCATATGTCTCCGCGCCCTCGATGTACCACTTCTCCGAGTCGCGCACGAAATACTCCGCCTGAACGGGGTCGGCGTGAAAGACGTTGCCGAAAAAGCCCATCTCCCACGGCCCGACGTTGATCTCGCGCAGTCGGACGTCGGTCGTGATCGCAAGACCCTTCGGCTCGGCTACGGCCTCGGCGGTGAAAACGGCACGGGAGAGATCGCTTGAATAGACGGCGTCCACGGGGACGTCCCTGAACCGCTCCCGAAGAGATTGCTGCTGGAGCCGTCCGGCGGGGGTCACGCCGCCGTCCCAGTGCCCCTGCATCGCTCTGTATATGTTGCCCTCCGCCTGTGTATGGCGAATAAGAAAAATTTCTGTCATAACTTGTGCCTCCATGCCTTGACCTGCGGCAAATATTATCGTATAATGCTTTACATAATATGCTTGCGTCCATTATAGACTGTTTTTTTCAGATATACAAGAGGGGGCGCGGAGACTTTTCCGCGAAAAAAGAGTATGATCAGAGCGGCGGCATTGGTGTCGGGCGACGGAGCAAAGCTCCAGGCCATTTTAGACTCCATGTATTTTAAGGAAATAGGGAATTTTGAACTGGTGGCGGTCATTTCACCGGAGAAGGACGTCTATGCCATGAAACGGGCGCTTAACGCGGGCGTACCGGCATATGTTGTCGATCCCGAGCTGTTTCCGACCATGACGAGCCACTCCATGGCGATCGCCAACAAGCTCAAGGATATGGACATCGACCTTGTTATCCTCGCCGGGTATGACCGGCCTCTGGGCGTCGTGCCGTATCAGTTCAAAAACCGCATCATCGGTACATATCCCGCGCTCTATCCCGCCTTTGCCGATGTGGAGGGCGATCCGTGCCGGGCGGCACTGGAGAGAGGCGTGAAGGTGTCCGGCGCCACGGCGTACTTTGCCGACGGCGAGGGCGGCATCGGCGGCATCATTTTACAGAAGGCCGTGAATGTCTCCCCGGACGACACGGCGGAGACTCTCCGCCAGAGGATCATGGAAGAGGGCGAGTGGAAGATACTCTCGCAGGCGGTATCCCTCTACTGCGCGGGGCGGCTGGCTATCCACGGCAACAGAATTATCATTAAATAAAAAAGCGGAAAGCGTCAAGGCTTTCCGCACATTTTTATAACAGGAGAAGGAAATGGCACAGGCAATAAACAGAGAGGTCTTTGAATCTCTTCCGGTAAAAAAGGCGGTGGGCTCTTTTGTGATCCCCGCGATGATCAGCACTGTTATTACTATTATATATTCTCTGGCTGATACGGTTTTCGTCGGGATGCTGGGTGATCCCATTCAGGTGGCGGCGATGTCGGTGGTGTTCCCCATCCACCAGATACTCAACGCCTTTGCAAATCTCTTCGGCATCGGCACGAACGCGGTCATGGCAAGAGCCCTCGGAGAAAAGGACTATGACAGGGTAAGCCGCGCATCCTCGCTCGGTCTGTGGTCGTCGGTGGTGTTCATGACGCTGATCTGCTTTCTGATGAGCGTGTTCATGCCGACGGTCCTGCGCCTTGCGGGCGGCTCGGACGCGACGATACCCTACGCCTCCGGCTATCTGCGCTGGATATTCGTTTTCGGCGGCATACCGACAGTGGCGTCGGTCGTGATGTGCAATCTGCTCCGCGCCGAGGGGCAGGCGAAGAAAGCGAGCTTCGGTCTTATGCTCGGCGGCATTCTCAACTGCGTTTTCGACCCGATCTTCATCTTTGCCTTTAAGCTTGAAGTCGTCGGCGCGGCGATGGCGACTGCCGTATGCAACTGCATCGCGCTTATTTACTTCCTTATTATATACGGCAGACTTCGCAGCGAGAGCCTTATCTGCCTCAGCCCCGTGAAGTATGCTCCTTCCGTTAAGCTCCTCGGCACGATCGCTCTGACCGGTCTGCCCTCGTTCATATTGCCGGTGCTCGGCGCAACAGGCAACTTCATCCAGAACCTGCTGATAGCATCCTATTCGGATATCGCTCTGGCGGCATTCGGCATCACCTTAAAGGTGGCGTTCATCGGCATCAACTGCGTACACGGTATGTCGCAGGGCATACTGCCGCTGGTCAGCTACAACTTCGGCGCGAAGAATTACAGCCGCGTCCGTGCCGTCAACGCCTACACGATAAAGCTGATGGTGAGCATACTTATATGTATACTCATTCTGTGCGAGGCTGTGCCGCAGATGTTCATGCGCATCTTTATCGACGATGCCGAGACGATCACCTACGGCTGCACGATGATCCGCCTCTACCTTATCTCCATCCCCTTCATGAGCATCATTCTGATGACGAGCACACTCTGTCAGGCGGTCGGCAGATGGCAGTATTCGCTGCTGCTCTTAGGCTGCCGTCAGATATTTTTCAATATCCCGTTTATGATCACGCTCAACAAATTCGTCTGGCCTCTCTACGGCGTGGTCATGGGTCAGCCCTGCTGTGACTTTCTCGTCCTGTTTCTGGCGATCCTTATTTATCGGAAGGTCTTCGTCAAGGCCATAAAGGAATAAGCGTAAAGCTTAAAGTGAAAGATATGAAAACTTATGAGATACGTCCGATAGCACATATCGAGAACGATTTTGAGACAAAATTCGGTATTCCGCGTCAGGCGGGAATAGCGGATATGATAGAGTCGAGGATCGTATTTGAAAGGGAATACAGAAATCCCGATACGCTCAGAGGGATAGAAGACTTCTCGCACCTGTGGCTTATCTGGCAGTTTTCCGAGAACCTGCGCTCCGACTGGTCGCCGACCGTCCGCCCGCCGAGACTCGGCGGCAACAAACGCCTCGGCGTTTTTGCCACGCGCTCGCCGTTCCGCCCCAACGCGCTCGGACTGAGCTGCGTGAGACTTGTGCGCATCGACCGCGATGAAAGCCGCGGCACATTCCTTGTCGTCGCGGGTGCAGACCTCATGGACGGTACGCCCGTCTTTGACATAAAGCCCTATATCCCCTATGCCGACTGTCATACCGAGGCCCTCTCCGGCTTTGCCCCCGACAGCGGCGAGACGCTGGAGGTGGAGTTCGCCGGCGATACGAAAAGCTTTGTCCCGCCGGAAAAGCTTCCCGCACTCACCGCCGTACTTGCCAACGATCCGCGCCCCCGCTATCACCACGACCGTGAAAGGCGCTATGCTCTGGAATTTGCGGGCATGGAGATCGGCTTTACCGTTGACGCGGGGAAATGCCGTGTCACGGATATAACGAAAAAACCGGAACAGCCGTGACCGCGCCGGAAAAAGCTTCGTTCAATATTTGACAAAATCCGCTGTAACATACTGTGAGCGGATGCGTATAAGGTTACATGGAGAAACCCCAAAAAACGTTTGCTGCTCAAACGGGATATAAAGAATAAAAATGCTAAACGATGTGTTAATAATGCATAAATCTGCATTTTAACGGGGAGATGCGTTGACATTCCGAATAAATCGGTGATATAATGACCGAAACAAAACGGCGGATTTCGGAATAGTGCGAAAATGTAAAAATATAGAATTTTTCGGGAGGAGGGGTACGTTATGACGATACAGAAGCTGGCAGAAGAATGCGGCGTGAGCGCGAGCACGGTGTCAAGAGCACTCAACGGCGATCCCGACGTCAAAGATGCGGTCAGAGAGAAGATCGTGGCAGCGGCGGTCAGAAGCGACTACTGTAAACCGGACAGGAAACACAAAAAGAAGAAATCGGGCAAACGCTATATTGCGGTGATAGCCTGCCCCTTCGAAACCGTCTGTGAACAGAGAAAGATTAAATAATATAAGAGGAATATCGGAATGGAGAAAAATGAAAATGTTCGCGGCAAAGGGACTCCGGGCGGGAAAAGGACCATCGTCTGCCCCTGGTGCGGACACACTATGACCATCACGGGCACTCTTTACGAAAACGGAGAGACCGTTTGGGAAGGCGAGTGCCTCTACTGCGGCTACGACTATCAGAAAGAGAAGGCATAAAAAGATGTGCGGCGGAGGCAGAGCCTCCGCCGATCTTTTCAAAATAATTTCAAAAAACTTCAATTTAACACTTGACATAAGCCATTTTAGCTGTTATACTGACTGAGCGCGTTAAATGAAGGCGCGTATTATGCGATGAAGCGGGAGATTGCTCGTGAAAGCGAGGTAACTTTCGTGGAGTATGTCCGGTACCCGGGAAATACCCGAGGTATGCAATCGGGCGGCTGAGGTCTTTCCTTATACACGCGTATATCGCGCGTTGCGGAGAGAAGTCTGACCGGCTGAAAAGTCGGTTTCTTTTTTCGGACGCGGTCTGATACGCACGGTTGTGTGTATGAGATTACGGAGACCTCAAGCTGTACGCATAAGAGGGCGGTACCCAATGCCGCACCAAACGTACAAAAGGAGAAAAAACCATGGCAAGCACTACCAAGAACATGATCCGCATCCGCCTGAAGGCCTATGATCATCAGCTGATCGACAAGGCTGCCGAGACCATCGTGGAAGCTGCAAAGCGCACCGATGCAAAGGTTTCCGGCCCCATCCCTCTGCCCACCAAGACCGAGATCGTCACCATCCTTCGTGCAGTTCACAAGTACAAGGATTCCCGTGAGCAGTTCGAGCGCCGCACCCACAAGCGCCTGATCGACATCGTATCCCCCACCCAGAAGACCGTTGAGGCTCTTATGAACCTCGAAGTTCCCGCCGGTGTGGAAATCGAGATCAAGCTGTAATTTCAAAAAGCTGAAAGGCACTCTCCCCGACAGAGAAAGAAGTCGGGTCCACACATCTTAAAGACCCACAGTCCGCAAATATAATGAGGCGGACGGGTTAAGTTGCCGGCCTCCGGTCGACTCCGCAAGGAGCGTTCCATGCAAGGCAACCAATAACCGCAAGGAGGAAATATCTTACATGAAGAAAGCCATCATCGGCAAGAAGGTCGGCATGACGCAGATCTTCGACGAGACCGGCAAGGTCATTCCCGTGACCGTTATCGAGGCAGGCCCCTGCGTGGTCGTAGCCAAGATGACCAAGGAAAAAGAGGGTTATGACGCCGTCCAGTTCGGTTACGAGGAAGTAGCCGAAAAGAAGCTGACCAAGCCCGAGCTCGGTCACGTCAAAAAGGCAGGAGTCGCTCCTGTCAAGCACCTCAAGGAATTCCGTCTTGAGGATATGAGCAAACTCGAAGTCGGTGACACCGTCAAGGCCGACGTCTTCGCAGCAGGAGACAAGGTCGACGTCACCGGTACAACCAAGGGTCACGGCTACGCCGGCGTTATCAAGCGCTGGGGTCAGGGCCGTACTCCCACCAGCCACGGCGGCGGTCCTGTTCACCGTCACGCCGGTTCCATGGGCTCCTCCACCGACCCCTCCCGCATCATGCCGGGTAAGCGTCAGGCAGGACACATGGGCGTAGATCAGGTCACTGTTCAGAACCTCGACATCGTCAAGGTCGATCCCGAACTCAACCTCATCGCTATCCGCGGCGCCGTCCCCGGCCCCAAGGGCAGCATCGTCTACATTAAGGATACCGTCAAGACCCAGATCGTCAAGCAGGCGGGCGCCGGTATTTCCCTCAACCCCCAGAAGGCTTCTGCTCGTGTCAACCCCCAGAAGGCTTCCGCACGTACCAAGTAAAGAAAGGAGAGCAGCATAAATGCCTAAAGCTAACGTATTTAATATGGCAGGCGAGAAGATCGGTGAGATCGAGCTCTCCGAGGCCATCTTCGGCATCGAGCCGAACAAGAGCGTTCTCCACGACGCAGTCAAGAATCATCTTGCAAACTGCCGTCAGGGTACTCAGAGCGCACTCACCAAGGGTGAGGTTTCCTACACCACCAAGAAGCCCTGGAGACAGAAGGGCACAGGTCGCGCCCGTGCAGGCTTTGCAGGATCTCCTGTATGGTACCACGGCGGCGTAGCATTCGCTCCCAAACCCAGAGATTACTCCTACACCCTCAATAAGAAGGTTAAGAGAATCGCCCTCAAGTCCGCCCTCTCCGCCAAGGCAGCAGAGGAAGAGATCATCGTTGTCGACGGTCTCAAGATGGACGAGATCAAGACCAAGACCTTCAAGACCTTCCTCAACAAGGTCGGTATCGAGGGCAAGGCTCTTGTCGTTACCGAGAACGTGGATGAGAACGTTGTCAAGTCCGCACGCAACATCTGCGGCGTAGAGACCACGATCTCCACCATTCTCAGCCCCTACCAGATCCTTACCGGCGGCAAGATGGTCGTCGATAAGGCAGCCCTTGCAAAGATCGAGGAGGTGTACGCCTGATGAAGACCGCTTACGATGTAGTTATCCGCCCCATCATCACCGAGCAGTCCATGGAAGACCTTGACATCAAAAAGTACGCTTTTGAAGTTGCCAAGGACGCAAACAAGATCGAGATAGCCAAGGCTGTCGAGGAGATCTTCGGTGTCACCGTTATCAAGGTCACCACCGAGAACGTCCGTGCAAAGTCCAAGCGTCAGGGCGCTTACCCCATGGGCAAGACCGCCTCCTGGAAAAAGGCTGTCGTAAAGCTCAGTGCCGACTCCAAGAACATTGAGCTGTTCGAAGGCATGGCATAAGGAGGATTTGAAGAATGTCTATTAAAACTTACAGACCTACCACTCCCGCCCGCAGACAGATGACTGTCTCCGGCTTCGACGGAGTTGACAAGCATGCCAAGCCCGAGAAGAACCTTCTTGAAGTCCTCAAGAAGAACTCCGGCCGCAACAGCTACGGCCGCATCACCGTCCGCCACAAGGGCGGCGGCAACCGCCAGAAGTACCGTGTCATCGACTTCAAGCGCGACAAGCGCGACGTCGAGGCCACTGTTCTGCGCATCGAGTACGACCCCAACCGCAGCGCATTCATCGCTCTCGTTGAGTACGCCGACGGCGAGCGCCGCTACATCCTCGCCCCTGTCGGTCTGACCGCAGGCGACAAGGTCGTGGCTTCCGCCGCAGCCGATATCAAGGCCGGCAATGCTCTGCCTCTTGCAAACATCCCCGTAGGTACCATGATCCACAATGTTGAGCTCTATCCCGGCAAGGGTGCTCAGCTCGTCCGTTCCGCCGGCAATGTAGCCCAGCTCATGGCCAAGGAAAACGGCATGGCTACCCTGCGTCTGCCCTCCGGCGAGATGCGCAAGGTCCGTCTGGACTGCTATGCGACTATCGGCCAGGTCGGCAACATCGACCATGCAAACGTCCACATCGGTAAGGCAGGCCGCAAACGCCACATGGGCATCCGTCCCACCGTCCGCGGCTCCGTCATGAACCCGAACGACCACCCCCACGGCGGTGGTGAAGGCAAGTGCCCTGTCGGCCGTCCCGGCCCTGTTACTCCCTGGGGCAAGCCTGCACTCGGTTACAAGACCCGCAAGACCAAGAACGCTACCGATAAGTTCATAGTCAAGCGCCGCAATGCTAAGTAAGGAGGGTAATAGTTAATGAGCAGAAGTATTAAAAAGGGACCTTTCGTCGCTCCCGAGCTGATGAAGAGAGTCACCGAGATGAACCAGACCGGCAACAAGCAGGTCGTCAAGACCTGGTCTCGTTCCTCCACTATTTTCCCGTCCTTCGTCGGACACACCATCGCTGTCCATGACGGTCGCCGTCATGTCCCCGTGTATGTTACCGAAGATATGGTCGGTCACAAGCTGGGTGAGTTTGCTCCCACCCGTACCTTCCGCGGCCACTCCGGCAGCAAGACCGCTAAGTAAGGAGGAGAGAAAATGGACGAAAAGAAAATAGCACGTGCAGAGCATAAGTACGCTCGCATCTCTCCCCGCAAGGTCGAGATCGTCTGCAACATGATCCGCGGCAAGAACGCCAAGGTCGCCATGGCTCTCATGGAGAACACCCCCAAGGCCGGCTGCGAGCTGATGATCAAGGTTCTCAAGTCCGCTATGGCGAACGCCGAGAACAATTTTGAAATGGATCCCGAGAAGCTCTATGTCTGTGAGACCTACGCAGGCGCAGGCCCCATCCTCAAGAGAGGACAGCCCCGCGCTCAGGGTCGTATGTACCGCATCAATAAGCGCACCAGCCACATCATGATCGCTGTTGCGGAGAAAGAGTAAGGGAAGGAGGCAGAATTATGGGACAGAAAGTTAATCCTCATGGTATGCGCGTTGGCGTTATCAAAGACTGGGATTCCAGATGGTACGCAAGAGAAGAAAAGGTCGGCGACCTGCTGGTCGAAGACTACAATATCCGTAAATTCCTCAAGAAGGCCCTCTATTCCGCCGGTGTCCCCACCATCGAGATAGAGCGCGACAGCGCAAAGGTTCGCATCTATATCCACTGCTCCAGACCCGGTGTCGTCATCGGCAAGGGCGGTGAGCAGATCGAGAAGCTCCGTTTGGATGTTGAGAAGCTCATCGGCAAGTCCGTTGCTCTCTCCATCGTCGAAGTCCGCACCCCCGACACCAACGCACAACTCGTTGCCGAGGGTATCGCACAGCAGCTCGAAAAGCGTATCGGCTTCCGCCGTGCAATGAAGAACGCAATGGGTCGTGCAATGCGCATGGGCGCACGCGGCATCAAGGTCAAGTGCGGCGGCCGTCTGGGCGGCGCTGAGATCGCACGCTCCGAGTGCTACCACGAAGGCACCATTCCTCTTCAGACCATCCGTGCCGACATCGACTACGGTTTCGCAGAAGCAGACACCACCTACGGCCGCATCGGCATCAAGGTGTGGATCTACAAAGGCGAAGTCCTTTCTCAGACCCTCCGCACCACTCCCCGCGTGATGGATACCTCCAAGCCCGCAGGCGAACGCCGCCGCAGAGACGACCGCCGTCAGGGCGGAGACCGCGGCGAGCGCCGTCCCTTCAACCGCGACGGAGCACCCCGTGACGGTCAGCGTCCCGCAGGCGATCGCCGTCAGGGCACTTACGGTCAGCGTCCCGCAGGTCAGGGCTTCAACAGAGGTCCCCGTCCCGCTGCCGACAAGGAAGGAGGCAACAACTAATGTTAATGCCTAAAAGAGTAAAGTACCGCAGAGTACAGCGCGGCCGCATGAAGGGCAAAGCTACCCGCGGCAACGTCGTCAACTACGGTGAGTTCGGTCTTGTGGCTCAGGAGCCCGGCTGGATCACTTCCAACCAGATCGAAGCAGCACGTATCGCCATGACCCGTTACACCAAGCGCGGTGGTCAGGTCTGGATCAAGATATTCCCCGACAAGCCCGTCACCAGCAAGCCCGCTGAGACCCGTATGGGTTCCGGTAAAGGCTCCCCTGAGTACTGGGTCGCAGTCGTTAAGCCCGGCAGAGTAATGTTTGAGATCGGCGGCGTGGGTGAAGAAGTCTCCCGCGAGGCACTGCGTCTTGCAAGCCACAAGCTGCCCATCAAGACCAAGATCGTCAAGGCCGGCGAAGAGTCCGAGAACGGTGGTGAATAAGATGAAGGCAAACGAAATACGCTCCATGTCCGTTGAAGAGCTCCAGAGCAAGCTCGTCGACCTCAAGAAGGACCTGTTCATGCTCCGTATGCAGCACGCTACCAATCATCTTGACAATCCCACCAAGATTTCCGCCACACGCCGCGACATAGCTCGCGTTCTCACTGTTCTCAGTGAGAAGAAGAACTAAGGAGGTAAGTGAACATGAACGAAGAAAGAACTACTTCCCGTAAGACCCGCGTTGGCAAGGTAGTATCCGACAAGATGGATAAGACCGTTGTGGTCATCGTCGAGGACCGCGTAGCACACAAGACCTATAAGAAGATCATCGGCAGAACCTACCGCCTCAAGGCTCATGACGAGAACAATGAGTGCGGTGTCGGCGATATCGTCCGCGTGATGGAGACCCGCCCCCTGTCCAAGGACAAGAGATGGCGTGTTGTCGAAATCGTAGAGAAGGCTAAGTAAGGAGGCGCCCATATGATACAGCAGGAAAGTTATCTGAAGGTCGCCGACAATACCGGCGCCAAGGAATTAAAGTGCATCCGCGTGCTTGGCGGTTCCAAGCGCAAGTATGCAAGCATCGGTGACGTAATAGTTTGCTCTGTCCGCAAGGCAGCTCCCGGCGGCACGGTCAAGAAGGGTGACGTCGTCAAGGCAGTCATCGTCCGCACCGTAAAGCCCGTCCGCCGCGCAGACGGCACCTACGTCCGTTTTGACGAGAACGCTGCAGTCCTTATCAACACCGGCGATAAGAACCCCCGCGGCACTCGTATCTTTGGACCCGTCGCCCGTGAGCTGCGTGACAAGGAATACATGAAGATCCTGTCCCTGGCTCCCGAAGTGATTTAATGGA
>JAUNND010000063.1 GCA_030531595.1 Eubacteriales bacterium | reverse complement strand
GTCTGTTATGGCATTTGTACACTTACACGTTCATACCGAATACTCGCTCCTTGACGGGGCGTGCCGGATCGACGAGATCGCCGAAAAGGTCAGAGACATGGGGCAGAGTGCCCTTGCCATCACCGACCACGGCGTGATGTACGGTGCGGTCGCTTTCTACAAGGCGTGTAAGGACGCCGGAATAAAGCCGATCATCGGGTGTGAGGTGTATGTCGCGCCGCGCACGATGCACGACAGAGAATACGGCACCGACAATAATTACTCCCATCTTATTCTGCTGTGCAAAAACGACACGGGCTATAAGAACCTCTGTTATCTTGTCTCGGCGGCTTTCACGGACGGCTTTTACATCAAGCCCCGTATCGACTGGGAGTTGCTGCATAAATATTCGGACGGGCTTGTGTGTCTCTCCGGCTGTCTTGCGGGTGAAATTCCGCAGAAGCTCATACACGGCGACTATGAGGGCGCAAAGCAGAGAGCGCTTGAGCTGAAAGAGCTTTTCGGCGAGGATTTCTATCTTGAAATACAGGATCACGGCATAAGGGAGGAGCAGGAAGCCTCCAAGGAACTGATAAAGCTCTCCCGTGAGACGCTCATTCCCCTTGCGCTCACCAACGACGCGCACTATGCAGAAAAGAACGACGCTTATTATCAGGACGTTCTGATGTGTATTCAGATGGGCAAGACGGTCGACGATCCAAACCGTATGCGCTTTGAGACAAAGGAGCTGTATTTAAAGAGCGAGGAGGAAATGCGCGCGCTGTTCCCGCAGTACCCCGAAGCCGCCGACAATACGGTAAAAATTGCCGAAAAGTGCAATTTCGATTTTGTTTTCGGTCACTATCATCTGCCCCGCTTCCATCTTCCCGAGGGTGAGACAGACAGTTGGGAATACTTACAAAAGCTCTGTGAAAAAGGCTTTGCCGTAAGATATAAGGACCGCCCCGAGGTGCACAGTCAGCTTGAATACGAGCTGAATATGATCCACAAGATGGGCTTTGTGGACTACTTTCTGATAGTTTCGGACTTTATCGGCTACGCCAAGCGAAACGGCATACCGGTAGGTCCCGGACGAGGCAGCGCGGCAGGCAGCGTCGTTTCCTACTGCCTGTATATAACCGATGTTGACCCCATCAAATACAGCCTCTTTTTTGAGCGTTTTCTGAACCCCGAACGTGTCTCCATGCCCGATATCGACGTAGACTTCTGCGTCAACCGACGCGGCGAGGTTATAGATTATGTAAACCGGCTGTACGGCAGCGACCATGTGGCGCAGATCGTCACCTTCGGCACGATGGCAGCGCGGCTTGCCGTACGCGACGTGGGCAGAGCCTTAAACGTCAGCTATGCCGAGACCGACGCGGTCGCCAAGCAGATCCCCTCCGGTCCGGGCGCACTGAACATGACGATCAAAGAAGCTATCGGTCTGTCAAAGCCTTTGAAGGAGCTGTACGAATCCACCGAGAAGCCGCAGTTTAAGCAGCTTATAGACGTTGCACAGGCACTTGAGGGTATGCCCCGCCATGCTTCCACCCATGCCGCCGGCGTTGTCATCACAGAAAAGCCGGTATATGAATATGTCCCGCTTGCAAAAAACGACGAGTCACTTGTGTGTCAGTACCAGATGACGACTCTGGAGGAGCTGGGTCTTCTTAAAATGGACTTTCTCGGACTGCGAAATCTCACGGTCTTAGAGGAAGCTGTTCAGCTCGTGCGCAAAAAAGTGCCCGATTTCCGCATTGAGAACATTCCCGAGGACGATAAAGGCGTTTTTGAGATGCTCTCCGCCGGTCACACGGGCGGTGTTTTCCAGCTTGAAAGCACAGGCATGACGAGCGTGTGCACCCGCCTTCACCCCAGAAGCATTGAGGATATCACGGCTATTATTTCGCTTTACCGTCCCGGTCCTATGGACAGCATACCGCGCTTTATCGACTGCTCCGCCCATCCCGAAAGAATAAGATACAAGCATGAGCTTTTAAGACCCATTCTTGAGGTCACCTACGGCTGTATCGTCTATCAGGAGCAGGTCATTGAGATATTCCGCCGCTTAGCGGGCTTCTCTCTGGGGCAGGCGGATATGATACGCCGCGCCATGTCCAAGAAAAAACACAAGGTCATTGACGCAGAGCGCGTGGCGTTTGTACACGGCGACGAGACTCGGCAGATCGCGGGTGCGGTCGCCAACGGCGTGCCGGAGGATGTTGCCAACAGCATCTATGATGAGATCATCGACTTTGCAAGCTACGCCTTCAACAAGGCGCACGCGGTTTGCTATGCGGTGGTGGCGTACAGGACCGCTTACATGAAGCATTACTACCCACAGGAGTACATGGCGGCGCTGATCACGTCCGTGCTTGAAAACACGGAAAAGGTGGCGATATATATAGCCGAATGCCGTGAGATGGGCATAAAGCTCCTGCCGCCGGATGTAAACAAGTCCGACTCCAACTTCACCGTTTCGGGCGATGATCTCCGCTTCGGTCTTGTCGCCATCAAAGGTATCGGCTGGGGTGCTATCGACTCTATGGTCGCCGAGAGAAATGAAAACGGCGAATTTGCCTCCTTTGAGGATTTCTGCAAACGCATGAGCGGCAAGGATCTGAACCGTCGGGTCGTGGAAAATCTTATCAAAGCGGGCGCGTTCGACTCCATGGGCTATAAACGGCGGGCGCTGATGTCGGTTGCCGCCGCCGTAATGGAGAGCATCTCCCGCGCAAATAAGGACAATGTCTCCGGTCAGCTCGATCTGTTCGGCGATTTTTCCGAGAGTACCGAGGTCGCTGCCGAGAGTATTCCCATTCCCGATATTGACGAATACAGCCGCCGCGAACTTATGATGCACGAAAAAGAGACGACGGGGCTGTATCTGACCGGTCATCCGATGGACGAGTACCGCGATAAGATACGCAAGGCCGGCATAACACCCATCGGCGCGGTGATGGGAGACTTTGCATCCGATGACGGGCCGAGCCGCTTTGAGGATGGGCAGATTATCACGGTCGCCGGTGTCGTCACCGCCACAAAGACGCGCACGACGAAGAACAATTCCCTCATGTCATACGTGCAGTTGGAGGACGATACAGGCACGATGGAGCTGATCGCCTTTCAGAAGGTGCTGGATGTGAGCGCGGTATATTTACAGGAAAACTGTGCAGTTATCGTCAAGGGGAAAATTTCGGTGCGTGACGAAAAAGAGCCTCAGCTCATGGCCGATAGTGTGCGTCCCATCGAGGATATAGGCTCCGCAGTGCCGGTAAGAACAGAACAGCTTTCGGATAAATCGACCCTCTGGGTAAAGCTGAAAACGAGAGACTGCCGGGAAATGAAGCACATAGAGCGCATCATGATAATGTTCCCCGGCGCTCAGCAGATGATAATCTATATTGAGGACGAAAAGAAAAAGATCGGCACGAGGTGCATAATTCATCAGGCGCTTGTAGACGAGCTTCGAGAGCTGCTCGGCGAGGAAAATGTGGTTATAAAATAGAAAACTCTCACTATGAGAAAAATACTCATAGCGAGAGTTTTTTATAGTGATAATTCATTTGCGAAATTGATCAGGGATGATTCACGATAAAGAGCCTCAAGCTGAATTCGTCCCTTTCTCAAAGCTTTCCTAAATCCATTAAGGTATACTTTGAATTCATGCTCAATCTTATAATAGTCGTTGGTTATTCTATTTAGTTGAGCATTTGGAATTTTAGGTGTCTCCGGAATTTCTATGTAAGAGCTGTCATTTATTATCAAAGCATAGCGAAAATCAAGACCGGCATCCGAACGGGAACGAGAAGGAACAGAGTGTCCTATTCTTCCATAAGGTCTGACATCTGCTCCTAAATTATTTCTAAGCGGAATGTAGTAGTCATTGCTGTCAGCAGTTATTTTCAAACACAGGTATGTACGATGAGCCTGTTTTGTAATATTATCGGGATCAAGCATTTTAATATAGTTTTTATGATCAGCAAAAAATTGCTCCTTTATAAAACAGCATACCACATTCATTTATATGTTTCTCCAAAAAAAGGAGAAGCATTTTTGCCTCTCCTAAAGTACTGATTTCTTCGGTTTTTTATTAGCCAGGTGCATCCGACAAACCCCTCGCAATTTCTTCGGTTTTTTTAACGGGCATTCCGACAAAATCCCAAAAAGAAAGCTTAACTTTCCTGCTGATATTATATGCAGAAAAACAAATAAAGTCAACTGTTTTTTACAACACGGCTTCTTCCAGCACCGCAAGTCTTTTTTTGAACATTTCCCTTTGGTTTTCATCGGAAAACCACGAATAGTCGATCTCTTTTATCCTGTTCAGCCCGACAGCTCTGACCGCCTCCAATGCACCCTCGAGCTGTGTCATGGGCTTTTCGGTCGTCTGGCACAACGCACCGTCCAGGGTATCATATGAGTTAAAGGCGCGGTTGAAGTCCATGAGCGGGTATAGTCCCAAAAGAGAATTGTTTCGGTTGTCGATCCAGAAACCCCAGTTTGCCATGTGGCGGTCAGTGTTGCCCAAAAGATAATCCATGATGTTCATCATATAATACTGATAAGCATCCTTTGAAAGGATCATTTTATACAGGTCAAGCCCGTGATTAAGAGCATAAACATCTATAAATTCCATCGCCGTGATGCTCTTTTCCGGCGAGGTTATGATACGGCTTTTGCTGACCGTCTCGCCGTCGTAAGTATCGCGCTCATAGCGAACGTGCGCCACATCAAAGCAGTCAAGGATCTTTGAAGACAGAAGCTCGGACTCAACGTCCCGTCTGTCGCCATCCTTGAGAAGATAGAAGCCGTCGTCCCGCCGTATCCATGCCTTTGCCGCAATGCCGGTGGTGGCGATGTCTCCGGCGGCGTCGCGCCCGTCCATAAGGCGTGAGTTTTCAAGCGTTAACTGTCTGCCTCGAAGACACACATCCACAAAAGCGTCGCCTAACTTGTGGGAATACAGGCTGATGTCTGCAAAGCAGACCTTTTCGCGGTCGCATTTTACCCAATAGATATCCGTCAGGGAAAGAGCGTGGTAAGAAATGGCGATCTCCGCACGTTCTCTGTCGGTGACGGCCTGTTTCTGCCCCAGACTGTTGAGAATTTCCTTGGCATATTTGCGGTCAAGCGACAGCATACGCGAGGAACACCAGTAGTAGAAATTCACAAGGTTATTCAGCCGCGTGTCAATTTCGCCGGTCTCACATTTTTCGAGATAGAGGTTATATGGCATTTTACGGTGGGAATATATCGTGCAGCTTCCGTCCGAGCGGATCGAAACGACCTTGCTTTCCCCGTGCATGACGGTATAGCGTCTGAACCTTTCTGCCATAAATAACCTCCTTTCTTAAAAATGCAGGCTTATTTCCCCAATTTCTGTTCCAATGCGGCTATCTTCATGCTCACGCAGAACACCTGCATCGCCTTTTCAAGCTCTGATACCGTGGGATAGGAGGGCGCGATGCGGATGTTGGAGTCATTGGGGTCAATGCCGTAGGGGAAGGTCGCTCCCGCGCCGGTCATGGTCACGCCCGCCTCTTTGGTCAGAGTTAAAGTGCGCTTTGCAAGACCGGGGAGCGTGTTGACGGAGACAAAATATCCGCCTGTGGGCTTCTGCCAGCTCGCAATACCGGTCGGTGCGATCTCTTTTTCAAGGTTTTCAAGCACACACGCAAATTTCGGCGCCAGAACACCCGCGTGCTTTTTCATAAGCGCAAGGGTGTTTTCTTTATTTTTAAGATACTTTACATGGCGGAGCTGATTGACCTTGTCATAGGATATGATCTCCACGGTCAGCAGCTTTTTATACGCCGTCAAATTATCCTCGGAGGTCGCCATAACGGATACGCCCGCGCCGGGGAAGGTCATCTTGGAGGTGGAGGCGTACTCATATACCATATTGGGATTACCCGCCTCACGGCAGAGAGTCAGGATATCCTCAAAAGGTACGAAATCGCCCGCAAACTCGTGGATGCAGTAGGCATTATCCCACATCAGCAGGAAATCCGGCGCGGCGGGCTTCATCGCGGCGATGCGGCGCACGGTCTCGGCGGAATAGGTGATGCCGTCGGGGTTTGAGTACTTGGGCACACACCACATACCCTTGACCGCCTCGTCCTTTATAAGCTCCTCCACCGTGTCCATATCGGGGCCTGTGGGAGTCATGGGAACGGTTATCAGCTCAAAGCCGAAGGATTCCGTCACCTTGAAATGACGGTCATATCCCGGGGCGGGGCAGAGCCATTTGACCTTATCCAGCTTGTGCCACGGGCAGGGAAAGTTGTTGAGACCGTGGGTAAAGGCTTTTGCTACCGTGTCATACATGAGGTTGAGGGACGAGTTGCCGCCGACGAGGATCTCCTCCGCCTTGCAGCCGAGAATTTCCGCGAACAGCGCCTTGGCCTCAGAAAGTCCCGTAAGCTCACCGTAGTTTCTCGCGTCAACGCTCAGACCTTTGAAATCCTCGGGTGTAAGGCAGGTGAGCATATCGCCGATCAGATCGAGCTGCTCGGGACCGGGCTTGCCACGCGCCATGTTGAGCTTTAAGCCCTGTGCCTTCAGCGCGTCATATTTTTCTTTGCACTGTGCATATTCATTTTCAAGTTCGATTTTTGATGCGTTTGTATAATTAATAGACATAAATCAGACCTCCTGATTATGAAATAAACATTAGTCAATTTGGAATTATACCGTTGAGCACGCCCCATATTCTCGGCAGATATTTTCTGACAACATATCCGCCGGCGATAAGTATCGCCATCGTGATAACGGGTGCAAAAAGATAGTCGATAAGTGCGGCAACGGGAGTATCACCGGCGAAAATAAGCCAGAGCTTTTCTATCGCTTCAAGCAGCAGATAATGCGAGGCATATATCCAGAAGCGATAGGTATCAAAGCTCTTTTCGAGGGGGAGAAGCTCTCTGTCGGGCACGAGCACCCAGAGAGCGGGTATCACCACAGACAGGACAAGCACGTGTATAATTGTTCCCGCCGTGCACGGAATGCCGTAAAAAACAATATAGAACGCGAGAGCAACTGCTCCTGCGATATATTTTTCCCGTTTTGTAAACGAGCGTAGCCAGAAGGAGCGCATATGCAGCGCGATATAGCCTGCCTCGGAAAAGTATATGACGGAGGCAAAGGCTGAGTTGAAATCGTACTGAATAAAATATCTGGCGATAATGAGACAGGCGATGTATATAAGTCCCATGATCCGGTTTTTTATAAAACAGTATATGACCGGTGCGAGAGCAACTGCGATCAGAAGGTTGAGCATGAACCACATGGGACCGTTGGCGGAATGGAGCAGACCGTCAACAAACCATGAGCGGAATGTGGGCGCGTATACTGTCGCCATATTCATTCTTGAGGCGATGGCGGGTATTTTCCCCATCAGGATGAACGACAGCCACATTACCGTGTTCCAGATAAGCCACGGGATAAGCAGCGTATGAAATCTGTTTTTCCATTTGCGCGGAAGCTTATCCATTGTAAAGCCGCTGAAAAACGAAAAGCCGGAGATAAAGAAGAAGCCGGCATTGATAAGTCCCACCGAAGTGAGCTGAACCTTGTCAAGAAAAATAATAAGCGCGGCAGCAAAGCCCTGAGAGCGATCCAGAGTGTAGACGGCGAGATTTTCGGCGTGAGACCAGATCATATCGAGGGTGAGCAGTATTTTGAATATTGCCGCCTTGCGGAAGTGCTTCTGATTATCGATGCTTACCACTTGTTTTCCACCTTTTCGGCAAAGCCCGGGAAATCCTTCACGTTGATCACCGTGCCGTCGTCGAGAACGGCTTTTCCGGTGAACAGGCCGAAGACCTGATGCTGATCGGACTTTATGAGCTTGACGTCGGTACATGAGGCTCTGTCGTGCTGCGGCACGAAGTACATTTCAAATCTTCCGTCATCGGATGTAAACGTCCACGGGGACATGAAGTCTTTTTCTCCGCCGGGGATGTTGAATTTCACCTGACCAAGCTTGTGTGCCCTGCCGTTATAGAAAAGCATATTCTCGCTGGCGGCACGGCAGTCCCCGAAGCCATAGCCGATGTTCCAGCCGAAAGGCACGCCGTCCGCCTGATATGAGGCGCTGCCCCAGTACCACGTGTTGTGATACGTCCACACACCGCGTCCCCAGTCCAGAACGGCAAAGCTGTCGGCAGGATCAAAGGTATAGGTCTTGCCGCCGTAGCTCATTTCGCCGCGGGCCCGCATACAGTTGATCTTCTGATTGAAGTAGAAGTGAGCCTTTTTTTCAAAGGGAGTGCAGATGACCATGCTCTCTTCTGGCTCGTCAAACAGTTCAACACTGCCCACGAAAGCGCCGAGCGGACCGAAAGCGTCCATCTGGGCGGTAAGCACGCGTCTTCCCTTTCCGTCATTTTTGAAGCTGAGAGCGTAGCCCTTGCCGGAATGCTCCGTGTCGCCTGCTTTTGAGGTCTCGGGCAGACCCGTCCTGCCGAGGGGCAGCACACCCATGGGGCTTTGGGTGATGGAAAAATCGTTGTCCATATCGATGAGCGAAATGGAGTCAAGTCCCATATATCCGTTATCGGCGATCGTCAGAGCCATGGCATAGTGACCGTTTGAAATGAGATAGTAATCCCATTCCTTGATGCGAAGCTTTGACGCCTTTATAGCCTTTCGGCTGTATACGGGCAGAAGCTTTTTCGCAAAGCCCGGCTCTGTGAGGTCTCCGTTCGCATCAAGCAGAGGAATTTCCTTCAATATTTCGTGCTGCATCGTAATTTACCTCCTGATCATTCGGATGTCGTTTCCTGCGAAGGGAAGGTGAACGAACTCGCCTAAAATGCGTGAGGCTATCTGGGGAGTATAGCGTTTTGCAAGCTCGTCGTCTCTTAAATTCGTACTTATGATCATACGCCTGCCGTTGACGAGGCGGGTGTTGATAAGGTTATACAGGGCGCTTACCGCCATGGGAGTCGCCATTTCGGTGCCGAGGTCGTCAAGGATCATCAGATCGCAGTCGAGCATTCTTTTTACCCGATTGTCGGCGGCGGCTGCCTCATCGATATCGCGGCTGAACTTCTGCTTCTCAAAATATTCCAGCGCAGTAAAGGCAGAATCATAGCACACGGAAAATCCCTTGTCCGCCACGACTCTTGCGATGCAGGCTGACAGATAGGTCTTGCCGAGTCCGGTGTCTCCCTGCATCAGCAGATCGGATGAGACGTTCGGAAAGTTCTCGGCGTAGCGGCGGCATCTGTCAAGCACCTTGCTCATGACCTCACGGGGGACGATATTTCCGGTGGGATCAAACGTGTCGGGATAGAGGCTCAGATCAAATCTTTCAAAGCTCTCGTCGCCCCGGCGCATCAGCGTGCCCAGCTCCTTTGTCAGCTCTTTGTTATATATCCGGTCGAGACATTCGCACACACCGTCTTCAAAAATGCCCGTGTCGCGGCATTTTTCACAGCAGACGATCTCTTCGAGATAATCGGTCGGAAAGCCGTTTTCAACAAGGAGTTCCGCTTTCTCCGCCTGCAAATTCAGATTTTCCTTTTCCAGAACGGCTATCTGCGCTTTGATGTCGGGTCGTCGGGCGATGGTCATTTTAACTATCTGAGTCATCTGCTCACGCATACGTCTGTCGATCTGTGCGATGCGGGGCACGCGGTAATAAACACGCTCCGTGCGGCGCGTCATTTCCTCGCGGTTTGCGTTTCTGATATTCTCAAGCTCGATTCTGGCTTTTGCCAGTATTCTGCCGTCATATGCCATAATGACACCTCACTGTCAAAGATTATCCGGCAAATCGTCCAGTACGCTGTAATCCAGCGCCTTGCCGGTTTTTGCTCTGCCCTGTGATGCCGGGCGGCCGCGCCCGTCCTTTTCCTCAATATCCGCAACGGTGAAAAGCTTCTTTTCGTTCCAGCTTTTCAGAATGCTGTCCATGTAGTTCCATTTAAGTGAGCCGGTGTTCGTGACCGTTCTCTCAAACGCAAGCTCGATTGCGTCGGTCGGAAAGCCCATATCGAGCCATGCGTTTATATGCTCAAGCTCTGTTTTCACAAGGTCGCGGTCTTTTATTCCGAGAAGAGCCTTGACCTGTCCCACGGTGCTGCTGCGCTCGGCGAGAAAGGAGATATGCTCTTCGGCGCGTTCGAGCGTATGTATCTCACGGTTTGCCCAGCTCAAAGCCTCGCTCTCGATAGCCCGCATGGTCGGGCGGCGCTGCCCCGAATATTTCTGTTCGAAAACGCTGCCGCAGTAGTTTATCAGCAGCAAAATAACGTCCGTGGGAAGTCCGAGATGGTCGTAAATACCGAAAAGAGTCGTCACGTCCACACTGCTGAGATGCTTTCCCATGACCTTGTTGGTCTCGGCGAGGATTGCAAGAAAGTCCTCATCCTCCCGGGTGCGCTGACAGACGTCGGCGGAACGGTATTGAGGTATTTCCTCGATCTCCTGACCATGACAGGCGGGAGGCTCGGAAGAGGTGCGGCTCGAACATATCCTGTTCAGCTTTTCCTCGGCCTCATGCACGGCTCTCAGCGTCATACACAGCTCAAACGCTGTGCGCTCCGCGTCGGTAACGCCGGTACGCAGTCGGTATATGTAAAGCAGCGCCACATCGCCGTCGTGAGCAGCTATGATCTTATCTGCCTCGGCGGGGGATATTGAATTGTCACGCACCGGCTCCCGCATATTATTCTCCGTCCGTAAAAGTAATTTATTTTGTTATTATAACATCATTTTCTGCCTGCCGCAATAGCTTTGTGAACGTCTTTCCTTCCCGCCGGGGCGATACGGCGGACGCACAATTTACATTTCAAACAATATTTTCTGCTTGTCGCAGCGGGTACATATGTGTTATAATACCATGAATTAAAATAGGTGCTGTCTGTAAACAGCGAAAAAGGAACTGATCTTATGCTTGAGCTTCTGTCCCCTGCCGGCTCCCCTGAAGCGGTCATCGCCGCCGTACAGAGCGGTGCGGACGCAGTATATATGGGCGTGGGTGATTTCAACGCCAGAAGAAACGCCAAAAACTTCACAGAGGAAGAATTTGAAAAAGCAGTCCGATACTGCCGTATCCGCGGCTGCAAGACCTATCTTACTCTCAATACGCTCGTCAACGACAGAGAGATGGACGCCGCCGTTGAAAGCGCCCGCCTCGCCTCGCGCTGCGGCTGCGACGGGATCATTATTCAGGATCTGGGGCTTATAGATGCGGTGAGCCATGCCGTGCCCGACATCCCGCTCCATGCCAGCACGCAGATGAGCATACATAACCTCGCAGGTGTGCAGGCCGTTGCCGATATGGGCTTTACGAGAGCCGTTCTCGCCCGTGAGCTGAGTCTGGAGCAGATAAGATATATATGTAAGCACTCTCCTATCGAGATCGAAGTTTTCGTACACGGTGCGCTTTGCTTCTGCCACTCGGGGCAGTGCTATATGTCCGCATTCATCGGCAAGCGCAGCGGCAACCGCGGAATGTGCGCCCAGCCCTGCCGTATGCAGTACTCGCTCGGCGGAAGGATGGACGATTATCCGCTGTCGCTGAAGGATAACTGTCTGGTGGATGAGCTCAGAGCACTTGAGGACGCGGGGGTCGCCTGTGTCAAGATCGAGGGCAGAATGAAGCGTCCCGAATATACCGCCATCGTCACCGATATCTATTCCAAGGCCATCAAGGAAAACCGCCGTCCCACTGCCGAGGAGATGGATATGCTTGTCAGGGTCTTCTCCCGTTCCGGTTTTACCAAGGGTTATTTTGACGGCACGAAAAAGGATATGTTCGGCACCCGCGGCGAGGGTACAGACAGCGCGGATAAGCTCTTTACCACGGCGAGACGCGCCTATTCCGAGGGTGAGCTCCGCCGCGTCCCCATCCATTTCTACACCGTTGCCGAGAAAAACCAGCCCCTCCGTGCGGTCGCATTCGACAACGAGGGGCATAGGACGGTCGCGGAAGGCGTTGTACCCGAAAAAGCGAAAAAACAGGGCATCAGCGAGAGCTTTCTGACCGAACAGATGTTCAAGACCGGCGGCACGCCCTACAACTGCGTGGAAAACAAGGCAAAGACCGACCCCGACCTGTTCGTGCAGGCCGCGGCCGTCAATGATCTGCGCCGCAAGCTCATTTCCGACATAACCGAAAAACGCGCCGCGCCGCCGCACAGACGTTCAGCCGCGCTCCCGCCCATGCCGCAGAACGTGCCCACCATCGCCGACCCCAAGCTCATTTTCCAGGTGCTTACCGCCGACCAGCTCACACCGGAGCTTGCGGCGCTCAAGCCCGCCTATCTCTATGTCCCCGCGATGATCGCCGCCGAAAGTCCGGAGCTTCTTGTACCCTTCGTGCAGCGCGGTACCGTGCCGGTCGCCGTTCTGCCGAGGATCATCACCGACGATCAGCGGCAGGAGGTGTTCGAGGCGCTGCAGAAGCTGTTTGATATGGGCATCAATGAGGCACTCGTGGGCAACATCGGGCAGATCATGCTTGCAAGGCAGGTCGGTATGAAGCTTCGCGGAGATTTCGGGCTGAATGTGTTCAACTCCCGCTCAATGGGCATGATAAACGATATGGGCTTCCTCTCCGCCACAGCCTCCTTTGAGCTGCGGCTCTCGCAGATCAGAGACATGGCAAAGCCGCTCGACACCGAGGTCATCATGTACGGCAGAGTGCCGCTGATGGTCTCCGATCAGTGCATTATCAGCCACAGCGCGGGGCGCTGTGCCTGCCAGACGCCGGCACAGATGTCCGACAGGATGGGGCTCGTGTTCCCGGTCGTAAAGGAATTCGGCTGCCGCAACGTCATTTACAACGCGCATAAGCTCTACCTCGCAGACAAAAAGGAAGACCTCTACTCCGCCGGACTGTGGGCGCTGCGCATGATGTTCACCACCGAAAGCCCCAGAGAGTGCATCGAGGTCGCCAAGGGACATCTCGGACTTTCCGACTATAAGCCGAACGTCCTCACACGCGGACTTTACTATCGCGGAGTGGACTGACTCCACACTTCACACTCCACATTAAAAATAATTGCAGGAGATCAATATGAGCATAATTCTCGCCTCCGGCTCACCCAGACGCAAAGAGCTGATGGAGATGCTGGGCGTAAAAGATTTGAAAATAATCCCCGCCGTGGGCGAGGAGCGTCCGCCGGAAAATGCCGGTCCCGCCGAGACGGTAAAGGCGCTGTCCATGCAGAAGGCAAAAGAAGTCTCGGCATTCGCCCAAAAGGACGATATCATAATCGCCGCCGACACGATCGTGTGGCTCCATGACAGGATCTTCGGCAAGCCCCACAGCGCAGACGAAGCCGCAAAGATGCTCGATGAGCTTTCGGGCAACACCCATCAGGTGTATACCGGCGTTGCCGTGCTGCGCGGTGATACGGTAATCAGCGAGTGCGAGGTGTCCGAGGTGCATTTCCGCAAGCTCGACCGGCGCGAGATCGAGGCGTATGTTGCTACCGGCGAGCCGCTTGATAAGGCGGGCAGCTATGGGGCGCAGGGCAAGGGCGCACTGTTCGTAAAAGGTATCGATGGAGACTTCTTCAACGTCATGGGTCTGCCGCTGTGCAGACTCGACTCGATGCTGAAAAAAGTCGGTTTTAATTTGATTTGAACAGGAGCAGCGGGTCTGGCGTTTTGAGTGTGGGTTTTATTCGCCGCGAAGCGGCACATTAACTCCTCACTCCT
>JAUNND010000114.1 GCA_030531595.1 Eubacteriales bacterium | reverse complement strand
CCCTACAGTGAAAAATCATTAACTAAATGACATTGGCGTTTATCGCGGCGTTATTTTTTCATTTCGGAGAGAGCGGAAAGGGCACTCATATCTCTCTTGACACGGAGGGGAAAATGCTGTATTATTCATTTGAACAAATGTTCAAATGTAATACGGGAGGTATCGCGGATGAAGAATAAGCTCCTTCGTATTTTCCTTTCCGGCACGCTGCTGCTGGTGATGAAGCTTACCGGCGCTGAGGGAATTGTGAAAACAGCTCTGTTTATCGCGGCGTATCTTATAGTCGGCTTTGAAACGCTAAAAGAGGCGGTCGAGGGGATCATTGAGCGCGAGCCCTTTGACGAGTGCTTTCTGATGGCAGTCGCCACGCTCGGCGCGGCTGCACTGGGCGATTTTACGGAGAGCGTGGCGGTGATGGTCTTCTTCTGTCTGGGCGAAATGTTTGAGGACATCGCCGTGGATAAAAGCAGGGACAGCATTACCGCGCTCATGGATATCCGTCCGGACACTGCGGTGCTTCTTGGGGATAACGGGGAGACGGAGACGGTCTCGCCGGAGAAGGTCGGGATCGGCCGGCTCATTCTCGTGCGCCCCGGGGAAAAAATACCGATCGACGGTGTGATCGTTGAGGGAGAAAGCTCACTGAATACCGCCGCACTGACAGGGGAGAGCCTGCCGACGGAGGTAATGCCCGGAAGCGAGGTGCAAAGCGGCTGCATCAACCTCAGCGGCGTTCTCAGAATACGCACGACGAAGCTTTTCGGCGAGTCAGCGGCGTCGAAAATTCTGGAGCTTATGGAAAACGCTGCCGAAAGCAAGGCGAAAAGCGAGAGCTTTATCACAAAATTTGCCCGTGTCTATACGCCCGCCGTGTGCGCTTCGGCGCTCGTGCTGGCTTTACTGCCGCCGGTCATACGCCTGCTGTCCGGAAACACCGCCGAGTGGGGCACATGGGTATACAGGGCGCTGACCTTCCTTGTTATAAGCTGCCCCTGCGCTCTTGTCATCAGCATCCCTCTTACCTTCTTTGCCGGACTTGGCGGGGCGGGGAAAGAGGGTATTCTTATCAAAGGCTCCAACTTCATGGAGACGCTCTCAAAGGTAAAAACGGTCGTACTCGATAAGACGGGGACGCTTACAAAAGGCGTCTTTGAGGTCACGGAGATACAGCCGGTCGGCATGGGGAGAGATGAACTTCTCGAATATGCGGCTGCGTGTGAAGGCTTTTCAAATCACCCTATTGCCGAGGGTATTCGGCACGCTTACGGCAAGCCCTGTGACGGCTCCCGTGTGACGGACTTGCGGGAGATCGGCGGGCAGGGAATATGCGCCAAAGTTGACGGAACAGACATCGCTGTCGGCAATCACCGGCTCATGGAGCTGCTGAACATAGAATATGAGGTGTGTGAAAAGACCGGCACGCTCGTCTATGTCGCCGTGGGCGGGAAATACTGCGGATATCTGCTCATTTCCGACATGATAAGACCCGAGGCGAAGGAGGCTGCCGCTCTTCTGAGAAAAAGCGGCGTGGAGAAGCTTATCATGCTCACCGGCGATAATGAAAAAAGCGCTTCGTATGCTGCCGAAGCGCTCGGTATTGATATGTTTTATGCAAAGCTTCTGCCGTCGGATAAGGTCGGCAGGGTGGAAGAGCTTTTGTCGGAGGACGGAAAGCTTGCCTTTGCCGGTGACGGCATCAACGACGCGCCGGTAATTAAACGTGCCGACGTCGGTATCGCCATGGGCGCTATCGGAAGCGACGCGGCGATCGAGAGCGCCGATGTGGTGCTGATGGACGACGATCCGCGAAAGATCGCACGGGCGATCAATATTTCACGCAGGACGCTGAGGATCGTTTACGAAAACATCATCTTTGCCGTCGGCGTGAAGCTCGCCTGCCTTGTTCTCGGCGCGTTCGGTGTGACAGGGATGTGGATGGCGATCTTTGCCGACGTGGGCGTGATGGTGATCGCGGTGCTCAACGCCATGAGAGCATTAGGACAGCGCAGCTGATTTTCGATAAGCGTATGTAGGGTGGGGGCTTGCTCCCGCCGCAGGATAACATAAGCACTGACTTGCCGGTGCTAAGGAGAAATGAACATGACAGAAAACATTGAATGCTGTGAAAACAGAGAAATACACCCGGAGCTTCTGCAAAGGGTCGAGGCAGCCATTCCGGACGAGGAACAGCTCTGTGATCTGGCGGAGCTTTTCAGGGTGTTCGGGGACTCTACCCGTATAAGAATACTTTTTGTGCTCTTTGAGGCCGAGGTCTGCGTGTGTGATCTGGCGGAGGAGCTGAAAATGACGGTTTCCGCCGTCTCGCATCAGCTCAGAATACTCAAAACAAATAAGCTCGTCAAATGCCGCCGTGAAGGAAAGTCGGTTTATTATTCACTTTCGGACGAGCACGTGCGAACGATCATCGCGCAGGGCATGGAACACATCACGGAATGATATAAAAAAACAAACGGGAAGCCTCTGATATGATCCCCCTAAAGTTGACCAAGGAAAAACGAAAGTCAACTATAGGG
>JAUNND010000062.1 GCA_030531595.1 Eubacteriales bacterium | reverse complement strand
AGGGCACATTTTATCCGTCAGCTGCCGCAGACGTATTGTGCGGTGTTGCCTTAATTCTTACCGTGTGAGCAGTTGTCCGGCGAACACCGCGAGTACGCCGAGTACCGTGCTTGCGAACATATAGCAAAGCGCGGAAAGGGTGCTGCCGTTTTCAATGAGCTTTGCCGATTCATAGGCAAAGGTCGAAAATGTGGTAAAGCCGCCGCATAAGCCCACCTTGAGAAACAGCACCGTGCGCGGTGAGACGGGTGCGCCCTTTGCGGCGAGAGAGGCGACAATGCTGAGTATAAACGCGCCGAGAACATTTATAATAAGTGTAGTCACCGGAAAGCCGTTTGTTTTTACCGGAATGAGCCCCGCAAGATAGCGGAGAATACTTCCCAAAAAGCCGCCGAGACCGACTGACAGGCAGTTAACTATCATAAAAACTCCTTTATCCGTATCCATTCCGTATAAAGTCTTTCCATATTCCATGAGGCGTTTGCCGGACTTGTGGAGGGAAGCTTTACGGGGGTAATGCCGCATACGGGCGTGAGGTATCTCAGAAAAAGTGTGTAAGAAGTGCCGCCGTTGCAGAAGATCTTCTTTATATCGGCGGCATCAAGTATCTGCATGACATCTGTGGGAACGGCGTTTCTGATACTGCTGTCGGACGAGCCTATGATGTCGCAGGAGTCAAGAGTGTCCCACAGGGCGATGTTATTACTTAATAGAAGCGTCTTCTTTTCTTCGATGCTCTCCGGCACGTCACATTCAAGCAGACGGGACAGCAGCGGCCAGAAACGGTTCTGCGGGTGGCCGTAATAGAAGTTCGCCTCTCTGGACTTGACGGAAGGGAAGCTTCCGAGAATTAGAATTCTCGAATTTTCGTCATAAACGGGACCGAAGGTGCGCTGAATGTGGGTGTAATCAGCCATTTTTATATACCTTTTTCACATCGGGAGAGGCTGTGGCGTACATAATGTTTTCGTATGTCAGACGAAATTCCATGACATCGCCGACCTTTATTTCACGTGGGCAGTCCTCAATGTCAATAATGGTGTGGTCGCTGGTGGCGGCGAGAATTTCAACGCCTTTATCCGTAGGGACGAGCTTTTTCGCGTCGCCCGCGTCAAGCCTTCCGAAGCCGAGAATTGCCCGACGGCGTATGCCCCGATCCTCAAAAACGGGATGATTGTCAAAAGCGTCGGTCGCAGTCTCACCGACGGGGGCGGAGGGCTTGTCGAACACCTCGATGACCTGAGCACGCAGCAGGACAGGGGAGGGGAGTGCTTTCATTTCGTCCACATGAAACTCGTTCGGCAGGTCATGGTTTAATAATATCGCCTCGCCGATGCGCAGGTGGTTTATACCGGTGGGGATCGTGCCGTTTATTACAAGGGGCAGCGTTGTCGTGCCGCCGCCGGACACGAACTCCATAGGATGACCGACAGCCTCTTCCATCCGCTCTGCAAGCTTTACAAGTCCGGTGAGCTTTTCGGCCGTGGGTACGGTGCCGCCGTAGTCGGTGAAATTGGTGCCGACTCCCGCAACGGTGATGTGCGGACAGCTCTTTTTAATCTCCATGCAGTCACGGAGAAGCTCTTCTCTGTCCCAGTAGCCCTCGCGCAGATCGCCGGTATCGGCCATCATAATGACCTTGTGCGTCCGGTTCTGCTTAACGCACTCTTTTTCAAGCTCCCGAATAACGTCAATGCTGCTTTCAAGACTCACATCCGCAAGGCGCACGACATCTGCGCACTCGCACATCTGCGGTATGCGGAGCAGGAGCCAGCGAGAGTGTATGCCGTATTTGATACTCTTTTCGATCTGACTGAGGCGGGAGGTGGCAAGTCCCGTGAAGCCGACGCCGACTAAGGCGTCAGTTATCTCCGGCAGGGCGTTGACGCCCTTTACGACCGCCCACACGTCAATGCCGCGTTCACCGCAGAGCTTTTTTATCCGTGCGGCGTTGTTTCTTATTATATTCAGATCGATTTCAAGCTGCGGATACGCTGTCATGGCTTTTTCTCTCCGTGATTTATTATCTGAATAGATATTATATCGGCGAAACGGGATAAAAGCAATCATTTTCTCTTGCGAAAGACCGGAGGATAGAGTATAAATTAATTGATGGGAATGAGGTTGAACACTATTTCGTAGGGCGGGGGCTTGCTCCCGCCGAAAGGTCGAGTTTTCTGCAAATCTACGGCGGGAGCAAGCCCCCGCCCTGCGAATTGCGCAAATTTAAAATCTGAAAAAATGTCAGGAGACGAAAATGAATAAGAATAACTTCACGGTATTCTATTTCACCGGCACGGGAAACAGCCGGTATATCGCACGCAAAATTGCCGCCGTTGCGGACGGTGAGCTTGTCGAGCTGAAAACAAAGTTCAAGACAAACGATTATTCGCCCGTGACTGCGGAGGAAAACGTCGTCTTTGTTACGCCGACCTATTGCTACCGTATTCCGCAGATCGTAAGCGAATGGATAAAAAGAGTGAGCTTCACGGGCGTAAAGCGCGTGTGGTTTGTGATGGACTGCGGCAGCGGTATCGGCAACGCCGCAAAATACAATAAGGAGCTGTGCGATGAAAAGGGCTTTGAGTACATGGGAACGGCAAAGATCGTCATGCCCGAGAACTACATCGCCATGTTCAACGCACCCGAGAAGGACGAGGCCGCAAGGATCATCCGAAATGCCGATCCCTTTATCGAAGCGGCGGCTGAAACGATCTATTCCGGCAATAAGCTGAAGTCACCGAGAGTTTTTCCGCATGATATGCTTATCAGCGGCTCCGTCAATCCGCTTTTCTGCAAATACAGCGTCACCTCCAAGCCCTTCAAGGCAGGAAAAAGCTGTATAGGCTGCGGGAAGTGTGCATCCCTCTGCCCCACCAACAGCATCATTATCAAAAACGGCAAGCCTCTCTGGGGCGACAACTGCACCCACTGTATGGCGTGCATCTGCCACTGTCCCACCTGTGCCATAGAATACGGAAGAAAGAGTAAGGGCAAAGCCCGTTATCATTGTGACTGATGGATTTTCTGATAAACGCGCTTGACGCACTTTCCCTTAAATTGGGCTGTGAAATGCTCTGCTCGGAGCTGACGGCGAAAATGGTCATCATTGTCGTCGTTATGGTGTTTATCGGCTCTTTTATGGACTCGATTGCGGGCGGCGGCGGAATAATCACTCTGCCCGCATATCTCATTGCGGGACTTCCCGCCCATATCGCCCTCGGCACAAACAAGCTCTCCGCCGGAATTGGCAGCTCCGCCGCCGTCATACGCTACATAAAAAGCGGCTATGTGAAATGGAGGTTAGCTCTCCCTGCGGCGGTACTGGCGATAGTCGGTTCACACTTCGGCACGAAGCTCCAGTTGATGCTCGATGAAAAGTATCTGCAATATATGCTGCTTGTCGTTTTGCCGGTCGTGGCGTTCGTGGTGCTGCGTCAGCGCTCCCTGCCGGAGGTATCCGGCGATATCGCGTTTACAAAGCGGCTTGCGATCGTATGTCTGTCCGCCCTCGTCATCGGTACATATGACGGCTTTTACGGACCCGGCACGGGTACATTCCTGCTGCTGACATTCTGCAATATAGGCAAAATGGATGTACGCAGTGCCAACGGCAACACAAAGGTAATAAACTTCGGCTCCAATATCGGTGCGCTTTTCACAAGTCTCGCAAGCGGCAAGGTCTTTCTTGTGCTGGGTCTGATCGGCGCGTGCGCCTCGATAGCGGGCAATATCATCGGCTCGGGTCTCGCCATAAAAAACGGCTCAAGGATAGTCAGACCCACGGTCATTGTTGTCCTCATTCTGCTTGCCGTAAAGATAATAAGCGGGATGATTGGAAAATAGAAGTTGACTGAGTACACGAATTTGCATATAATATGTATATAATGTATATACAGGTGACTGTAAAAAGAACGATATATGATACAAAAAATCGTTCTCTGTTCGGGTTGTTCACACAGGGGGAAAACGTATGTCTCATAGCAACGAGCAATATACCTACGAGTTAAATTATCCGGCAGTGGATGAAATATCTGAAAAACTCCGTCAGTTCCTTTCCGCGCAGAAGCTCGACAGACGCGAGGTCACACGGCATACGCTCACGGCAGAGGAAATTCTGCTCAAATACATTGACACGGGCGAACAGGCGGGCACTGTGACGCTGAACATGGGCACGCGCTTCGCAAACCATTTCATCACGCTTTCGGTCGAAGGCTCCCCGACCAATTTATACCGTCCGAGCGAAGAAGCGGACGGAGTGCTGAAGGCCGGTCTGCTGAAAAATCTCGGATTGGCACCGGAATATGCCTATAAGGGAAATGAAAATGTTTATACCTTCTTTATCCGGAAACGGCAGCGCATCAATCCTCTTTTAAGCCTCCTGCTTGTATTTGCTCTTGCTTTTGCGACGGGAATGCTCGGAAAGCTCCTGCCGGACGGAGTACGCGCATCGATTCTGACAGATTTCTTTGACCGTATCCGCGCCGCCTTTCTGAATATTCTCGGATGTCTCGCCGGACCTATGATGTTTCTCTCTGTCGTGTGGGGCGTTTACGGTATCGGCGATGTGGCGACTCTGAAACAGATAGGAAAGCGGCTGATGCTGCGCTATCTCGGCATAGTCTGCCTGTGTGTGCTGTTAGGGGGAGCGATAAGTCTGTCAATTTTCCGTCCGGGCTTTGCCGGAACGGAGAGTTCGGGAAGCGTCGCCACTGTTTTTTCGATGATACTGGATATCATCCCGAAGAATATTTTCAGTCCTTTTGTGGACGGCAATACCCTGCAGATTATCTTCATGGCACTGATCTTCGGCTTTGCAATGCTCTTTCTCGGACAGAGGACAAGCTCGGTTGCAAAAGCCGTGGAGCAGATAAACTATATTATCCAGTTTATTATCGGTTTCATCAGTAAGCTTGTTCCGTATTTTATCTTTATCGTTGTTGTCAGCATGATCTGGTCGGACGCCGCCGACGTTTTTGTCAGCGCGAGATCCCTTATTCTTGTATTTTTGCTTACGGTACTGGTATCACAGCTGCTCATTCTCCTCGTTACAGCTGTACGGAACCGTGTAAGTCCGCTTCTCCTGCTGAAAAAGAATATGACGACATTTATCATCGCCTTAACTACGGCTTCCTCGGCGGCCGCGTTTGCCTACAGCCTCAGGACGTGTAAAGAGGAATTCGGCATTGACGATTCGATCTCCTCTTTCGGTGTACCGCTCGGCGTTGTGATGTTCAAGCCCGCCACGGCTCTGAACTATCTTGTAACGGCTGTGTTCTTTGCAAAATATTACAGCATAGACATTTCGGCTTCATGGGTCGTTTCTCTTGTGTTCTGCTCGTCGGTTCTCGCTATGGCAACGCCGCCGATTCCGGGCGGAGCCATGACTTCCTATGCGGTGCTGTTTGCGCAGCTGAGGATACCGTCGGAAGCTCTTGCCGTCGCACTGGCCTGCTATACGCTGTTTGACTTTATCGACACAGGCTTCAATCAGCTTTCTCTGCCGTTCTGTCTGCTCAATCTGGCGGCAAAGTTTGGACTGGTCGACCGCGATATCCTGACCGGAAAGGCGAAGAAGAAAACGACCGCCGGAGCACGGCACGACATTTAAAATACAGCACTCGCAGACAGCATATTTTTTGCAGTCTGCGGGTGCTTTTATCATACTTATTTAACTACTTATTTAACGTCCGTCCATTTATCTTCTCTGCTGCTCTTTACGCAGGCCTCGACTATGCGCTCGATATAGTCGCCGTCCGCGAAGGTCGCGTAATTACAGGAGGAAACGCCCTTGACATCGTTATAATACTCTCTTATCGCGCTTCTCAAGGCGTCGCCCCAGCCGAGAGCGTGACCGGAGGGGAAGGAGGCATAGCGGACAGCGTCACCGTGGAGCATTTCCGCGCCGGCGTGATAGATGCTGTTGCACTCTCTCGTGCCGATAAGGAGCTTGTCGCAGTCCTCCTGGAACCAGCGCATGGAATACCGGGACGCGTCAACGTCTATCTGGAAGCCGTTCTTTCTGCCGCCGGAGACCTGAGAGACGACCACATTGCCGAAAACACCGTTGTCAAATTTCACCATGATATAGGCGGCGTCCTCGGTATCTATATCAACGGTCTTATAGCTTACATCCTTTGCCGTGGTAAAGGTCGCGACCTCCTTTTCGGGCTTTCTGCGCTGTGGGAAGATGGTTATGAATTTTGCATAGACGGAAACGATCTTATGCCCCGTTATGTACTGGACGGTGTCGAACCAGTGGGAGCCGATGTCCGCGACCGTGCGGGACGCGCCGCCTATCTCGGAGACACAGCGCCAGTTGAAGTCTGTATCAAACATCAGCCAGTCCTGAATATATGTGCCGTGGACAAGGAACACGTCACCCGCGCCGCCCTCGCTGACGGGCATTTTCAGTCTCTCATTCATGTCGCGGACGGTGGCGTTGTGTCTGTAATTGAAGTTCACGCCCGCCTTAACGCCCTTTTCGGCGGCGACTCTAACAAGCTCCGCCGTTTCCTCGCTCGTCATGGCAAGAGGCTTTTCGCAGTAGACGTTTATGCCCCTTTTGAGTATCTCAAGGTTTATCTCATAGTGCATATTGTTGGGGGTGCAGTTGTGAACAACGTCAAGCTGTTCCTTATCAAGCATCTCCTTATAGTCCGCATAGGCATTGGGTATTCCGAGCTCATCGGCGAGCTTTCTGTTCTTCGCGTAGTCGCGGCTGCCGCAGATGGCGACTATTTTTGTACCGGGTATTCTTCTTATGGCCTCGGCGTGAGTGTTGCCCATCATGCCGGTGCCGATTATTCCAACTCTGATCTCCTGCATATCGCACCTCCGTTTTGTTGTTGCAGCATGATTATAACAGCTTGAATTTGCTTTGTAAACGGCATTTAAGGCATCTGAGCCGTCTAAAGTGCGGAGTTATGAAACGATTTATTAAATAAGCACAAAATTCATATTCAAAAATTGGTAAAAAAGCCGAATAACCAAAACGGTGTCATAACTTGTTGACACAGTAGCCTCTTTACTGATATTATTACTAATACTGCATATGGTTTACTGAGGTAATAGCCGCAAAGCGGTTGTTATAAATAAAATTTTTATTGGAGGAAAACCAATGAAGAAGTTCTTAGCAGTCATGCTGGTTCTCTGCATGGCACTGGCACTGGTTCCCTGCGCATTCGCAGCCGATCAGACCATCTACGTTCTGGGCCCCACTCCCGACCACGGCTGGACCGCTCAGGCAGGTACCTACGCACAGGCAAAGTGCGAAGAGATCACCGCAGCCGGTGAGTACAAAGCAACCTACATTCCCGCATCCTCCGGTGAGGAGCAGGTCGACCAGATCAACACCATCATCGCAAACGGCGACGCCGCTATCGTTGTCATGATGGCTCTGGACGATTCCGCACAGGCAGGTCAGGAAGCTCTGTATGCAGAAGGCATCCCCTTCATCTCCTTCGACCGTATCATTGAGGCTACCGAGAAGTACGCAGCACTCAACTACTCCGGTGATAACTGGCAGTGCGGCGCAGGTATCGCATACTGGCTCCAGCAGCACGGCATGAAGGCCGGCGACACTGTTGTTGTTCTCTACGGCGACAACGGCACCGTCTGCAGCCGTCGTCAGGAAGGCTTTGAGCAGTTCCTCCGCGGCGAGATCAAGTACTCCGACCTGAACAACGGTGAGTTTGAGACCGCTGAAAAGTGGGAGCAGGCTGACCTCGACAACATCTTCAACGGCTACACCGTAGTCTGCGACTGGTCTGCTGACGGCGCATACGGCTACATGGAGCAGAAGCTTGAGGAAGTTGTTGCAAAGGCAAAGGACAACGGCAACAAGCTGTACATCTACTCCATGGACGACGAGATGACCTTCGGCGTTCTCAACTACATCAACGCCGGTGCTTCCGATGCAGTCAAGGCTGACCTCGAGGCAATGGATGTTTACATCTCCGCTATCGGCGGTATGCAGGAGCTCTACAACGTCATGAACGGTTCCGATGCTGAGAAGGCAGCTATTGCCGACCAGTACTTCGACGACATGATGAGCGTATTCTTCTCCCCCAAGATGATGCAGTCCGTCATCGACATGGGCGTTGACTACGTAAACGGCAACTGGAGCTATGAAGTTGGTTCCGGTTCCTACGAGCCCGTGTTCATCGTTGACTCCACTCTCGCTGGCGAAGTCGAAGGCTTCACCGGTCACTGATATTAAATCCGTTAATATCTGAATTTTCAAGGCGGAAGCAGTTTTCTGCTTCCGCCCTCCTAAATTTCCGTTCTGAATTCTTAATTGTGCATTGTCAATTATCCATTGTGCATTATATTATAGGAGGTGCATCTCATGGCGCTTCTTGAGATGAGCCATGTTTCCAAGTCCTTCGGCGGCGTCAAAGCCCTGACGGATATACATATCAGCGTTGAGGAAGGCGAGATCCACGCGCTTCTGGGTGAAAACGGCGCAGGTAAATCCACCCTCATGAATATCCTCACCGGCGTCATCCCCGCGGACAGCGGCACCATCAGCTTCAACGGCAAGGATTACCCCAACCCCACCATTCAGGGAATGGAGGCCGCAGGCATCGCTTTCGTCCATCAGGAACTGAATGTCATCAATGATCTGACGGTCTCCGACAACATCTTTTTGTGCAGAGAACTGCGCAATAAGCTCGGGATCATCAGAAAGAACGAACAGATCGAAAAGACAAAACAGCTTTTCTCCGATCTGGGCGTCAATATCGATCCCTATGTCATGGTCTCCGAACTGAAAACCAGTGAAAAACAGCTTCTGGAGATATGCAGAGCTCTCTATGCCGACGCAAAGCTCCTCATTCTCGACGAGCCTACGACGGCGCTTTCCAACGATGAGATCGATCATCTGTTCGGAATTCTCAGAAATCTGAAAGCAAAAGGAAAATCATTCATCTTTATCTCCCACAAGATGCCGGAGATCTTTGCCATAGCCGACAGATACACGGTTATGAGAAACGGTGAATTTATTTCCTCCGGATATATTAAGGACACCAACCCCCACGCCATCACCTCCGACATGGTCGGCAGCCAGTATGTGGACGCGGAGGTCTATGTTCCCCGTGAGCTGGGCGAGACCTATCTGGAGCTGAAAAAGCTCAGCGGACAGGGCTTCCACGAGGTCGATCTTACCGTGAAAAAGGGCGAGATAGTCGCGTTTACCGGCCTTGCCGGATGCGGCGCCAGTGAGCTGATGCAGACGATGTTCGGCGCACTTCCCGCCGAGGGCGGCAAAATGATCCTTGACGGCAGGGAGCTGAATGGAAGCTCCATCGCGGCGTTCATGAAAAACTCCGTCGGTATGCTCCCCGCCAACCGAAAGGAAAATTCCGTCGTGCCGGATATGTCCATTCTGGAAAACTTCTATCTGGCAGAGCACGTTGTCAGTGCGAACAAGCCCTTCATCAACATAAAGACCGAGAACGAGCGATACCTCTATCAGAAAGAAAAGCTGAACGTCAAGGCTCCCGAAAGCTCCAACAGCATTTCGTCTCTCTCCGGCGGAAACCAGCAGAAGGTGTTCCTCGCACGCTGGATGAATATGGGCGCTGATCTTCTGCTGTTCGACAACCCCACGCAGGGCGTTGACGTGGGCGCAAAGGAAGAGATATACAAGCTCATATTGCAGTTTGCCAAGGACGGCAAGACGATTTTGCTCAACACTCTGGAAATTCCCGAAATTCAGAAGGTCGCCGACCGGTGCATCGTGTTTTACGAGGGACGCATCGTGAAGGTGTTTGATCACAGCGAAGTAAACGAGCATGATGTTATGCTCTACTCCACCAACGCGATTTAACAGAGAGGAAAAAGCCATGAATAAAGAAAACAGCTTCGGCAAGAAACTCGGAAAGATATGGTCTGCATACAGCTATATCTTCGTTCTGCTTATCATTATGATAGGCTACGCCTACACCGTTAAAGCAGGCGGCAACACCTTCAAGTGGAGCCATATCGTGGCGATCTTAGGCAGCCAGAACACCTGTATCGTCGGTACTATCGCTCTCGGCATGGCGTTCATCATCATCACCGGACAGATAGACCTTTCGGTCGGCTCGTCTCTGGTGTTGTGTACCGGCGTTACGATCATGGTCTTCAACATGACCAACTCCATCATCCTCACCATCCTCGCCGCTCTCGCCTCCGGCGCGATCTGCGGTCTTATCAACGGTCTGCTTGTGGGCTTCGGTAAGATGCCTCCGTTCGTCGTTACGCTTGGCACCATGCTCATCTACCGCTCTATCACGCTTTCCTTCGTCAGAAAGATCGACAAGGCCATTTCCGGCTCGTCCTCCTCTCAGTTTGCCATGATCTCCGACAACAGCAAGTATGAGGTGCTCCGAATGAAGTTCGGCGTCGGCAAGCTCACGATAGGGTCTTTCCAGATCCCCTATATCACCTTTGTCTTCCTCGCCATGGCAATTCTGCTTATCGTTATCTCCAAGAATACCAAATACGGCAAGAGCATCTATGCCGTCGGTTCCAACGAGAAGAGCGCCCGTCTTGCCGGTATCAATGTCACATGGGTGAAGATCTCCGTTTTCATCGTCACGGGTCTTATGGTCGGCGTCGCAAGCCTGCTGCAGGCCTGCAAGATCGGCAACGTCACCCCCGCTTCCTCCGGCGTCAGCTATGAAATGTACGCCATCGCCGCCGTTGTTCTGGCAGGCGTCAACATGGCGGGCGGCAAGGGAAATATGCTCGGCGTCATCTTCGGCGCCCTGTCCTACACCACCATCAACTTCATTATCGTCTCCATCCCCGGTCTGAGCGTCGATATTCAGGATACCTTCCAGGGCCTTGTTCTGATCATCGTCATCCTCATTCAGACCGCAGGTCCCTCCATCAAGGAGAGCATCCAGCTTTCCAAGAAGCGCAAGGCCGCCGCAAAAGCCGCATAATTCCACACAAAAAATCACAAGCCGCTCATTTGAGCGGCTTGCTTAATGTTATTCCAAAAACCTGTTATAATCTCGCATCGCATAAATTATCCGCGCAACCGTTACTGTCTTTTTTTCTTCATCCACCCAATAGAACATCAGATAATTTTTTACCGAAAGCTTTCGGTACTCATGCTTTAACGGTCTTACCGGCATATATACAGGATTTGCATACGGAAATTCGGCAATTTGGTCTGCGGTCTGTGTAAGCTCCACGGCTAAGCGTTCCGCAGCGATCGGATTTTTCAGCTTAACTGCTATATATCGGACAATGTCTATCATATCCTGACGGGCTATTGGCAGAAACTCCGTCTTATACATCCGCTATTGCCTCTCTCATTGCTTTCAGAACATCTTTAGACGAAAAGCGCACATCGGTAAGCTCTGCCTCTCTCTCCGCTTCCTTCAGCCTGAAATACACCTCACTGTCAAATTGCAGGTTTTCATACGCCTCCATACTTAAAACAACCATGTCACCATAGCCGTTTTTCGTGAGAAATACGGGCTGAGAGGTCTCATGTACGGTTTTGGAAATATCGGCAAAGTTGTTGCGAAGGTCAGAAACGGGTCTAATCATGTTCATATTCATCAACTCCTTACCTGTATTTTAGCATAATTGCGCTAAAATATCAAGTAATGTTCGTGTAGTTTTATAAATGCTGCTTTTTAAATTACATCGCGTTGTCGTAATCAAGCTTTTTCTGTAAAACGTCCTGATTTTTTGCAGGCGAAGACCGTCCCGCGAGGTCGGGCATACGGTGCTCAAGGGCTGCAAAGGATATCTCGATATCCTCCTCCGCCTCGATAGCCGAGCCTGCGCCGACGGTTATCATGTCGCACGGGCGGATGACGTTCCAGTTGAAGGTCAGTCCCACAAAGGGAGTGGTTCTGCCCGCCGCCATCGGCTTGATGGTCATAACGGGGTGCTTTGCACTGTGGATGATCTTCGCCACGTTTTCGATCTCCACCTGCATCATAAAGCCCATGCAGTTGAATATCTGAATGTAGGTCTCTACATCATAATCATTCGCGTCGCAGTACAGAATGACCTCCGGCATATGCGCGCCGCACCCGGGGTTCATGCCCGCATCGCGGATCATGCTAAGATAGTCGGGCAGGCGTGTTATCTCACGCCTGTTTTTGTTCACAAGCTGTTCCACGCTCACGTGGTGCACAAGGCAGAATTCCGAGCCGATCTCCGCGCTGTGCTTTATGAGTTTTTCGGTCTCGCGTCTGGCTCCGGCGGTATCGTCCACGTTCAGAACGGGCGTATCAACGATATGTATCTTCTTTCCGTCCCTGTCCTCGGCGTACTTTATGCCCGAGAGCAAAAGCTCATGATCGCTGACCGGCGCCATGATCGCGTCCACACCGTACTCAAGATAGGTGTGCAGGACAGGGTAAAAATCCTCTGCCTTTTGGTACTTTTCCTTTATTCCCGCATCGGCGGCGGCGCCGGTGTGGCTCCAGCCTAAAAGCCAGTTCGTACCGATGATCATTCTGGGCATGGAGATACCGCCCACGGTCGTTCTGGGAAACTGCTGTATCATATTAAAATCTATCCTCCGATCTATGGTCAGATTCTTAAAGTGGAAAGCGGAAAGTGAAAAGTGGAATGATTTCGTTTTATGTTTTCGGTTTTCACGTAAAAAATATGAAACCGGAAGATGAAACGAAAATGGTAAGAAACCGAGGACTTCCGTTTTCTGAAAGACCCTAAGGAGAAAAAGTAAAGTTCGGTAATAATTTCACTTTCGGCTGATGTATTGATGAGCTTTTCCAGCCACACCATATCGTACCATTTACCGAATTTGCAGCCGATCTCATGGAAATGAGCGGCCTTGGCATAGCCCATTGCCAGATGAAATTTAAAACTGTCAAGGGTAAGATGGCTGTCCTCACCGCACGGAACAGACAGCACCGCGATAAGGCTGTGAACACCTCTTGCCGCAAGCTCCTTTTCAAGTTCTGTATACAGTGCCTTTCCGATGCCGCACCCGCGGAAATCACGGCGTACATATATAGATACCTCGGCTGTATAGTCGTAAGCTTTTCTTGCGCGGAAACGTCCCGCATAGGCGTAGCCGAGGATCGCTCCCGTTTCGCCGACGGCTTTCAGATACGGGTAGACCTTCAGCGTGTTTTCAATACGGCATTTAAATTCCTCGACCGAGGGTACGGTGTATTCAAAGGAGACAGCGGTATCTGTCACATAGGGCGCGTATATTTCGACAAGTGCCCCGGCGTCTTCGGGCGATACGGGCTTGATTTCAAACTTCATTCTTTCAATACAAATCTCCCCTCCGCAAAACGGAGGGGAATTTAAAATTACATGATATAGGGCTTGAGCTCTTCGGGAACCGCTTCGGGGTCGGCGGAAATGCTGATGAAAAACTCAACATTTTCGGCAAGCGAGAATTTATTGAGCCAGTCCACGAAGGCGATAAGAGACTCGTTGCTTTTATCGCATACGATCTTATAGTGATTATCGATAAAGAAGTGAGTTATGTCATAATTACCGGCGTGGATACCGCAGAGAAAACCCTTGAGCAGTTCATAGGAATTTATTCCGTAGCCGGAAGCATCGACAAGCCGGGCCCGATACGGGATATCATAGGTGAGCTTGCGCTCGTTTTCAATAACGACAACGTCACCGTTTTCTTCATCGACCGTTTTGCAAACAAGATCCACCAGCTTTTTGGTTTTTCCGGACCCTTTCAGACCCATTATCAGCTTGACCATAATGTCCACACTCCTTGTAAAAAATATTCGGGGTAAATAACGGTTTCACTTCGCTCGACTATATTGACAGTGTACCATCTTTTGCGTAAAAGAGCAAGCTCAATCTGCAAACAAGCGGTAAATTGAGAGGACAGCATGAGAGTTTTTAAAAAATCATGTCTTATTTGTTAACGGTCTGCTTGCATTTTTCCTGATGTTACTATATAATGAAAATCGGCAAAAAACGGGTTTATCAG
>JAUNND010000061.1 GCA_030531595.1 Eubacteriales bacterium | reverse complement strand
GTGTATTGTACGGGCGTATTCTGCCTGTGTGAGACACGGCTTTTTTAATTGACAATTGATAATTGATAATTGACAATTATTGATTGAAAAAATATTTCGCTATTCGTAAAGCAGACGCTTTCTGTGCGGGAAGGAAGCCGAGCCGGTGCGGTTTGGACTTAGCAGCTGAAAGCCCAGAACGACCCGAGGAGCGGAAGGAAAGGAGGAAAAACGAACATGAAAATGCAAAGCACTGAAATGGAATTTGTCACCTTTGATGCACAGGATGTGATTGCCACCAGCGGCGGACTGACGGCGAAGTTTACCGTTAGCGGCGCCCTCTATACAGGCCCGAACGGTGCAGAAGAATTCGAGTACAAAAATAATGGGACATGGGGTTGGGAGCCTGTGGCCTATCAGTTTCTGTTAATCAACACTGGTAAACCTGACAACGGTAAAACCTATATACTGAGGGAAGGAGTGTCTTACTATGAGGGCAATGTTGCCACTAATATCAATGAATCTGGCAGTCTTGGTCTTTTTAATGTAACCGAGGGCACGACAGCCGATGAGACGCTTGATTCCCTTGCCGGCATTGTCGAGTGGCTTGGTAAATACGGCGCTGGTGCACAATAAATAACAACCGTACATCCTCTCACACGTACCCATCCCCGCAGGGCGTGTGGAATCAGCAAAAGCCCTGCGGTGTATGCCGCTAAAGCTGCACCGCAGGGTTTCCTGTTTTATTTACAGATGAGTGCTTAACATGAAGTTGAACGCTCATCTGTGAACAAAAGCGGAGGTACATAGAATGGACGAGAGAAACGGTGCTTCATCACCGACAAAATATACCGGCATCAACAAACTGCTGAAAATGGCGTGGCTGCAAACCCTCATTGACAAATGGTATGACGGCACCTTTACGGATTTTTTGGACGACTGGAAATGGATCTTCTCTTTTTCAAAAAAATACAAGGGAATCATCGCCTTTTATACATTTCTCGGCATCTTCGGCTCGACGCTGTCCTTAGGCGCGGCATGGGTCAGCAGGATACTTATCAATATCGTGGTCGGAAAAGAGATCGACAAGCTGTGGCTGCTGATATTGATCATGGTCGGCTCCACCATATTCTCCCTTGTCGTCGGCAATGTACTGGGCCGGGTGGGGCTGAAGATCTCCATCCGGGTCAACAACGACATCCAATCGGAAATTTTCAATAAAATTATCGACGCGGAGTGGAAAGAGCTCAACCGCTATCCGAACGGCGACCTGCTCAACCGCTTTACCAATGACGTGGGCACCGTGTCCGGCAACGCCATCTCATGGATACCCAATCTCATAGTGACGGTGTATTCCTTTATCGCCACCTTTATCCTGCTTTTCAAGACCGATCCCAACATGGCGTGGTTCGCCCTCGGCAGCGCACCATTCCTGCTCCTCATGTCCCGCATCATCCTGCGGAAAATGCGGGAATACAAAAAGCGCGTGCTGGAAATGAACTCGGCTATGATGGCATTCGAGGTGGACACCTTCTATAACTTCGATATGATCAAGTCCTTCGGCGTGGCGGGACAGACGGAAAAGAAGCTCAAGGAGTGGCAGGGGAAGTACAGAGACTATAATCTGGACTTCAATACCTTCCAGATCAAGACGAATATCGCCTTGTCCCTGGTATCGTCCTTCGTGGCTTTGCTGGCTTTCTGCTACTGTCTGTGGCGGCTGTGGACGGGACAGATACTCTACGGCGATATGTCCTTCTTCCTTACGCAGAAGGACAGACTGACGGGACAGTTCAATTCCCTCGTCGGCACGATCCCGGGCATGGTCTCCTCGGCGATCTCCGCCCACCGTATCCGTGAGCTGGTGGAGCTTCCCAAGGAAAAGCACGACCCCGAGGGGCGTGAGCTTATGGAGAAGAGAGCCGGGGAAGGACTCAGCATTGCCATGAACAATGTGAGCTTTGCCTATACCGAAGGGAAAAATGTCTATGAAAACGGCAGCTTCCACGCAGAGCCCGGTGAGATCGTGGCTGTTTTAGGTCCCTCCGGTGAGGGAAAGACGACCATGCTCCGCCTGCTGCTGGGACTGATCCATCCCACGGAGGGAACGGTCACATTGACCGATGCCGACGGAAACACCGTGAATATGAATGCCGATCTGAGAGAATTCTTCTCCTATGTGCCGCAGGGCAATTCCATTATGGCGGGAACGATTGCCGAAAATCTGCGGCTTGTGGACGAGGATGCAACGGACGAGGAAATCATCGAAGCCCTCAAAACCGCCTGTGCGTGGGAGTTTATTGAGGGACACCCCGACGGCATTTACGCCAAAGTCGGCGAGCGCGGACAAGGGCTTTCCGAAGGACAGGCACAGCGTATCGCCATTGCCAGAGCCGTTTTGCGTGACGCACCTATCATTCTTCTGGACGAGGCGACAAGCGCCCTTGACACCGACACGGAAAAGCAGGTGCTTGAAAATATCATTTACAACTCAAGCAAGACCTGCATCGTTTCCACCCACAGAAAGAGCATCCTGCGCCACTGCAAGCGCGTCTATTATATAAAAAATAAACAGGCAGAAGAATTTGTTATGAAGCCCACAGATGAAATACCGGAGGTGGATGATTAATTATGAGCAGAGGAGAAAACGGACGTCCGTCCGACCGACGCCGCCGCAGACGCGGTGAACGTCAGTACTTTGTTGACCGGCTGGCCGATAATTTCGATATGCTTTTATACAAGCTCGTCCGCCCGTTCCGCCATCTCTCAAGAAAGCTGCAAAGAGGGTTCTATCATGCGGCGGACAGCACCGATCAGTCATTGAATAAGCTTTCCGACCCGTTTCGCCGTCTGGGTTACCGGCTCAGAAGACTCGGAATGATATTCCGCCCCATTGATGACAGGCTGCAGGATATTTCCGATAATATCGATACCTCGATCTACAACAAAAGAAAAGAAAAATATTTCAAACGTATGCAGAGAAGGCAGGAACGCTGGGCACGCTTTGAGGACAGAATGCCCGAGGTCGTTCATCAGCCGGACTATCTCCCCGGAGTGGAGAGACTGCGCATCATACTGATGTTTTTAATGTGCATCGATCTTTTCGGTTCCACGGGAGGACTCCTGTCGATGTTCTGCGGCTTCGTCCCGATCGCTTTCTTCATTCTCTCCGGTTATCTTGTCCTGCGGGAAAGCGAGCACCGCTCAGAGCGGATAAAACGCGCCATAAAGCGTTCCGCCATTGTTTTCGGCATATTGGCAGCTGTGTATTTTGTGCTCAATCTGCTCTATTACAGGATACTGGGCGTCAATATCCTTCCCGCGCTTGCAATTCCGAGATTCTGGTTTAATTTCCTCGTGCTGAACGTATGGCAGTTCGACATCGGCGGCGTGATATGGTATGTGCAGGCTCTGCTGTACGCATACATTATTATTTACTTCCTCGACAAATGGAAGCTGCTGAAATTCGACTGGCTCATCGTCACCGTACTGATCATTTTTACCGTTATCACCGGTGAGCTTTGCGGAGTGATCCGTTGGGAGTGGCATGGTTACAGCTATATCCCCGGAAACTTTCTCACCCGAGCCCTGCCGTATATCCTGCTCGGATCAATAATCCGCAGAAAACAATCAGCACTGTTTCGTTTCAACAGACTGTTTTATTCTACCGGGATCGTTCTGGGCTGCCTGCTCATGATCGCGGAGCTGTTCCTGCTGGCCGCTTTCGGTGCACAGGGATATTACGGTCATCTTATCGGTATGCCCATTGTAGCTGTCTCGGTCTGTATGCTCGCGTTCGGCTTCGGGAGAGAAGAGGGCTTTGAAAGAGTGCTCGGAATGTCGAGATGGCATACCAACTGTATTTATTATCTGTGCCAGCCGGTGAGCGTATTACTGGTGCTGCTGCTGACCGTCGTGGGGAACCAGTCGATCGGTACGTTTTCGGGATTCATAAGTATTATGACTTTTGCCGTGTGTTTCCTCATTTCGTGGCTGATCGCCGTGATCGGCAGAAAAATTTCCGCAAAAAAACCGGATGGGAATAAAGCAAATGGATAAAAGGCTGAAGCTTGCAGGACTCGTGATTGAAATACATACTCTGTTTGACTCGATTGCCAATACCGCGGAGTATGAGACCGCAGAGCCTCCGGACTTTTCCGTCAGCATCACCGCACAGGATATAGCGGCCGAGAAGAGGAAAAGTATGTCGGAATGTGCCTACGAAGGAATTGAGTATCCGAATTATTCGCCAGCCGCGCTTGAAAATACGGCGGTGTACCGTAAGATCGCAGAAAAGCTGCCGGAGTACGATGCGCTCGTGTTTCACGGTTCCGCTGTTGCCGTGGGCGAAAAAACGTATCTTTTTACGGCAAAATCCGGCACGGGCAAAACGACCCATACCGGGCTGTGGCTGAAAAATATTGAGGGGAGCTATGTCGTCAACGGCGACAAGCCGATCCTTCGCATCATGGACGGAAAACCCTTTGTCTGCGGTACGCCGTGGATGGGAAAAGAGGGCTACGGATGCAATAAAAATGTCCCCCTGTCCGCCATCTGCTTTGTGAACAGAGAAACCGAAAACCGCATCGAAAAGACAGAGTTTCAGAAAATCTATCCCCGTCTGATCGGGCAGTCCTACCGCCCCGAAAGCGGACCGCTTGTGGCAAAAACAGTCATGCTGCTCGAAAGGATCGGCGCGTGCGTTCCGATCTATGAGCTTTTCTGCAATATGGAAGACGAGGCGGCGGCCGTTTCCTTCAGAGGAATGTCCGATGAGAAAATTTGAGGACGGATCACAAAGCTTTGGCTGCGGCAGAAAGAAATAAAAAAGAGTATTGTGGAGGAATTATAAAATGAAGTTTTTTCCGAGATTACTGCTTCGGTGCCCGTTTGAGATCGTTGAGGTCGGTAACGAGGTGACAGCCGTCAGCGTCGGCGGAGAGGGGAATGCCTACAACGGGATCATTCAGCTTAAAAACGAATCCGCCCGCTTTATGTTTGAGAAAGTTCAGCAAGGCATCACCCTGCCGGAGCTAATCAAGGCGTGTATGGAAGAGTTCGACAACAGCCCCGTGGAGGAAGTAGGCCCGAAGGTCATAGAATTCCTTGATATGCTGAAAGAAAACGGTCTGCTGGCGGCAGACACCAAACACGGCATTAAAATCGAAGACTGACAGAGTGAAAAAACCGATCGGAAACGATCGTTTTTTTCAGAAAAGTATTTTCAGCAGTATGAGCAGGATAACGCCCGGAATGCCCAGAACACCGGCGACAAGGCAGTTCAGATAGCTTATCCCGACGGAGAAATCGAAAAAGCCGCAGATAAATTCGGCAGCCAGCAGAAGAAGAAAGCCGGTTATCATATTCAGAATGAATTTAAGAATGCCCTTGATCGGCGCTGAAAGTATTTTGATAAACGCAAAAACACACAGACCGATAAATACGACGGTAAGAATATTTGTCATGACAGTTCCTTTCGGATAAAACCATATATTAGCAGAGTATTTCCGATTTGCAGGCATATAATAAGCATCGGACAGATTTTCTGCCTGAGATAAAGACAACGGCTTGATGTATTTCATACATCAAAAAAAGAAAAATGTCAAGCGGTGCGAGAGTTTTCCGGGAAAAGGGGAATATCGCCTGCGGGAGCGGGACACGGCGCGTGTCCCGCTTTTTGCGACTTGAAATGAAAAATTTTTGTGGTATAATAATACTGAATAATAGCGCTTTGGCAGATAAATCTATCGGTGAGGGTTAATACTTATGGCAAATACCGCGGCAAATTACGGAAACGACAGCATATCCCAGCTCAAGGGTGCGGACAGAGTCAGAAAAAGACCCGGCGTTATTTTCGGCTCCGACGGACTGGACGGCTGTGAACACGCCGTGTTTGAGATACTATCAAACGCGATCGACGAAGCCCGTGAGGGTTACGGCGATCTGATCACCCTTACATACTATGAGGATAAGTCCATTGAAGTCGAGGATTTCGGCCGCGGCTGCCCGGTGGACTGGAACGCGAACGAGAAACGCTTCAACTGGGAGCTGGTATTCTGTGAGCTGTACGCGGGCGGCAAGTATAAAAATACCGACGGAGGAGACTATGAGTTTTCTTTAGGTCTGAACGGTCTCGGCTCCTGCGCCACTCAGTATGCCTCCGAGTATATGGACGTCACGGTCAGACGCGACGGGAAGAAATATTCTCTGCATTTTAAAAAGGGAAAGGTCGTCGGCAAAAAGGGTCAGGAGCTGACCGTTGAGGATGCCGACCGCAAAAAGACCGGCACGACGATCCGCTGGAAACCGGATATGGAAGTATTCACCGATATTTCCATTCCGGAGGAATACTTTGACGATGTGCTGCACCGCCAGTCGGTCGTGAACGCGGGTATAACCTTCCGTCTGAAGATCGAGAAAAAAGGAAAATTTGAGACAAGGGACTACTGCTATAAAAACGGCATAATCGACTACGTTAAGGAGATCGCCGGAGAGGGCGCACTGACACAGCCGGAGTTTATCTCAGCGGAGCGCAAGGGACGCGACCGCGAGGACAAGCCGGAATACAAGGTGAAGCTCTCGGCGGCGTTCTGCTTTTCCAATAAGGCACAGGCGCTGGAATACTATCACAACTCCTCATGGCTTGAAAACGGCGGCGCACCCGACAAGGCGGCAAAAAGCGCCTTTGTATCGGCTGTGGACGCATATATAAAGCAAATCGGCAAGTATCAGAAGAATGAATCCGCTATAAAGTTTCAGGACATTCAGGACTGCCTTATACTTGTGACCAACTGCTTTTCCACTCAGACGAGCTATGAAAACCAGACCAAAAAAGCCATCAACAACCTGTTCATCCAGAAGGCAATGACGGAGTTTTTCAAGTCGCGCTTAGAGGTCTATTTCATTGAAAACAAGCCGGAGGCGGACAGGATAGCCGAGCAGGTGCTTATAAACAAGCGCAGCCGCGAGACAGCCGAAAAAGCCCGTCAGGGTATGAAAAAGAAGCTTTCGGGCAGTATCGACATCGCAAACCGTGTCCAGAAATTTGTCGACTGCCGCAGCCGCGATGCGGAAAAGCGTGAGATATATATTGTCGAGGGCGACAGCGCACTCGGCGCGTGCAAGCTCTCAAGAGATGCGGAGTTCCAGGGTATTATGCCCGTAAGAGGCAAGATATTAAACTGCCTCAAAGCCGATTACGTGAGAATTTTCAAAAGCGACGTCATTACCGATCTGATGAAGGTATTAGGCTGCGGCGTTGAGGTAAAGGATAAGCACGTAAAGGAGCTTTCAAGCTTTGATCTTGACAACCTGCGCTGGAATAAGATCATCATCTGCACCGATGCCGATGTTGACGGCTTCCAGATAAGAACGCTTATCCTCACAATGCTCTACCGCCTCGTGCCGACACTCATAAACGAGGGCTATGTGTATATCGCGGAGTCGCCGCTTTATGAGATAGAGTGCAAGGGCAAGACGTATTTTGCCTACTCGGACAGAGAAAAGGCGGAGATAACCGAAAAGCTCGGCAGTGCGAAAATGACGATCAGCCGCAGCAAGGGTCTCGGTGAGAACGATCCCGATATGATGTGGATGACGACGATGAATCCCGATACGCGCAGACTCATAAAGGTCATGCCGGAGGATGCGGAGAGAATGAGCGGGATGTTCGATCTGCTGTTGGGTGACAATTTAGAGGGAAGAAAAAATCATATCGCCGAGTTCGGATATAAATATCTGGATATGGCTGATATCTCGTAAGGAAAAACACAATGAAAATATATGAAAACACATTTATACAGGGCAGAGAGCTTGCAAAAAAGCTCGCCGTCGGCACGGCTGTAAGCTGTGTCGCGGGCATTCTGCTCGCACAGATGCAGTCAAATCTTGAGCTTATATTCATTACGCTGACATTTGTTCTGTTCGCCGCAACTATATATGTGATAATCAAATACTGCAAATGCCCCTACTGCGGACGGCGCATCTTTTTGGGAGTCCTGAAAGTCACCTCATGCCCATCCTGCCACAGAAGCTTCACAACAGGGAAGAAAGTCAGGAAATAATCACGTTAACAATATTACGTAAACTAAGTTATGTAAATTCGCAACGAACTGTAGGGCGGGAGCAAGCCCCCGCCCTACGGATCAGCGTTTTTTGAACCATACAGCTTGGTTTGCAACAGAAGAATATAGATTTATATGGATTTACCGAAAAGAAAACATCCCAGATTAAAAGATTATGATTACAGTCAAAACGGGGCTTATTTTATAACGATTTGTTCGTATGAAAAGAAAAAAATCTTTTCTTCGATCATAAGAAATACGGATGGGGAAACAGAAAATATACTCAGCAAGTTCGGGATTATTGCAGATGATCAAATAAAATGCATTTCAGAAAGATTTTCAAATGCAGCGGTAGACAGCTATGTTATAATGCCTAATCATATTCATTTGCTGATCTCTTTATCGAATGATGCGGCGGGAGCGAGCCCCCGCCCTACAATCAGCGATATAGTTTGTGCCTATAAATCATTTGTTTCAAGAGAATGCAGAAAAGAAGACTCTGAACTAAAGGTTTTTCAGACTTCTTTTCATGACCATATTGTCAGAAATGAGAACAGTTATCAACAGATATGGAATTATATAGAAACGAATGTTCAACGATGGGAAGAAGATTGCTTTTATATATAGACGAACAACTTGAATTTTTTCATCAAATCGTAGGGCGGGGGCTTTTATCACTCCTCCCACTGTCTGCAAGCGGACATCTCCCTCCGCCGGAGGGAGTCTTCCCGCCGAAAGGTTGGTCAATTACGGCGGTTTACGGCGGGAGCGAGCCCCCGCCCTACGGTTAAGCAAACAGCACTGCTGAAATGATTTAGAGCGAAACGGAGAACCACTGTGCCAAAGAAAAAAGAAACCGAAAAAAAGCATAACGACAACCCCAACGTGATCGGACTGAGAGCGGAGGTACTTGAGCAGCCCATCACCGAGACGCTGGAGACAAACTATATGCCCTACGCCATGAGCGTCATTGTCTCCCGCGCCATACCGGAGATCGACGGCTTCAAGCCCTCGCACCGCAAGCTGCTGTACACCATGTTCAAAATGGGTCTTCTTACCGGCAGCCGCACGAAGAGCGCCAATATCGTCGGTCAGACGATGAAGCTCAATCCCCACGGCGACGCGGCCATTTATGAGACGATGGTGCGTCTTTCCGCGGGATACGAGGCTCTTCTGACCCCGTTCGTGGACTCCAAGGGCAATTTCGGCAAGGTATATTCCCGCGATATGTCCTATGCCGCCTCACGTTATACCGAGGCAAAGCTCTCACCGATCTGTACGGAAGTATTCCGCGATATCGACAAGGACAATGTTGACTTTGTCGACAACTATGACGGCAGCATGAAGGAACCGACACTGCTGCCCACAGCTTTCCCGAATGTCCTTGTCTCCGCCAACTCCGGTATCGCCGTAGGTATGGCCAGCATGATCTGCGGCTTTAACCTCAATGAAGTCTGCAAAACGACGATCGAATACCTCAGAGATCCCGAATGCGATATTATGTCAACCATGCCCGCCCCCGATTTTCCGACCGGCGGTGAGATCATATATGAGCGCACCGAGATGGAAGAGATATACCGTACCGGACGCGGCAGCTTTAAGGTCAGGGCAAAATGGCGTCATCTGCCGAAGGAAAACATCATAGAGATATATGAGATCCCGTATACTACGACCTCCGAGGCGATAATCGACAAGGTCGCGGAGCTTATCAAGGCGGGTAAAATACGCGAGATAAACGATATGCGCGACGAGACCGATCTGAGCGGTCTGCGTCTTGCGATAGACCTGAAGCGCGGCGTCGATCCCGAAAAGCTGATGGCAAAGCTTTTCAAAATGACGACCCTGCAGGACGCTTTCCCCTGCAACTTCAATATCCTTGTCGCAGGTAATCCGAAGGTAATGGGCGTGCGCGAGATATTGGAGGAGTGGAGCGCGTGGAGGAGCGACTGCGTCCGGCGCAGACTCTATTACGATCTGCAGAAAAAGCAGGAGAAGCTGCATCTGCTCAAGGGTCTTGCGAAGATATTGCTTGATATCGATAAGGCCATTGAGATCATACGCAATACCGAGCTGGAAGCGGACGTTGTGCCGAATCTGATGATGGGCTTCGGCATCGATACCGTGCAGGCGGAATTTGTGGCGGAGATAAAACTGCGCAATATAAACCGCGAGTATATCCTCAAGCGCACCGGCGAGACCGAACAGCTGGAAGCCGACATCGAGGAGCTTGAAAATACCGTCAATAACCGCCGCCGCATAAAGAATATAATCATCGACGAGCTCAAACAGATCGAAAAAAAATTCGTTATGCCGAGAAGGACGACTCTTGTATACCCCGAGGATGTGACGGACTATTCAGAGGAGCAGACCGTGGACGATTATCCCGTAACGCTGTTTCTCAGCCGCGAGGGATATTTCAAGAAGATCACCGCCGCATCTCTGCGCATGAGCGGGGAGCAGAAATACAAGGACGGAGACGCTCTGAAAATAAGCTTTGAATCCTCCAACGCCCGCGAGCTTCTCATCTTCACCGACAGATATCAGCTCTACAAGGTCAAAGTTGCCGATTTTGAGGACTGCAAGGCTTCGACACTCGGAATCTACCTGCCGACAAGGCTGCAGATGGACGACGGGGAGAATATCATCACTATGCTCGACCCGGGAAATTACAGAGATCATCTTCTTATTGCTTTCCAAAACGGAAAGATCGCAAGAATCGAGCTGTCGGCATATGAGACCAAGAACAACCGCAAAAAGCTTGTCGGAGCATACTCGGATAAATCCATTCCGGTCAGCGTGTTCGTTCTGGAGGGAGAGAGAGATATCGCCTGCATATCGGATGACAACAGAGCCCTCGTTTTCCATACCTCACTCATTCAGCCCAAGACGACGCGTTCGACTCAGGGCGTGAACGTAATGACATTGAAGAAAAACAGAGTCCTTGTGTCCGCACAGCCTGTCGAACAGACGAAGATCGTGAATGTTTCAAGATACAGAGTCAGAAGCATACCCGCTGCGGGTGCTCTGCTTAAAGAAGAGGATCGGGAGGAACGGCAGCTTTCTCTGGAAGAAGAGATGGTGTGAGTGAAAACGGTTTTTTAAGAAGTGAAATGACACCGATTTATAACCACAATGGCTGAAAATTATCTGATTTTCTCCATTTTACACTTGAAAAAAACCGAGAACAGATATATAATCATATAGAGTACTCGGATAATGCTTTCCGATGGCACGGCAAGGAGCAACATATGTGGGATAACAGCGGCAAAAAAAGAAAACTGGTAAATGTTTTATTGATAATTATCACGATCCCCTTGATAATCTGGCTGGTTATAGCGATAAGGGAAGCTCAGGAAAAAATGAACTCGGAGGACTCCGTGCTGATGGAGGTCTATCAGCAGCAGCAGCAGGAGCAGACACAGGCCAGAAAAAAAGAGGATCAGAAAATAGTCCTTGAGTATCAGAAGGATATGGAGACCGTTCAGAAATACCTTCCAGGTATTATCTGCTGGGGCGATATCCTCACAAAAGGTACTTCCGGCAATGTATCGTTTCCCGACGTCCTTCAGGACATGATCGATGAAAATCTGTGCGATGTGTATCAGCTGAGCAAAGCATTTGACGATACCGCGGGCTTTTCCAAGTATGACTGGAGCACCTTCAAACTGAAAATCCCCGTTGTGAATATGGGTTCCGGAGACGAGAACAGCTATACGGTTCTCGGAAGGAGCGGTGTGGTTCCCTTTGTGATCGACAAGGAGTTTACGATCCCTGCAGGTACGGAAAAGGTCGGCATTTTGATCCGCTCCGAGAGCGGTTCTGATGTAACTCCGATGACCGGAGGCTCAGAGGGCATCAATAACGTTTTCATCGACGGCATTGAAGGAGAGCTTTCCATAGAGGCGGATGCCCAGAGATATACCAGCAGCAGCTACTATTATTTCAACAGGATAAAGCCCGGCAAGGAAGTGACCGTCCCGAAAGGAACAAAGATCATTACCGACGCGACCGATAAATATAAGGATTACATCCATGTGGTATGGATCGGTACATACGGAAATTATAAAGATACGAACGATCTTATCGAGCAGATAAAAACGCTCCTCGCAAGACAGACGAATAATTCCGACAGATATATCGTCCTCGGTCTGTGCTCCAGCAACGGCAAATGGTATTTCGGAGGCACATATTTTGACATAATGGACTCGGCGATGATCCAGGCCTTCGGCGACAGATATATCAACGTGAGAAAGTATCTTATTTCGGACGGCTGCGTCGATGCCGGAATAGAACCTACCAGTTCAGACCGCAAATATATGGAGTCGGGCGTTATTCCCGCCTCGTTCCAGAGCAATTCCGGCAATTCGGAGCTCACGGCTTCGGCTTATGAGCTTATCGGAAACCTTGTTTTTGACCGTATGGATAAGCTCGGGTATTTTGATGAGGTCAGAGAAGAACTGAAGATCGATAAGAACGCAGCGGAGCTGCTGAAAGCGCAGACACAATAAAAACAGATTAAGGATCGGCATATCTCAAAATCTGCACCTGTGATCCCGGCGGGTCAGTCGTGTAATTCAGCTTAATGTCATAAACAGGAGAAACAAATGACGGATAATATACAGCAGGAAGGTCAGGACATAGACGTTCTTGCACTATTAGCATCTCTCTGGCGAAATATTGTTATTATTATTCTTGTCGCGGCGCTCGGCGGCGCAGCCGCTTTCGGATATACTCTTTTTCTGGTAGAACCCTCATACAGCGCCACGACCACGCTGTATGTCAATAAGAATGCGTTTTCTCTGGGAGACTCCAACTTTACCTTCACTACAAATCTCTCAACGACCTCTCTTGTCAACATCTACATGCTTATCATTCAATCAAGAACGACTCTGGAAGAGGTCATAGAGGAAGCGGATCTTGATATGTCTTCCGCAAAGCTCGGAAAAATGATAGAAGCCACACAGCTCACGGACGGAGCTTTCAGCATTACGGTAACAAGCTCCGATCCCGCACAGGCGGAGCTTATTGCCAACACTGTCGCAAAGATCCTTCCCGACAGAATAGCCGATATTATCGACGGATCAGCCGTCAGGATCATTGACTACGCGATCATTCCTTCCACCAGATCATCGCCCAATTATATCAAGGCAGCGCTGATCGGTATTGCGGCAGGAGCTGTTATTTGCTCGGTCGTTATTTTGATCGTTGAAATGCTCAGTTCAAACAATAATACCGCCATAGGTTCCAGCGATGAGCTCAGGGCGCTTTTCCCCGATATTCCGGTTTTGGCGTCCATACCGGATATGCACAATAAGAGCAAAAAAGGAGATTACTATTCTTCCTATTACGGTTCGTCTGACGGAAAGGGAGGGAAGTAAATATGGGACTGTTATCCAAGAGCAATAAAAAGCCTCAAACGGGGAATAAGGAACATACGAGAAAATCGACAGACCGCTCGATCTGCTGTGACAATATGAGCTTTGCCGCAAAGGAAGCATACAAGCGACTGAGAACGAATATCGTATTTTCTTTCTCAAATGAGAACAAATGCAGGATCATCGGTATTACCAGCGCCCAGCCGAGTGAAGGAAAAACGATATCCAGCGTTAATCTTGCCTATTCTCTGGCCGAGTTCGGGCAGAGAGTCCTGCTGATAGACGGAGACCTGCGCCGCTCGAGCGTTCATGTCAAGCTGAAGGTTCCTCAGACTCCGGGACTGAGCAATCTGCTCGTCGAGACTTCGGATATAAAGTCGGTCATTAATATATGCTCCTATAAAAACGATGTTTCTTTTGACGTGATCACCGGAGGAAAAATCCCGCCCAATCCTTCGGAGCTTCTCGCCTCTAACAGAATGAACAAGCTGCTTATTTCTCTCAGCAGTGTTTATGATTACATTATCATTGACCTGCCTCCCGTAGGAGCGGTCATAGACCCGATAGCAGTCTCAAAGTTCCTGGACGGCATGATCATTGTGATCCGGGAGGATCATACAACACGCTTTGAACTCTCGGACTGTATCGAACAGATGAAGCTTGCTGACATCAAGATCATCGGCTTTGTAAACAACGGTTCTCTTGAGGGCAGCAGCAAAAAGTACAAGTCTAAGAAATACGGTCACCGTTAC
>JAUNND010000060.1 GCA_030531595.1 Eubacteriales bacterium | reverse complement strand
TCCATTATCTTTTTTTATTTATTTTCCCGGTCTACCTTGACAGGGGCTGATCACTTTCGGTGCTCCGAAAATTTTTCAGCTCAGTCTTACTTCGACAGCCTTATCGGGATCAAACTCGGTCGCCATATCATATATATTGAAGTGGTTGAACTCACGGAGCTGTTTTCCGTCCAGCTCGTAAGTCCTGACGTACCTGTTCTTCTGGACCTGTGACCAGTGCTCAACGTCCCATGTGATGTAACCGTCGTCGTCCGTTTTGCGCTCTGCCAGAACAAAGTCGACCTGACGGCCGGCATCCATAAACTTTATGAGTCCGTCTCTGTCGGTCTCGACCTCAACATGGTTAACCGTATCTTTTACGATCATGATAATTCCTCCTGTTTTGTTTTCGGCTGCCGCAACGCCGCAGTACCGTTTGAAATAACTATAATAAAAGTAGTACAAAAGTTCCTAAATGTCAATAGCACTTGATATTAAGCGGACTTTTGCCGCGATGACATTTAGGACAGAACGTGTGTTTTTTAAAATAATCGGCAAATATTCCCTCTGACTGTTGACAAAACGGCACAGATGGATTAGTATATTAACACAAAATATGTTTTTTATCCACAATTAATTAACATTTTTTTGTGACTCATGCGGTATTGGCCGCAATTTGGTGCCTCGTCACGCTGCGGACGCTGGGGGTGCGTAAGCGGAAGGACAGGGCACAGCATATTTGAAAGGATGGGATGCGACACAAGCTATCGCTTAAATTCCATACCAATGAAGCGTTCAGAATTCCTGCCGGGAAACTGAATGCGGATGGAACTCTGGAGAATCTCTTTTTGAGTGCCGAAGGGGCAAAGTGTATCCGGCCGATACGCCGAAACTCTCAGGCAAAAGGACAGAGCGGAATACAGACGGTATAAGTCTGTGTCCTATCCGGAGTTGCCCTTAAACCGGCAACTTTATTTTTTTATATGGAGGAAGTAATATGTCACTTCTTGATATCGTTGTAAAGATCAACGGTGCACTTTCTGACTATGTTCTCGTTATCCTGCTTCTCGGCTGCGGTCTGTGGTTCTCGATCAAGACCAAGTTCGTTCAGGTCCGCTGCTTCAAGGAAGGCTGGAAAGCCGTTTTCGGCAACATCAAGCTCAACGGCGGCAAGAATGAGTCCGGTCTGAGCTCCTTCCAGGCCCTGACCACCGCTGTCGCGGCACAGGTCGGTACCGGCAACATCATCGGTGCCTCCGGCGCTATCCTCACCGGCGGTCCCGGCGCCATCTTCTGGATGTGGATCATCGCCTTCCTCGGTATGTCCACCATCTACGCTGAGGCTGTTCTGGCTCAGGAGACCCGTAAGGTCGACAAGGACGGCAACGTACAGGGCGGTCCTGTCTACTACATCAACAAGGCATTCCCCAACGGCTTCGGTAAGTTCCTCGCGGGCTTCTTCTCCGTTGCCATTATTCTGGCTCTCGGCTTCACCGGCTGCATGGTTCAGTCCAACTCCATCGGCTCCGCCTTCCAGAACGCTATCGGCGTCCCCGCATGGATCGTCGGTATCATCGTCACCGTCGTTGCCGGTATCATCTTCCTCGGCGGCGTACAGAGCCTCGGCTCCGTCACCGAAAAGATCGTTCCCGTTATGGCAGTCCTCTACCTCGTCGGCGGCCTTGTGCTTCTCATCATGAACATCACTCATGTTCCCGCAGCAATCGGCATGATCTTCAAGTATGCCTTTGCTCCTCAGGCCATCATCGGCGGCGGCTTCGGTGCGGCTCTCAAGATAGCGATTTCTCAGGGCGCAAAGCGCGGCCTCTTCTCCAATGAAGCCGGTATGGGTTCTACTCCTCACGCACACGCACAGGCCAACGTCAAGAAGCCCCACGATCAGGGCGTTGTCGCTATGATGGGTCTGTTCATCGACACCTTCATGGTTCTCACCATGACCGCTCTTATCGTCATCACCGTCCTCTACACCGGCGACAGCCCGATGATCTCCATCGCCGGCGCAGGCGATCTGAACAAGACCAACATGGTTCAGACCGCGTTCTCCATGACCTTCGGCAAGGGCTTCGGCGGTCTGTTCGTTGCGATCTGCCTTGCGTTCTTTGCCTTCTCCACCGTTCTGAGCTGGAACTTCTTCGGCAAGATCAACGCTCAGTATCTGTTCCCCGGCAAGAAGACTCCCGTCATCATCTACACCGTGATCTCTCTCGTGTTCATCTTCCTCGGCTCTCTGGCATCCAACGACCTCGTCTGGGAGCTGTCCGATATGTTCAACCAGATCATGGTTCTGCCCAACGTCGTCGGTCTTGTCGCATTGACCGGTGTCGTCGTTGCATCCGCAAAGGCGGGCAAGAAATAAATAAGCTTTATCAAAAAAACAGCGTGGAATTTCTCCACGCTGTTTTTTGTGTGCCGGCAGGGACAGTTCTCAATGGCAGTAAGTTTAGCGTTTTCAAATGTAGGGCGGGGCCTTGCTCCCGCCGCAGATTTGTAGATACTCCGACCTTTCGGCGGGAGCAAGCCCCCGCCCTACAGACACGTTTTTCTTAATTGGCTGCCATTGGGGACGGTTCTCCAATGGCACATTGTAATTGTGAACAAAAATAATGGCGAATATGAATTCGGAGGACATTTATTGATTGCCGACGCCATACGGACGCTTTTGTTTTGTTGATATTTAACAAAATGAAAAAAATTTATATTTTGTGTATATGCATAATTTCTCTATGGAATAATTGTTAAATATAGAGAAAAACCGTGAAATCATCTTTTTCATTCGCTTTCATGAATAACACCGTTGACAAAATGTTACACTTGTAATATATTATATCCGTACGAAATGGGTATTGTATCGTGATTTTGCTTAAAACCGCGAATTGAATAGCTTCCCGGGATGATAAGGTGCGCGAGATAGTGCTGTCATGCACAGCCGAAGGGGCAAGGTTTTACCGAAACTCTCAGGCAAAAGGAACGCGGCTTGTACCGAGCTCTGGAAAAGCTTACTTGACAGAGAAGTAAAGAGTTATAAGCTCTGTGCTTCACTGTCACTTTTTTTCGCCGAGTGCGAATTATATACTTTGGATGTTTTTAGGCGCGATGTGGAAGGAAGGCCGTTGAATGAAGTATTTCCTGATATCAAACAATCCCCTGGCCCGGGATACTTTGAGTGCCGAGCATGAGCTTGTGTTCGTGGACGGCTCATTTCTGGATGTGCTTTACGAGGCCAGAGACAGATGTCATATCGGTCATATGCTTCTGTCCCACCCCCTCTCCGGAAGCGTCAAGCCTAATGAAACATTATATAAGACCGTAATGATCAGCAAAAAAACAGGTCCCACGGATCTGGACTCGGTATTGCTTCTGGAAAAGGCGATCGAGACCGCGAAAAAATTCGGCAGGGTGCGCCGTAACTGGCAGCAGAGAGAGCTGGATGACTTTCAGGTCGTCGATCTGACTCTTATTCAAAGCGCAATCGAGTCTTGCAATGAGAGTTACGAAACGTAATAGGAGGGATTCTTTTTGAAACTCGAATTAGGCTTTATCAAAATTGAAGACGTAGTTCTTGGTTCGGAGTCCAAAATCGTTGACGGCGTTCTGACTGTCGATTGCGAAGCAGTCAAGAAGCTCGTCCTCGAAAACGACAAGATCAAGGACGTACAGATCGATGTTGCAAAGCCCGGCGAAAGCACCAGAATTACACCCGTTAAGGATGTCATTCAGCCCCGCGTCAAGGTCGAAGGCCCCGGCGGTATCTTCCCCGGCGTCATTGCTCCTGTTGACACTGTCGGTTCCGGTAAGACCTACGCTCTCGAAGGCATGGCTGTTGTCACTGCCGGTAAGATCGTCGGCTTCCAGGAAGGCATTATCGACATGAGCGGCGAAGGCGCAAAGTACTGCCCCTTCTCCAAGCTCATCAACCTCGTACTCGTCATTGAGCCCATCGAAGGTCTCAAGCAGCACGATTACGAAGAGGCAGTCAGAATTGCCGGCCTCAAAGTCGCCTGCTACATCGGCGAGCTGGCACGCACTCTGACTCCTTACAGAACCAAGGCTTACGAGACCCCCACTCTGACCGAAGGTCTCAAGCTCTACCCCGATCTGCCCCGCGTGGCATACGTCAAGATGCTCCAGTCTCAGGGTCTGCTGCACGACACCTATGTTTACGGCGTCGACGCAAAGAAGACTCTGTCCACCTTCATCTACCCCACCGAGCTGTTTGACGGCGCGATCCTCTCCGGCAACTGCGTTTCCGCATGCGACAAGAACCCCACCATCGTTCATGAGAACGACCCCGTTTCCACCGAGCTTTTCGAACAGCACGGCAAGACCATCAACTTCGTCGGCGTTATCATCACCAACGAGAACGTCTACCTCGCTGACAAGAAGCGCTCCTCCGACTGGTCCGCAAAGATGGCTGAGTACTTCGGCGTTGATGCCGTCGTCATCACCGAGGAAGGCTTCGGCAACCCCGATACCGACCTTATGATGAACTGCACCAAGATCGAAGCCAAGGGCATCAAGACCGTTCTTGTTACCGACGAGTACTGCGGACAGGACGGCAAGTCCCAGTCTCTGGCAGACTCCAACCCCGCAGCTGACGCTTGTGTCACCGCAGGTAATGCAAACCAGGTCGTTGTCCTGCCCGCTATGGACAAGGTCATCGGCACTCTCGACTACGTCAACAAGATCGCCGGCGGCAATGAAAACAGCCTGCGTCCTGACGGCTCCATCGAGGCTGAGATCCAGGTTATCACCGGTGCAACCAGCGAAGTCGGTTACGGCCTGTTGAGCGCAAGATAAGGAGGTTAATAATTAAATGGCTTTAAGAGTTGTTCATTATATTAACCAGTTCTATGCCAACATTGGCGGCGAAGAAAAGGCCGATTACCCCGCAGAACTGCGCGTCGGCGAATTCGTAGGCCCCGGCATGGCACTGAAGCAGGCTTTCGGCGAAGAGGCCGAGATCGTTGCTACCATCGTATGCGGCGACTCCTTCTTTGCAGAAAACATGGATGAGACCACCGCAAAGGTAGTCGCATGGGTCAAAGAGCAGAATGCTGACGTTTTCGTAGCAGGTCCCGCATTCAATGCAGGCCGTTACGGTCTTGCCTGCGGCGCAGTTGCAGCAGCAGTCAAGGAGCAGCTCGGTGTTCCCTCCGTCACCGCAATGTACTCCGAGAACCCCGGTGTTGATATGTACAAGGCCAACACCTATATCGTTCCCACCAAGAACAGCGCAGCCGGTATGAGAGACGCAGTCAAGAAGCTCGCTCCTCTCGCACTCAAGCTCGCAAAGGGTGAGAAGATCGGCGCATCCTGCGAGGATAACTACTTCAATCAGGGCGTTCGCGTAAACTTCTTTGAGCAGGAGCGCGGCGCAAAGAGAGCAGTTGATATGCTTCTCAAGAAGATCGCAGGCAAGCCCTTTGAGACCGAGTATCCCATGCCCTCCTTCGACAGAGTTGCCCCCAACAAGGCAGTCAAGGATATGAGCAAGGCTACCATCGCTCTCGTTACCTCCGGCGGTATTGTTCCCAAGACCAATCCCGACCATATCGAGGCTTCCAACGCTTCCAAGTACGGTGAGTATGACATCTCCATGTTCAACGATCTCACCAAGGATTCCCACGAGACCGCCCACGGCGGCTACGACCCCGTCTATGCAAATGACGATCCCGACCGCGTCCTCCCCGTCGACGTTCTGCGCGACATGGAGAGAGAAGGCGTTATCGGCAAGCTCCACAATAAGTTCTACACCACTGTTGGTAACGGCACTGCCGTTGCATCGGCGAAGAAATTCGCAGAGGAATTCAGCAAGAAGCTCATCGCAGATGGGGTCACTGCTGTAATCCTCACCTCCACTTGAGGGACCTGCACACGTTGCGGCGCAACGATGGTAAAAGAAATCGAAAGAGCAGGCATCCCCGTAGTGCATGTATGCACGGTTACTCCTATTTCCCTCACAGTCGGTGCGAACAGAATTGTTCCCGCTATCGCTATTCCTCACCCCCTGGGCAACCCCGCCCTCGATCCTGCCGACGAGAAGAAGCTCCGCCGCAAGATCGTTGAGAAGGCTCTTGCAGCCCTCTGCACCGAGGTTGACGATCAGACTGTGTTCGATAAGTAATCGATACTCTGTTCTTCTAATCATATATAATAACTACCCCTGTTCGTGTAACAGGGGTAGTTATTGGGAAAGCTTCAAGCCTTTTTGCAGCAAAAGAAACGTCAAAAAAATACTTATTCTTGACTTTTATTGTACGGAGAATTACAATATTTTATATATCGCCCTGACGTGTTCACCGCACGGAAAGGCGACCGAATTTGTCAGAACTAAACTAAATAATAAATTGGAGGAATGCCTTATGGAAAACAAAATCTACGACGTAATGATCCTCGGTGCAGGCCCCGGCGGCCTTGCAGCAGGTCTTTATGCAGGCCGTTCCAAGCTGTCCACTCTCATCATTGAGAAGGGCATTGACGGCGGTCAGATCGCAATCACCCACGACATTCAGAACTACCCCGGACAGGCCAACATCGACGGCGAGCGCGGACAGGAGCTGGTCGCTCCCATGACCGCACAGTGCGCCAAGTTCGGCTGCGAGCGCGTGCAGGATACCATTTCCGCCTGCGACTTCTCCGGTCCCGTAAAGAAGTTCATCGGCGAGAAGGGCGAGTATCAGGCATACTCCGTCATCATCTGCTCCGGCGCTATGGCTCGCTTCATCGGCTGCAAGAACGAGTCCAAGTATCTGGGTAAGGGTGTTTCCTACTGCGCGGTCTGCGATGCAAACTTCTTTGAAGACTTCGAGATCTACGTCGTAGGCGGCAACGGCATCGCCGCAGAAGAGTCCCTGTACCTCGCAAAGTACGCCCGCAAGCTCACCATGCTCCACAAGGGCAGCAAGCTGGCTGTTACCCCCGCCATGCTCAAGGAGCTGGAAGAGAACCCCAAGATCAACATCATGTGCGACACTGAGGTCGTAGACCTCGGCGGCGGCGAGCTTCTCAGCGAGATCGTCATCAAGAACACCAAGACCGGCGAAGAGACCACTCTCTATGCAGACGAGGACGACGGCTTCTTCGGTCTGTTCGGCTTCACCGGCAAGAAGACCACCGGTATGTTCGAGGGCATCCTGAACATGGAAGACAAGACCGGCTACATCTACACCAACGAGAAGATGGAGACCAACATCCCCGGCGTTTACGCCGCAGGCGACGTCCGCGTCACTCCTCTCCGTCAGGTCGTTACCGCCTGCGCTGACGGCGCTATCGCCGCAATGCAGTGCGAGAAGTACGTCGGAAAGGTCAAGAAAGAGCTTGCAGCTCAGTAATTTGAGTCAACGAGTCAATAGGGACGGTTAATACGAAAACCCGGCGCCAACACCGTAGGGCGGGGGCTTGCTCCCGCCGTTTCCCGGTCGCGTGACCAACGTGCGGCGGGAGACAAGCCCCCGCCCTACGGATAGCGTTTTCGTCTCCCCAGTGTGCGCCTTCGGGCATGGGCGTTCTTTTTGACTCATTCGCACGGCAAAAACCAAAGCTCAGAGGAAACTGAAAGGAGACGTAAACGATGGAAAGCGAAAGGCATGATAATTTCGTTATTAAATCGACAGTCTTCGATATCATTCAAATCTTTGAGCAAGGCAAAGACAAGACATACACCGCAGAAGAAATCAAAACAATTCTGACGGCATATGTAAACGGTATGACCCGGAAATAACAACCGCTAAATTTATTTTTAATAAGGAGAAACTAAAATGTCAGTTCTTGATGTCGATAAGAATACTTTCGAACCCGAAGTCCTTCAGGCAGAAGGCACTGTTTTTGTGGATTACTATGGCGACGGCTGCGTTCCCTGCGCCGCTCTCATGCCCTATGTTCACCAGTACGCAGAAGAGTACGGTGACAAGATCAAGTTCTGCTCTCTGAACACCACCAAGGCACGCCGCCTTGCCATTTCTCAGGGCATTCTCGGTCTGCCTGTAATGGCCATCTACCAGAACGGTCAGAAGGTCGAAGCTCTCGTCAAGGAAGAAGCCACCGCTGACTCCATCCTTGAGATGATCAAGAAGTATTGCTGATTTGGCAATATATTTTCCTCCTGAGGAGTTTATCAATTCAGAATAATGCTGTAAATGTAGGGTGGGGGCTTGCTCCCGCCGCAGATACAGACTAATGCCGGAAAAAACGGCGGGAGCAAGCCCCCGCCCTACGGTATATATGAAAATCCGATGGGTACTTCTCAAAGAGGGAGCCAATGCGTTTAGTCCACTCGTTGAGTGTGCTAATAAATCTTAGAAGAAGGAGGATAAACCATGGGCTATTTGACTGGTAAAAAAGTCATCTGCATCGGTGACCGTGACGGTGTTCCCGGTGACGCCATAGCAGCGTGCGCAGAGAGCGCCGGCGCAGAGGTTATTTATGCCTCGACGGAGTGCTTCGTTTGAACGGCAGCAGGTGCAATGGATCTGGAAAATCAGAAGCGTGTTAAGGACTTTACCGAGCAGTACGGCGCAGAGAACATTTGTGTTCTTCTGGGTGCCGCTGAGGGTGAAGGTGCTTCTCTCGCAGCTGAGACAGTCTCCGCAGGAGACCCCACTTATGCAGGTCCGTTGACGGGAGTCTCGTTGGGACTCCGTGCTTATCACGTTTGCGAACCCGAGATCAAAGTCGAATTCGATGAAGGCGTCTATGATGATCAGGTCAGCATGATGGAGATGGTACTGGATGTCGATGACATCGTCAGCGAAATGTCTTCTATCCGTGAACAGTACTGCAAGTACTGATATTCGCAAATACTTCGTTGCGGGCGGCGGCTGATGCCGCCGCCCCCTTCTCATAATTAAGGTAAGTTTTGGGGCACATTATTCATTATTCAATTTTCAATTAATTAAATTTGAAAGGTAAGAAACTAAATGAAGAGCGTAATTAAAGGCGCAGGTTATATTCTTGTCCATACCCCCGACATGGTTCTGCACAACGGCACCACGCAGACCACCGAGCGCATCGTCAATCCCGACGGCGAGTACCTCAAGGAGCTGCCCTCCCACATCCGCACCTATGAGCAGGCTCTGAACTACTACCCCAACCAGGTCTACATCGGCAACCTCACTCCCGACGACCTCGCCGCTGTTCCCCAGCCCTGGTATGACAAGGACTGCCCCGTCAAGGAGCGCAAGGGTCCCTTCGGTGAAATTCTGCCTCAGGAAGAGTTCCTTCTTCTCATGCAGGCCTGTGACGTGTTTGACCTTGTAAAGCTTGAAAAGGGCTTCGTCGCCGCCACCAAGGAGGCATTTGCCGCCAACGACATCATCGACGAGACCATCGTTGCCCGCGTCAAGGAAGGCGTTGAGCTTGCCGAGATCGAAAAGCACGTCAACGAAGAGCACGCCGAGGGTCTTTACATCAACGGCGCTCTCGTCGGCTGCGTCAAGGCTGCCCACGACATCGATACCAACCTGTCCTCCCATGTTATGCACGAGAACATCGTCTCCAAGGCGTCCTCTGTTCTGGCTCTGCTGTACGCAGTCCGCAACGCCGGTATCGACAAGAACGATGTTGAATACGTTATCGACTGCGCAGAGGAAGCCTGCGGCGATATGAACCAGCGCGGCGGCGGCAACTTTGCAAAGTCCGCAGCCGAGATCGCAGGTCTCATGAACGCCTCCGGCTCCGATGCACGCGGCTTCTGCGCCGCCCCCGCACACGCAATGATCGAGGCTGCTTCTCTCGTTGCAGCCGGTTCCTACAAGTGCGTTGTCGTTACCGCCGGCGGCTGCACCGCCAAGCTCGGTATGAACGCAAAGGATCACGTCAAGAAGGGTATGCCCGCACTTGAAGATATGATCGGCGGTTTCGCAGTTGTCGTCACGCAGGACGACGGCGTCAGCCCCGAGGTCGCACTGGATATGCTCGGCCGTCACACTGTCGGCACCGGCGCCGCTCCTCAGTCCGTCATCACCTCCCTCGTCACCGATCCTCTGGACAGAAACGGTCTGAAGGTCACCGACGTTGACAAGTTTTCCCCCGAGATGCAGAACCCCGACATCACCAAGCCCGCCGGCGCAGGTGACGTTCCTCTGGCAAACTACAAGATGATCGGTGCTCTCGCTGTCAAGCGCGGCGACATCGACAAGAAGGATCTTCTCGACTTCGTTGCAAAGCACGGTCTGACCGGTTGGGCACCCACTCAGGGTCATATCCCCTCCGGCGTTCCCTATATCGGCTTTGCACGCAACGACATCATGGCAGGTAAGATCAACCGCGTCATGATCATCGGCAAGGGCTCTCTGTTCCTCGGCCGTATGACCAACCTGTTTGACGGTGTTTCCTTCATCATTCAGGCGAACACCGGCGCAGAGCAGGAAAAGGGCGTAAGCGAAGAAGAGGTCAAGGGCATGATCGCCAAGGCCATGAAGGAGTTTGCAGCCACACTTCTCGCTCAGGCAGAGTAAGGGGGAGAAAAAATGGCTACTGTTGAAAAAATAATCGCTGATGCCTTTCTGGAAATGGCTCAGGGTCTGGAATCCGGCTCCTTCGGCAAGAAGCCCAAGATAGCCCTCACCGGCATGGGCAGCGAGCACGGCGAAGAAAACGCAATGAAGGCAGCCCTCATGGCAGCCAAGCGCGGCGTTGATGTCTACTACATCGGCTCTCTGGAGGCCGAGGGCGTGACCACCGTTCACGTCGCGGACGATGAAGAGGGTCACAAGAAGATGGAAGAGCTGCTCGACAAGCACGAGGTAGACGGCGCTGTCACGATGCACTATCCGTTCCCCATCGGCGTTTCCACCGTCGGCCGCGTCATCACCCCCGCAAAGGGCAAGGAGATGTTCGTCGCCAACACCACCGGCACCTCCTCCGGCGACCGTATTGAGGGCATGATCAAGAACGCCGTCTACGGCATCATCACCGCCAAGGCCTGCGGCGTGAAAAATCCCACTGTCGGTATTCTGAATGTTGACGGCGCACGTCAGACCGAAATGGCTCTCAACCAGCTCAAGGAAGGCGGCTATGAATTTGAGTGGGCAAACTCCGCCAGAGCGGACGGCGGCGCGGTCATGCGCGGCAACGACGTTCTGCAGGGCACGCCCGACATCATGGTAATGGACTCCCTCACCGGCAACGTCATGATCAAGATGCTCTCCTCCTTCACCACCGGCGGCAGCTTCGAGGCTACCGGCTACGGCTACGGTCCCGGCATAGGCAAGGATTACGACCGTCTCGTCATGATAGTTTCCCGCGCTTCCGGCGCACCTCTGATCGCAAACGCCATCGAGTACGCCGCACAGCTCGTGCGCGGCAAGGTGTTCGAGGTTGCCAAGGCAGAGTTTGCAAAGGCTGAGAAAGCCGGCTTCTCCAAGATTTTGGAGGCTCGCAAGGCATCCCAGAAGAACGCCGCTCCCGCCGAGGAAGTCAAATGCCCGCCCGCAGAGCCCTGCCCCGCCGCCATTCTCGGCGTTGAGGTCATGGATCTTGAGGACGCTGCAAAGGCGCTGTGGAAAGCAGGCATCTATGCCGAGACCGGCATGGGCTGCACCGGCCCTGTTGTGCTCATGAGCGATGCAAATCACGACAAGGCAGTTGAAATCCTCAAGGCAGCAGGATATATAGGTTAAAATAGTATTTAAGGGATCGCATCAGGGCAAGTAATCGGAGATATTTGAGTGTGGAGTGTGAAGAGTGGAGAGTGGAGTTTAAACTCTATAACTTCAGCTTTGCAGCATCCTGTTGAAGCTTCAGATTTTTGAAAAAGCATTTTGCTGTGGAGTGTTCCGCACAACTCCAAACTCCACACTGTTTTGCCTGAAAAGCTGCGATCCCTTCATGTATTTTCGGAGGGACGAAATGAGAACGGTTTATTTAGACAACGGTGCTACATCCTACCCCAAAGCCCCGAACGTGGGTAAGGCAATGGCGGACTATATCATCGAAAACGGTGCCAACGTCAACCGCGGTACATATAAAAGCGCGGGCAGCGCGGCAATGACCGTCCTCGATAGTCGTGAAATGCTCTCCGAGCTGTTTCATTTCCCGGGGAAGGAGACCCATGTTGTCTTCACCCCGGGTCACACCTACGGACTTAATCAGATACTTCGCGGTTTTCTTAAACCAGGCGACCATGTGATCGTCAGCTCCATGGAGCATAACGCCGTCATGCGCCCCGTTGTCGAACTGAGTGATCAGGGCGTGGAATTTTCCAGAATACCCGCCGACCTTGCGGGACGCACCAAAACGGAGGATATTATTCCGCTTATAAAAGAGAACACAAAGCTCGTCATGGTAAACCACGCCTCCAACGTCAGCGGCACAATATTTCCGCTTGAAAAGGTGGCTGAGATTTGCCGCGAGAGAAACATTCCCCTCGCCGTGGACGCGGCACAAACGGCGGGACATCGGGATATTGATTTTGAAAAGCTGCATCTTGCCGCCCTGTCCGTTCCCGGACATAAGGGACTTTTAGGACCTCAGGGCATCGGTGCGCTGCTGCTCGATAAAGCCTTTGCCGAAAAGCTTACGCCCCTTACGACCGGCGGTACAGGCTCCGCCTCCGACAGCGAGTATCAGCCCATGTTCATGCCCGACCGCTTTGAGTCTGGAACGGTAAACATCCCGGGCATTTTCGGGCTCAATGCCGCGCTTGACTTTGTGCTGAAAACCGGCGTTGAAAAATTCGGCACACATGAAGCGCATTTGACCGAGAGATTTATTGAGGGTATAAAGGAGCTGCCGCTCCGCGTTGTCGGTCCGTGCGACACAAGAGAGCAGGTCGGCGTTGTATCCGTTGATTTTATTAACGGCGACAACGGTGAAATGGCGTATATGCTTGAACAGAAGGGTATCATGACGCGCTGCGGTCTGCACTGTGCCCCCAATGCCCACAAGACTCTCGGCACCTTCCCGCAGGGAACAGTGCGCTTTTCCTTCGGGTATGCGACTACCGAGGAGGAAATTGATTACGCGATCAACGCGATAAAAGAATTAGTTTGAAAATAAGGATGTGTTGTCCGTGTCTCTTGAGAAAAGACTGACAGAGATGGTACAGTCCGCCGGTTGAGCGGCTAAATTAGCGCCGGGTGCGCTTTCACAGATTTTAAGTACCATCCCAAGACTTCCGAATGAAAATTTAATAATCGGCTATGAGACATCGGACGACGCCTGTGTATATAAGATAAATGACGATATCGCCATCGTCCAGACCGTGGACTTTTTCCCGCCGATGGTGGACGATCCCTTCCTTTTCGGTCAGATAGCCGCCGCAAACTCCCTTTCCGACATCTACGCCATGGGCGGCACACCGACCCACGCGATGAATTTACTGTGCTTTCCGAGCTGTCTGAGTCTCGACATTGCCGGTGAGATCTTAGCGGGCGGCGCGGACAAGGCAATGGAGGCGAGCTGCACCATCGCGGGCGGACACTCCATACAGGACAACGAGCCGAAGTACGGTATGTGCGTCAACGGCATTGTAGACCCGAAGCACATTTTAGCAAATTCCTCCGCAAAGGTCGGGGACGTTATTATTATGACAAAAGCCCTCGGCACCGGTATTCTGACGACCGCCTTCAAGGGCGAAATGATTACCGAAGATGAAATGAGACCCGCCACCGACTGCATGAAAGCCCTCAACCGGAAAGCGGGAGAGGCGGCAAGAGGACTTGCCGTCCACGCCTGTACCGACATAACCGGCTTCGGACTTGCCGGTCACGCCTGCGAAATGGCAGAGGGCAGCGGACATACCATCGTGATCGATCCCGCAAGTCTGCCCGTTCTGCCAAAGGCGATCGAAATGGCGCAGATGGGTCTTATCCCCGCCGGTGCGTACAGAAACCGCGACCATTTCGGCAGTAAGATCGACCTCGGACAGACAAAACAGGAGCTTGCCGACATTATGTTCGATCCCCAGACCTCCGGCGGACTTCTGTATGCTGTGAGTGAAAAGGATGCCTCCGAGCTGCTCAGGCGCCTCACAAACGAAGGCGTGACAAGTGCCGTTATCGGTCACGTCACCGAAAACAGCGGAGCGTTTATACGGTGCGGAGTTTAACGCCAAATTCCGCACCGGCGCTTAAAACAGAATGGAAATAATCCCGTTTTTAGGTTGACTTTTGTAACCGTTACAGGTATAATTGCAAAAGATGCAGCATTGACATCACAAAATATGGGAGTAGAAGGGTAACTGGTGTGCCCTCCGGTCTTCAAAACCGGTATGAGCAGCAGCCTGCTCGGGTGGGTTCGATTCCCACCTACTCTCGCCA
>JAUNND010000003.1:54962-63965 GCA_030531595.1 Eubacteriales bacterium | reverse complement strand
GGGCACATTTTATCCGTCAGCTGCCGCAGACGTATTGTGCGGTGTTGCCTTAAGTTAAGAACAGGAGCAGCGATCGCTGCTCCGTTTTTTAAAATCGGATCCTGCATGAATCGGCACAGCCGACACGGCAGCTCCGCACTTCACACCGATTTATTGGGAGGGAATGCTTTGGATATCGGTTCGCTTATGAAATTAAAGCAGATGTGGGGCACATTCTGCGCAAACCACCCCAAATTTCCGGACTTCCTCAAAGCCGTAAAAGCCAAAGGCGTTGTTGAGGGAACGGAAGTGACCTTCACGGTTACATACCCCGACGGGCAAAATCTCCGGGCGGGGCTGAAGCTGAGGCAGTCCGATGTGGAGCTCATAGAGAAGCTTATTGGAAATAACTGACATATTTTGCGTATTTTCCCGTATTTTTCATTTTGCCTTTGTCAGCATATTGACACTCTGCGTCTTTATGATATAATAAATCAGTCAAACAGACATTTTCGGCAAAACAGAGCGCCCTGTTTTGCACTCTTTGTTTACAAAGAGTGATATCCCTTTACATTCATCGGCTTATTGCCGTTGAATAATATATTACCGGAGGAAATAAAATGAAAAAACTCGCACTCGTTCTTGCTCTCGCAATGCTCGTCAGCGTGTTCTGCATGGCTCCCGCAGCCTCTGCAGCAGATGACGACTTCCACATCGGTATCGTTACCGGTTCCGTCTCTCAGTCTGAGGACGACCGCCGCGGCGCTGAAGCATTTCAGGCAAAGTACGGCGAAGATCGCGTAATTCTCGAGATCTACCCCGACAACTTCACCGAAGAGCTTGAGACCACCATTCAGAAGATCGTCGGTCTGTCCGATGACCCCAAGATGGCTGCAATCATTGTCAACCAGGCTGTTCCCGGCACCACCGAAGCTTTCCGTCAGGTCAAAGAGCGTCGCCCTGACATCATCTGCATCGCAGGTGAGTCCCACGAAGACCTCCCCGAGATCGGTTCCGCCGCTGACCTCGTCTGCAACAACGACTTCGTTGCACGCGGCTACCTGATGATCCGCACCGCTCACGAGCTGGGCTGCAAAACCTTCGTACATATCTCCTTCCCCCGTCATATGTCCTACGAGACCATGTCCCGCCGCGTTGCCGTTATGAAGGCAGCCTGCGAGGAGTTCGGCATGGAGTTCGTTCTTGAGACCGCTCCCGACCCCACTTCCGACGTCGGTGTTGCCGGTGCTCAGGCCTACATCCTTGAGAAGGCTCCCGAATGGATCGAGAAGTACGGCAAAGAGTCCGCATTCTTCTGCACCAATGACGCTCACACCGAGCCTCTGCTCAAGCAGCTTCTCGCTTACGGCGGCTGCTTCATCGAGGCTGACCTTCCCTCTCCTCTGATGGGCTACCCCGGAGCTCTCGGCATTGACCTCACTGAGGAAGCCGGCGACTTCGAGAAGATCCTTGCAAAGGTCGAGTCCTCCGTCTGCGAAAAGGGCGGCGCAGGCCGTTTCGGCACATGGGCATTCTCCTACGGCTACACCCTGTCCGCAGGTCTTGCACAGCACGCATACAATGTTATCACCGGTGAGTCCGAGCTGGACGATATCGATGACATCTCCGACGCATTCGCAGTCTACACCGGCGAGGCTGAGTGGAACGGCTCCAACTACACCAATGCCACCACCGGCGTTAAGCTCGACAACGTATTCCTCGTGTATCAGGATACCTACATCATGGGCGATCCCGGTCACTTCATGGGCTCCACCCAGATCGAAGTTCCCGAGAAGTACTTCACCGTCAAGTAATTTAACCGCAATTTATGGGGGAGGGCATTTCCTCCCCCGATTGCTATATTGCAGGGTGCGGGCCTGCTCCCGAGAATTAAGCGGAAGCAAGCCTCTGCCCTGCAGAACGTGAAAAAAATATAGGATAGGGAATCAAGAAATGAGTAATAGCGCTGCTCCTTTATTGGAGATGAAAAACATCAAAAAGGACTTTTTCGGCACTCAGGTTCTTACGGATATAAACCTGACTCTGAATGCCGGTGATGTCCTCGGTCTGTGCGGAGAGAACGGCGCGGGCAAAAGCACGCTGATGAAAATTCTCTTCGGTATGGACGTTATCAGAGACACCGGCGGCTACGGCGGGGATATTTTTATCGACGGTCAGAAGGTCTGCTTCAACACCCCCTTTGAGGCGCTTGAAGCCGGTATCGGCATGGTGCATCAGGAGTTCTCTCTTATCCCCGGCTTTACCGCGGCGGAAAACATCGTGCTCAACAGAGAGCCGAAAAAACACAATGTTGTATCGGAGATATTCGGCGACAGACTTAATACGCTCGACTACAACGAGATCACCGGCCGTGCAAACAACGCCATCGAGAAGATGGGCTTTGCCATCGACCCCGGCATGGTCATAAACGAAATGCCTGTCGGTCACAAGCAGTTTACGGAGATTGCCCGTGAGCTGAGCAAGGATCAGCTCCGTCTGCTCATTCTCGACGAGCCTACCGCCGTCCTCACCGAAAAGGAGGCGGAAGCCCTGCTTGACTCTATAAGGCATATGTCCGAAAAGGGTATCGCGGTCATTTTCATCACCCACAGACTGCATGAAATTCTGTCCGTGTGCAACAAGGTCATCGTCATGCGCGACGGCTTTGTTGTCCGTGATGTTCCGGCAAACGAGACAAGCGTTGAGGATATCACAAAATGGATGGTCGGCAGAAGCGTTGACAATGCCGCAAAGCACGATGTCAGAGATTTTTCGGATGCCGAGACAATAATGTCCGTCAGAAAGCTCTGGGTCGATATGCCCGGTGAGACCGTGCGCAATGTCAACCTTGACGTTAAAAAGGGCGAGATACTCGGTATCGGCGGTCTCGCGGGTCAGGGGAAATTAGGTATACCCAACGGTATCATGGGTCTTTACGAGGCGGGCGGTAAGGTCGAATTTGAGGGGAAGGAAATCCCGCTCAACAGCCCGAGAAAATGTCTCGATGCGAACATCGCCTTTGTCTCCGAGGACAGACGCGGCGTAGGTCTCCTTCTGGATGAGACGCTTGAATGGAACATCGCCTTCCCCGCGATGCAGGTGCAGAACAAGTTCCTTAAAAAGTATCTGGGCGGTCTTATAAAGTGGAGAGACGAAAAGGCTATCACTGATATTACTCAAAAATATGTCGATGAGCTTGCGATCAAATGCCCCGGCGGTACCAAGCAGAAGGCAAAGGAGCTGTCCGGCGGCAACCAGCAGAAGGTGTGTCTTGCCAAGGCGTTCGCGCTCGAGCCGAAGTTCCTGTTTGTCTCCGAGCCTACACGCGGCATTGACGTCGGCGCAAAGGCACTGGTCCTCAACGCTCTGAAAAAGTTCAACAGAGAAAGCGGCGTCACGGTCGTCATGATCTCCTCCGAGCTTGAGGAGCTTCGCCAGATCTGCGATGAGATAGCAATAGTCTCCGGCGGTAAGATAGCCGGAACACTCCCCGCTGACAGACCCTCCGAGGAATTCGGTATGCTCATGGTCAGTCAGGTAAAGTGAGGTGGGAAGAATGAGTAAAGAAATAGATAAGAACAACACCTTCGGCGCGAGACTGAAATCGGGTCTGGACTCCTTCGGACTTCCCCGACTGATAATTGCCTGCTTCCTGCTGCTGCTGTTCGCGGCTGCCCCCTTTGTAGGCTGCGACCTTGCGACCCAGATAACAAACACCGTGAACCGTTTCAGCTGGAACGCTGTCCTCGTTCTGGCAATGGTTCCGATGATACACTCCGGCTGCGGTCTCAACTTCGGTCTGCCCCTCGGCATAATCTCCGGCCTTTTGGGAGCCACACTCTCCATTGAGTTCGGCTTTACCGGCGGAATGAGCTTCGTCATGGCGATAGTTATCGCAACTCCCTTTGCCCTTATCCTCGGCGCGGGCTACGGCTGGCTTCTCAACAAGATAAAGGGCGGCGAAATGATGATAGCCACCTATGTCGGCTTTTCCGCTGTCTCCTTCATGTGCATGATGTGGCTGCTGCTCCCCTACAAGCACCCCACGATGGTATGGGGTCTGTCCGGCAAGGGTCTGCGTACCACCATTTCGCTTGAGGGCTATTACGACAAGGTTCTTGCAAACTTCCTCCAGATAAACATCGGAAAGCTCTCCATCCCCACCGGCACGCTGCTGTTCTTCGCTCTCCTCGCCTTTGCGATGTGGGCATTCCTCCACACCAAGGTCGGCACAGCAATGACCGCCGTCGGCTCCAACCCCACCTTCGCTAAAGCCGCCGGCATCAATGTGGATAAAATAAGACTTCTGTCCGTCGTGATGTCCACATGGCTGGCCGCCATCGGCATTCTCGTCTATGAACAGGGCTTCGGCTTTATTCAGCTTTATATGGCGCCGTTCTATATGGCTCTGCCCGCCGTTTCGGCAATTCTGATCGGCGGCGCGTCAGTCAATAAGGCGTCTATCGCCAACGTTATTATCGGTACGTTCCTGTTCCAGGGCATCGTCACCATGACTCCTACCGTTATGAACAACGCTATCCACATGGATATGAGTGAGGTCATTCGTATCATCGTCTCCAACGGTATGATACTCTACGCTCTCACAAGAAAGACGGAGGGTGCAAAATGAAAAAAGAAAACAAAGTCCTTAAATTTTTGGGAAACAACTCCGTTCCCATCATGTTCGTTATCATCTGCGCGTTCTGTATTCCCGTTTCCGGCTTCTCTATTCCGTATCTGCTCAATGAGATATTCACCCGTATGGGGCGCAATGTCTTCCTTATAATGGCGCTGCTTATCCCCATCATGGCAGGTATGGGTCTTAACTTCGGTATGACTCTCGGCGCGATGGCGGCTGAAATAGCCCTCATTCTCGTTGCCGACTGGCAGATCTGGGGCATCCCCGGTCTGATACTTGCAATGATCGTGTCCATTCCGTTCTCCATCGCTCTCGGCACTCTCTGCGGCAAGATACTCAACCGCGCAAAGGGCCGCGAAATGATCACGAGCTACATCATCAGCTTCTTCATCAACGGTGTGTATCAGCTCGTCGTGCTGTACATGATGGGACCCATCATCCCCATCAAGCACACCTCCATCAAGCTGCCCCGCGGCTACGGTATCAGAAACACCGTTTCCCTGCTGTCCATGCGTCAGGCACTTGATAATCTTCTCGCTGTCAGAATAGGCGGCGTAAAGATACCTGTGCTTACCTTCCTTATCATCGCTCTGCTGTGTCTGTTTATCGTGTGGTTCCGCAAGACAAAGCTCGGTCAGGATATGCGTGCGGTCGGTCAGGACATGGAGGTCGCAAGAGCGGCGGGTATTGACGTTGACCGTACAAGAATACTCTCCATAGTCATCTCTACCGTGCTTGCCGGCTTCGGTATGGTAATTTACCTCCAGAACATGGGCAACATCGCGACCTATTCTTCACACTCTCAGATAGGTATGTTCGCCATCGCCGCGCTGCTTGTCGGCGGTGCGTCCGTTGACAGAGCCTCCATCGGCAACGTCTTCCTCGGTGTCATTCTGTTCCACACCATGTTTATCGTTGCTCCCGAAGCGGGCGCGAAGATCACGGGCGACTCCATGATAGGCGAATACTTCCGCGTGTTCGTTTCCTACGCGGTCATAACCGTTGCCCTCGTCATGTATGAGACAAAGAAGCGCAAGGCAAAGAGTGCTGTGGGACAGCAGCTTGAAGCCGAGCAGCGTGAGGAGGAGAGCAAATGAAAGCTAAAAGATGGATATACCGTATAGCTGCGATACTTATTCTCGTCGGCATAGGCGCCGTGATGTTCGTTATCGGCAGAGGACACACCGTATACTTCGACAACAAGAAGATGGACTACAACGGCACGACGCTTGAGCCGCCCAGAAAGGTCGAGGTCTATGTGGACGGCGAGAGAGTCGCCAAGCTCAGCCCCAAGGACAGAGGCATGGCGACAAACATCGGTCAGCACTTTGAAATGACCCTTGAGATAACAAAGAACAAGGGCGACGAGCCCGTAACTCAGGAGGTCAGCCTTGAGCTGCCCTTTAATATGGACGGCATCATCGTCAATCTCCCCGGTCTGCTTGCCGATATCCCTTATGAGGACTATATCAGCGAGTTCGTCCAGACCGACCCCGAACCCACCGAGGAGGACGAAGAGGTCGTGACCGACGAGTTCGCAATGGACGCGGAATTTTAATCATCAACAGCACTCCAAAGGAGTGCTGTTTTTGCCTCGTACTGCATTTATGCCGGCTTACCGCCATTGGTGACGCTTCTTTCGAGTGCGGTAAAAAACTTTTCACATCCGTAACAATTAAATCCGGATATCGTATAAAATATCGGTGACGCAAAGTGAACAAAATTTATTCCGCAGCGTCATACATACCGATACAAAAAACCGCTCACAGGAGGATAATAAATGAAGAATGAATTCAAACGGGTCATCGCGCTTATCATGATCTGTGCCATGGCTTTGACCTTTGCGGCCTGCGGAAGCACGGAAAGCACCGTGAAAGAGCCCGAGCCCACCGCCGCGCAGCAGGATGAATATGTATATCATGCGGAATTTAAGACGCTTTTTGAAAACGAAAAGCGTTATATCTATCCGCGGATCTATACGGAAGACGGCTTTTATGCCACGAGCTATGAAAAGGTCGGCGAAGATATCCCCGAGGGCGTCGTGCCCGAATACGAGGGGCAGTACGACGTCTACCGGACCAAGCTGTTTTTCATCGATTACGACGGAAATATTCAGGAGCTGACCGAGTATAAGCCCTATGCTTTTGAAGGCGCCGACGAGGGCAGAAGAGCCTATACCTGCGGCAGCGACCTCTCCGGCATTACCGTGAGATCGGACGGCAAGCTCGTCACGATAGACAATGTCTACGAATCGTGGTCGACCGCGCCCGAGGAGATGGACAACCTTGACGAGGACTACTACAATTACAGCGAGTATGCAAACTACTATTTCATCCGCGTTCTGGACGAATCCGGCAGAGAACTGAGCAGCGCTCCCATAAATGTCGAAAAGGACAGCTATCTGTATGCCTACCGTATGGTGACTGACGCAAACGGCAACGCTGTCGTCTCCGAGGACAACAGAGTCCGTGTGATCGGCGACACGGGCGAGGACGTGGCGGTTATTGAGCTTGAGGGCTGGGCCGACAGTCTGCTGAAGCTTGCCGACGGCAGGATCGGCGTGACAACCTGGGGCGAAACCTCCGAAAAGCTTGAAATACTGGACATTGAGAACGAAACCATAGCCGAGTCCTACGAGCTGCCCGATATGGCATACAATCTCACCGCCGGCGGCGGGGATTACGATGTATATTTCAGCAACGGCGCTTATCTGTGCGGTCTGAAGCTCGGCGATAAGGAAGAGACGAAGATCTTCAACTGGATCAACTGCGACATAAACGGCAGCAACGCGGATGGCTTCAATGTCGAATCCGACGGCTCCATCATCGTCGCCGTCAATACCTATGACAATTTCAGCGAGAGCTATACGACAGAGCTTGCCGTGATAGACAAGGTACTCGCCTCCTCCCTGCCCGTAAAGCAGACCGTCACTCTGGCGACCCAGTCCCTTGACTGGGAGGTGCAGAACATGATCGTCGCCTTTAACCGCAAAAGCGAGGACTGCCGCATCCGGATCATCGACTACTCCGGCTTCAACACCGATGAAGATTACACAGCCGGCGCCACCAAGCTCACGACCGAGCTGCTCGCCGGCAATATGCCCGATATTATCGACCTCAACGGTATGCCCTATACCCAGCTTGCCGCCAAGGGACTGCTGGAAGACCTGTATCCCTACATCGACTCCGACGGCGAATTTTCCAGAAGCGACTTCTTTGAAAATGTCTTCAAGGCTCTGGAGGTCAACGGAAAGCTCTACTCCACCTGCGCAAGCTTCTCTCTCGAGACCCTTGTGGGCGCTGCGTCCGTCGTGGGCGATACCCCGGGCTGGACCTATGACGAGCTTGACGCGGCGCTTGCCGAAATGCCCGAGGGCTGCGATATTCTGGATGTTACAACTACCCGCGACGATATCCTCAACTGCTGTCTGTCGCTTGACATGAATAACTATGTGGACTGGGGCAGCGGCAAATGCAGCTTCGATACGGACGGCTTCAAGCAGATGCTGGCCTTTTCCGCACGCTTCCCCGAGAGCTTTGACTGGGAAAATTACGAGTGGACACAGGAGAGCAATTCAGACTACCGCATTTCACAGGGTATGCAGATGCTCATGCAGACCGGCATCTACTCCATAAGCGATGTGCGCTACTATGACGCGTATTTCGGCGGTGACGCGACCTACATCGGCTACCCCACCCTCAACGGTACCGGCAATATGCTCAATACCGCCAGCGGCTTTGCCATGAGCGCCTCAAGCACCCACAAGGATCAGGTGTGGCAGTTCCTGCGTGAATTCTACACCGAAAAGACCCAGTCCACCGTCTGGTCGATCCCGACTAACAGGAACGTATTCAACAAGCTCCTTGAGAAAGAAATGACAGCCGATTATCAGAAGGACGCCGACGGGAATTACGTACTCGACGAAAACGGCGTGAGGATCGAATATCCCAAGGGGAGCATGGGTATGTCCACCGGCAAGACCTATACCTTCTATGCTCTGACACAGTCTCAGGCCGACAAGCTTGTCGCCCTGATCGAGAGCACCGACAAGATCGCGCTCAGTAACGACAAGATATACGACATTGTCTACAAGCACGCTCAGGCGTACTACGCCGGCGACAAGACCCTTGACGAGACGGCAAAGCTCGTCCAGAGCGAGGCAAATATCTATATCAACGAGCAGAGATAAATTCGCATAAAGAAACGCACACCGGAAAACTGACCGGTGTGCGTTTCCTTATTTTTCAAGAGGAACTATCGCAAGTGTTTTCCCCAGCGGGAACAGCACCTTGAGAATGGTATCAAGCTCTTGTATAATTCAAAAAAACGCAAACTGTAGGGCGGGGGCTTGCTCCCGCCGTTTCCCGGTCGCGTGACCAACGTGC
>JAUNND010000003.1:0-54952 GCA_030531595.1 Eubacteriales bacterium | reverse complement strand
TAATAAAAACAACCCCACCGGGGGGGGGGGGGGGTTCCGCGCGGTTTGGCGGGGTGGTGTCACAACGGGGGGGGGGCACCACCCCCCCGCCCTACAGCGTTAAGTTTACATAATGCTAATATTGTGTGTCTGACTTTTAAAATCGCTTATACAGTAATATACTTTACGGTTATTAAACTGTCAATAACTTTCAAGTTATCATATGCCTCTTGTTTAAGTTCGGGTGCCTTTCGGGTATGTATATAAATAACACCGTATAATATCAATTTGTTAATTTGTTCACTTTCAATAAAAATGCTTATTGTCATATAGACAAAAACATAAGCAACATGATAAAATAAATAAAATTTTCAAATTCCGTTTACAGAGGTGAAGTAATATGGCTCATACTTTCAAGGGCGGTGTGCACCCGAACTATATGAAGGCGCCCGAAGTGCCGGTGAGCGTTATCGCCCCGCCGCCGCAGGTCGTCATTCCGCTTGCCCAGCATATCGGCGCACCGTGTATACCGATCGTCGAAGTGGGCGCTTATGTGACGATGGGGCAGAAGATCGGCGATAATCCCGCGCCCGTCTCCGCGCCCGTTCATGCCTCTGTCTCCGGCAGGGTCGTGGCGATCGAGCCGAGACCCTATCCCATGGGCGGTACCTCCATGTCCGTTGTGATCGAAAATGACGGGCTGGACACAAAATGCGACGCGCTTGAACCCCTTACCGAAGAGCAGCTTAAAGACCCCGACGCCATTCTTGAGCGCATCCGTGAGTGCGGCATCGTCGGTATGGGCGGGGCGATGTTCCCGACCGCCTTCAAAATTCGCGGCGGCATCGGCAAGGTCGACAGGCTCATCATCAACGGCGCGGAATGCGAGCCCTACTTAAACGGCGACCATCTGACCATGAAGCTCTTCCCCGAGGAGCTTTTGAAGGGTATAGAGCTTGTGCGCATCGCCTCCGGCGTCGACAAAGCCTATTACGGCATCGAGGTCAACAAGCAGGACGCGATCAGCGTGCTCAAGGCGCACTATCCCGAAAAGTACGGCGTGGAGATCGTGAGCGAAAAGGTGAAATACCCGCAGGGCGGCGAGAAGATGCAGGTCAAGGCAGTAACCGGCAGAGAGGTAAAGCCCGGCGGACTGCCCTCGGGTGTGGGCTGCAACGTCGTCAGCACACGCACCTGCTACGCCGTATATCAGGCGTGCTATGAGGGAAGACCCGTAATCGACCGTATCGTCACCGTCGCCGGCAGCGCCATGAAGCAGACCGTGAACGCTCTCACCCGCGTCGGTACTCCCTTCGCTTATCTTGCCGAGCAGTGCGGCGGCTTTGCAAAGACTCCGCGCAAGATCGTTCTCGGCGGCCCCATGATGGGCATCTGCGCCACCGATATAAACGCCCCGACCGTCAAGGGCACCTCCGGCGTTCTCTTCTTCACGGAAAAAGAGGACAGGAACGTAAAGGAGCCCACCTGCATCCACTGCGGCAAGTGCATTTCGGTCTGCCCGATGAGGCTGGAGCCGATGTTCATGTATATGTACTACAAAAAGGGCGATCTCGATATGCTGAAGAAATTCCATGTGACAGACTGCTTTGAGTGCGGGAGCTGTGCCTACAACTGCCCGGGACGGCTGCCGCTGACCCACGCGTTCAAGACCGCCAAGGTGATGCTGCAGGAGCAGGTAGTGCGTGAAAAGGAGGCGGCGGCAAAATGAACGAAAAAAACGAACGGCTGATACTGGATGTGGCTTATCAGCCGCAGGTCAGAACGGAGCTTGATACAAAGCGCATCATGCTCACCGTGATCGTCGCCCTTCTTCCGGCTCTCGTTGTCTCGGTTATCCGGTACGGGGCGTATCCTCTCGCCGTGGCGGCTGTTTCGACCGCGTCCGCCGTGTTCTTTGAGTGGGCATACAGGGCGCTGATGAAAAAATCTCGTACCGTGGACGATCTGTCCGCCGCCGTGACCGGTCTGCTGCTGGCGATGGTCATGCCGGCCGGCATTCCCCTCTGGGTGCCCGTTATCGGAGACCTCTTTGCCATCGTCGTTGTAAAGCAGCTCTACGGCGGTATCGGCAAGAACTTCTTAAACCCCGCCCTTGCGGGACGCGCCTTTTTACTTGCGTCCTACGCTATGCTCATGGGCGTGTGGACAACTCCGAAGACCCTTGCGGGAGCCGTGGATACCGTGACGATGGCAACGCCTCTGTCCTATCTCTACGGCGGCAAGGCTCTGCCTGAATATTTCAGCAGGCTGAATTTGTTCCTCGGCAACCGCCCGGGCTGCATCGGTGAGCTGAGCACGCTTGCGATACTGATCGGCGCTGCGATCCTCCTTGTCTTTAAGATCATCGACTGGCGTATTCCCGTTTCGACCGTGGGCACCGTCGCCGTGCTGACGCTTATCTTCGGCAAAGACGGCTACGGTAATTTCGACTGGATGGTATACAACCTCCTCACCGGCGGACTGCTTTTCGGCGCGGTATTTATGGCGACCGATTACGCGACCAGCCCCGTCACCCGAAAGGGGAGAGTGCTCTACGGCTTCGGCATCGGCGCACTGACCGTGCTTATACGCTATTTCGGCGGCTATCCCGAGGGCATTTCCTACGCCATACTTATTATGAACCTGTGCTCCTGGGCGATCGACAAGGCGTTCCACCGCCGTCAGTTCGGCGTGACGGCAGAAGACATCAAGGCTGAAAAAGCGGCAAGGGAGGGGAAGAAATGAACATCAGGAAGCAATTCAAAGAGGGACTCATCACCAATAACCCCGTCCTCGTTCAGCTTATCGGAATGTGCGCCACGATGGCGATAACCACGTCGCTGTTCAACGGCGTCGGCATGGGGCTTTCCGTCACGGTCATTCTGACCTGCTGCAACGTGGTCATTTCCGCCATACGCAAAATCATCCCCGACGAGATACGCCTTGCCATATTCGTCGTCGTCATCGCTGGCTTTGTCACCATCGTTGACCTGCTTTTACAGGCGTTCATTCCGGCGCTGAGCGAGGCACTGGGCGTATTCATCCCGCTGATCGTCGTCAACTGCATCATCATCGGCAGAGCCGAGGCGTTCTGCCAGAAAAACACCGTCGGCGCGTCGTTTATCGACGGTATCGCACAGGGACTCGGGTACACGATGGTACTGATCGTCATGTGCGTCATCCGTGAATTTTTCGGCAGCGGGCGTTTCGGCGGCGGTCTCATAGAGCTGTCGGGCGGTTTCCGTTTCACGCTCGACGGCACCGGCACGGGAATACAGATATTTGACCCCGACTACGGCGCGGGTATTCTGAACCGCCCCTTCGGCGGCTTCCTCACCCTCGGCGTCCTGATCGCCGTGATGCAGTATTTCACCGCGAAAGCGAAGAAAAAAGCGGAGCTTAAAGCAGCTGAAGCAAAGGAGGCGGAAGACGAATGATGATGAACATAGTTTCCATCTCTCTGGGCGCTATTTTGATAAACAACTTCATCTTCTCGCAGTTTTTAGGCTGCTGTCCCTTCCTCGGCTGTTCAAATAAGGTCGACACCGCGGCCGGCATGGGGCTTGCCGTCATCTTTGTCATGGGTCTGGCCTCCGCGATATGCTGGGTGGTCGATACATACATACTCGTCCCCATGGGTCTTGCGTTTCTGGAAACGCTCGCGTTCATCCTTATCATCGCCGCGCTCGTCCAGTTCGTTGAAATGTTTCTCAAGAAGATGGTCCCGACGCTCTATTCCGCGCTGGGCATCTATCTTCCTCTTATCACCACAAACTGCGCCGTTCTCGGCGTCGTGCTGCTGAACGTGCAGAACAATTATAATTTTATCGAGTCCGTTGTCTACGGCGTGACCGGCGGCGTCGGCTTCCTGCTCGCCATCGTGCTGTTTGCCAGCGTGCGCGAGAAGGTCGAGTTTGCCGAGTATCCCAAGTGCTTTGAGGGCTTCCCGATCTGTCTTGTGTCGGCGGCTCTGCTGGCGCTGGCGTTCATGGGCTTTTCCGGCATGAAGATATTCTGAGCGGGAGGTTAGAAAATGAAAACGATCCTGTTTTCCGTTCTTGTTCTGGCTGTATTGGGCGGCGTATTCGGCGCACTGCTGTCGTTTGCATCTAAAATATTCCACGTTGAGGTCGACCCGAAGCAGGAGCAGGTGCGCTCCTGTCTCGCGGGCGCAAACTGCGGCGGCTGCGGCTTTCCGGGCTGTGACGGCTATGCCGCCGCTGTCGCAAAGGGCGAAGCGCCGGTCAACAGATGCGTTGCGGGCGGTGCGGAGGCTGCCGAAAAAATAGCGGAGATCATGGGTGTTTCCGCCGGTACATCGGAGAAAAAAGCCGCTTTCGTTGCCTGCTCCGGCTGCACGGAGAACACAGGAGAGCGCTTCAATTACTCCGGTCCCGTTGACTGCCGTGCGGCGATGCTATTCGGCGGCAAGAGCAGTAAAATGTGCACCTTTGCCTGCATAGGGCTCGGCAACTGCGAAAGAGCCTGCAAATTCGGCGCGATGCACGTTGAAAACGGCGCGGCGAAGGTCGATGTCTCAAAATGCGTCGGGTGCGGTGCGTGTGCGGAGGCGTGCCCCAAGAGCCTTATAAAGCTCCTTCCCGATACGCAGAGGGTATATCCCGCCTGCTCAAATACCGACAAGGGCGCTCTTGTGATGAAGGTATGCAGGGTCGGGTGCATAGGGTGCAAAAAATGCGAGCGCGAGTGCGAGGCGGGCGCGATCACCGTTACGGACAATCTGGCGCGTATCGACCCCGCAAAGTGTACGAGCTGCGGTCACTGCGCCGAGATATGCCCCAGAAAGATCATTACAACGATATAGTTATTTTTCGTATGAATTAACAAACTTTTATATACATATCTGTACGTTCTGCCGATTATTGCAATATTCACAAAAAGGTCTTACAATTTTATGCACATTGTGGTATAGTACAGGTATCGAAGGGAGATATCCTTCGACCGGACAACCGTAATTTGAAAGGAGTTGGCAGTATGAAGTTCACTTTTACCGAAAAAAAGATGGATTCCTCCGAGGAGCTGAGGGCCTATTCGATCAAAAAGATCAGCAAGCTGGACAGATTTTTTAAAACAGAGGCGGACGCCTATGTGACGTTCAGCATCGAGCGCGGGCGTTTCCTCGCTGAGATCACCATCCATAACAACGGCCTGTATTACAGGGCAAGCGAACTTACGAACGATATGTATGCCTCCGTGGATTCCGGCGTAGCCGCCATCGAGCGCCAGATCCGCAGAAACAAGACCCGTCTTGCGAAGAAGCTTCGTGAGGGTTCTCTGGAGCGTGAGGCAGTACCTGCGTTCGTTCCTGCCGAGGAGGACGAGGCAGAGGAATTCAGGATCGTCCGCAACAAGCGCTTCTCCATCAAGCCCATGTCGGCTGAGGAAGCCATTTTGCAGATGAATCTGCTGGGTCATGAGTTCTTTGTGTTCAAGAACATGGACGCGGAGGATGCCATTTCCGTTGTTTACAAGCGTAAGCAGGGCGGCTACGGCCTCATCTGTGACGACGGAACCGAGGACTGAAAAAGATAAAGAATAACAGGCTGCCCCGGGCAGCCTGTTTTTGTACTAAAAATGCCTGTTTTAATCAGTCAATAGTATCAGGGCTTTACACAGCGTTTTTCCTGTTGCATTATCCGAAAAAATATTATATTATGTATACCAAGAATAAAGCAAGGAACGGTATGAAAATGGAAGAAACGAGCGTCGGCACGCTTTATATAGTCGCAACACCCATCGGCAACTCGCAGGATATGTCTCCGAGAGGGAAGAAAATTCTCTCGGAGGTTGACATAATTGCAGCCGAGGACACAAGAAGGTCAATGGTGCTGCTAAACAAACTGGAAATTCGCAACAAGCTGTCTGCCAATCACAAATTTAACGAGCACGGCAAGGCGAAGTATTACATAAACGAAATGCTCTCGGGCAGGTCGGTCGCGGTCATAACCGACGCGGGCACTCCCTGCATTTCAGACCCGGGCAACGAGCTTATAAAGGCTGCCATCGAAGCGGGTATCCGCGTCGTGGGTATCCCGGGCTGCTGCGCCGCCGTGAATGCGCTGTCGGTCTGCGGCTTTGATCTGACGAGCTTTATGTTCTACGGCTTTTTCCCGAGAGAAAACGCAGACAGAAAGCGTATGATCGAAAAAATGCGCCGCGGAGACACGAGAACCTTCGTGCTTTACGAGTCGCCCAAGCGCATCATGGATCTGGTGGATTACTTCATCGACAACGATGTAAAGTGCCGTATGTGCCTTTGCAACGATATGACAAAGCTGCACGAGATGACGTTCAGAGGAACTCCCGCAGAGGTCCGGGACGCGCTTTTGGCCAAGGGCAATTACGAAAAGGGCGAATATGTCACGGTCGTTGAGATCGACGGGGACTATATCTTCAACAAGGTCGAGCATACGGTTTCCGCCGAGGCGATGCTTGTCGACGCGATGCTCGGCGGCGGTATCTCCCCGAAGGAGGCGGTCGCGGCGGTGATGGCGGACGAAAACAACTCATACAGCAAGAACGAGCTGAAGGCCGCCGCGCTCAATCTGAAACGTATGTTCGGTGAATAAGGGTGAAAAGGATGGAAAAAACCGTTTCACGCCTTGTGTCCGACCTTGAAAGTGCGCTTCCCGCGCTTGAAAAAGCGGTGCTCAGTCAGCCGATAGACACGCTTTCCGACACGAAGATAACCGTTCGCCCGATAGCGTCCAAAAACGGCAGGGCATACCAGACGGAGCGCTTTCGCGGCACTAAGGTCTTTCATGAAAATCTGGACGCGGCATCGCTTGTAAAGCTGTTCGCCTCAGAGCTTGACGGGCGCTACCGTCAGGCGCTTATCGTCACCGATACCGAGACCGCGCAGTACTGTCTTAAAACCAACGGCACATATAAGCGCAGCGTGAGCGCGTCCGTGCCGAAGCCGACAGGCACAGCCGGTCATAACCGCGAGAAAAATTACATTCTTGCCGAGGGCGAGAATATTCCCGCCCTGGTGGATTTAGGCGTTTTCAGCGCGGACTTTCATATCGTCCGCTCAAAATACGATAAGTACAAGCAGATAAACCGCTTTATCGAGCTTGTCGATCAGGAGCTTGCAAAGGATGATCGCAGAAAGCTCACGATCCTTGATTTCGGCTGCGGCAAATCGTATCTGACCTTTATCCTGTATTATTATCTCACGGTAAAGCGGGGCATTGACGCGGAGATCATCGGCTACGACCTCAAGGAGGACGTTGTGGAGCGCTGCAACGCCATCGCCGCAAAGTACGGCTATTCGGGGCTTCACTTTGCCGTGGCGGATGTGACACGCGACACGCTGTATGATAAGAATATAGATATGATCGTCACGCTCCACGCCTGCGATACCGCCACCGACTACGCGCTCTTTTATGCTCTGAACAAAAAAGCGGACTACATCTTCTCCGTGCCCTGCTGTCAGCATGAAGTAAATTTAAGCATAAAAAAGGGCGGAGAGCTTGACATTTTTCTGGAATACGGCATAATAAAGGAGCGTATGTGCGCCCTTCTGACGGATACGCTCCGCGCCGATATTCTCACGGATATGGGCTACAAGGTGGACATGATCGAGTTTATCGACTTTGACCACTCGCCCAAGAATATCATGCTCCGCGCCGTCCGGACAGGGAGAAGGGGAGAGAAGCGCCTAAAACGCGCAAAAGAGCTTGCAGAGCGGTACGGATTTGAGCAGACATTGCTTAAACTGACAGAAATGAGAACCTGAGCAAATTGTAGGGCGCTGGCTTGCTCCCGCCGAGAAGTTGGATTTCCCGCGATGTTACGGCGGGAGACAGCCAGCGCCCTACGGAAAAACATATAATAAAAGAGGTAATTTATCATGATCATGGATTGCGAAAAGTACATAGGCAAATGCGTATGCGGCAGAGAGCATACTCTGGAAACGCGCAAGGTCGTCGTTGACTATGGTGCGCTCGACCACTTTGAGGAGTATATGCAGGAGCTGGGACTGACCGGCAAGAGAGCTGTCGTATATGATACGATCATCTACAAGCTCACCGAGGGCAAGCACGTCAAGGCGGATCAGGAGATCGTTCTTGAGTCTCAGGGACTTCGAGCCGAGGACACCCAGATCGAGGCGATGATGGAGCAGCTTGAGGATGTGGACGTTATCGTCGCGTTCGGCGCGGGCACCATCATGGACTTCGGACGCTATCCCGCCTACAAGCTCGGCATCCCCTTTGTCGCCATCCCGACGCTGGCGTCCTCCGACGGCTTTACCGCCAACATCTGCTCCGCCATCATCAACGGACAGAAGAAGTCCACCCCCATGTGCGCTCCCGTCCTTGTCGTTGCCGACCTTGACATCATCAAGGGCGCTCCCAAACGCCTTATCGCCAGCGGCATAAACGACATTCTGGCAAAGTACATCTCCCTTGTGGACTGGAAGATCTCCACTCTCGTCATGGGCGAATACTACTGCCCCGTTGTCGCCGACCTTGCACAGCACGCGCTTGAGCTGATGCGCGGCGCCGCCGACAAATACGCCGCCACCGGCGAGGCAGACCACGAGGCGATGACGATGGCTCAGATGGAGAGCGGACTTACCATGCAGATACTCAGCCACTCCCGCGCAGCCTCCGGCGCGGAGCACCTCATGGCTCACCTTGTGGAGATGCACCCGCCGCGCTTTGAGGGCGCCGAGGGCATCCACGGCGAGTGTGTCGGTGTAGGTACCTTTGCCTGCGCCAAGGAATATCACCGCCTCGCAAAGCTCACTCCCAAGGCAAAGAAGTTTGAGCCGCTGACCGCCGAGTGGGTACGCGAAAAGTTCGGCGACAGGCTGTTTGACGGCATTATGAAGGAGAACGCAAACGACGTTCTCGGCACGTTTGACTCTCAGGCTATCGTTGACCACTGGGACGAGATCAAAGAGATAATCGCCACCATTCCTCCGGTCGAAGAGCTGGAAAAGCTCTATTCCGAGTGCGGCGCAAAGTACCTGCCCGAGCATATCGGCATCGACCCCGCCCTCAGCGATGAAATGCTCCATATCTCCGCCGCCATCCGCAACCGCCTCACACTTGTTCGTATGGAAAGAGTTCTGGACTTTGAATAATTTAATAAATAATTCAGCAACAATCTCGTCCGCATGAAGATAGTTCCGGACTTTGAATAATTTAATAAATTATTCAGCAACAATCTCGTCCGCATGGAGAGAGTCCCGGAGTTTTAAGAAATTTTCAAAACCACTGTAACATTTTGCTTTGCAGAACGTACTAAGGGTTGTAATCAAAATTACAAATAAAAAAATTAAATAATAAAAGGAGAAAAAATCATGGCAGAACTTACTGAAAAAGAACTTGAAGGCGTAACCGGCGGCGTTGGTAATCCCTGCGTGGTTACCGGACCCTATTGGGGAAATGCCCTGCGCACCGATGGCCCCTACAATGCGATTTGCTGGCAGTCCGGCATCACTGCCGAATATGTCGCTACTCCGGGCACCAATTGCAAATACCGTCTCTGGCGCAACAACACGGCTGTGGGCTGGACGGACAGATGCTATCTCCAGATGTGATCACAGCCTGAAAGGAGAAAAAATCATGGATCAACTCAATGAAAAAGAACTGGAGCAGATCTCCGGTGGAAATGATACAGTAAGCACATTCACGTATGAAGTTGTTCCCGGCGACAGCCTTTCCGCTATTGCCATGCGTTTCGGAACCACGGTAGCCACTCTCATGGCTCTCAACAAAGACCGCATCACCAATCCCGATGTTATCAAGGTGGGCTGGAAGCTCCGTGTTCCCGTGAATACCAAAAAGAGCGGCTGGATGTGATCGCTCGCAGGAGGAAGAACTGTGATACTTGACGATTCCGAGCTTGAAGCTGTGACCGGCGGCGCACAAAACGATCCGATCGTTACGCTGGGCGGCGTCTCGTATTTCTCACATATAATCGGGAAGAACGATACTCTTTCCAGACTGGCTTACAGGTATAACACCAATGTGGATGTTTTGAAACGCCTGAACAACATAACCGATCCCGATTTAATACAGGTCGGTCGAAACATCCTTATCCCGATAGCCCGATAAAAGAGCGCCCCCGCTAAAGCCAATGTCATTAAGTTAAGAAAACTGTGACCGTAGGGCGGGGGCTTGCTCCCGCCGTAACACTGCGGAAACCCTGACTTTTCGGCGGGAGCAAGCCCCCGCCCTACAGTGAAAAATCTTTAACTAAATGACATTGCCCGCTAAAGCGGAGGCGCTTTTCAAATCAGAAACCGATCACGCCGAGGTGTTCGAGCAGGATTTTCAGACCTATCAGAATAAGGATGATACCGCCGGCAAGCTCTGCCTTGCTCTTGTATTTCAGACCGAAGATATTGCCGACCTTCAGACCGAGAGCGGAGAGCACGAAGGTAGTTGCGCCGATAAAGCCCACGGCGGCGAGGATACTGACGTCGGGCAGCAGCGCGAAGGTGATGCCGACAGCCAGCGCGTCGATGCTTGTGGCGACCGCCATGACGAGCATGGTCTTTACGGCAAAGGAGTCGTCACATTCTTCCGCGTCCTTTTCCCGCGATTCCTTGATCATGTTCCCGCCGATAACGGCCAGAAGCGCGAAGGCGACCCAGTGGTCGAAGTTGTTTATATACGCTTCAAAGGTCGAGCCTAAAAGATACCCGACCGTGGGCATCAGCGCCTGAAAGCCGCCGAACCACAGCCCCACGCAGAGATAATGCTTCGGCTTCACCCTGACGGTGGAAAGCCCCTTGCACACCGAGACGGCGAAAGCGTCCATGGAAAGACCCACGGCGATAAGGAACAGTTCAAAAAGTGTCATTGGTTTCCTCCGAAAAAAGATTAATACGGCGGCGCCGGACTCACTGCGCCTTTCCCTCGGCGCGTTTGACGGTGATGATCCCTATGATGTTTGATGTGATCCCGAAAATGTCCATCAGACAGGATGAATAGTTGGATACGGCAAAGTCATAGAAGGCCCACAGCAGACAGGATATGATATACGCAAGCTTCAGACGGGGCACGTTCGTGAAGTCAAGGCAGCAGGTGACGAGCACCGTGCCGATGATCGGCAGCACGCCGAGCAGCCCGCGGTTGTTGGCATACAGACCGAGCCCGACAAGCACAGCCGAAATGACGATCTTCATAAGGAGCGTATATCTGAATTTCAGACACAGGATATTTCGCACGAGTGCGACAAAATTCATCACCGCGCCCGTAAATGCGTGCAGAACGATGTTTGAAAAGCCGAGAAACAGAACCTGAGCGAGCTGCAGTGTGAGCATTTTTTTGCGCGTCTTTGCAAGCCCCATCAGAACAAACAGAACAGCGGCGATAAACGAAAGAATATTGCCGATCAGAACGGTGTTGATAGTGATCATCCCTTTTATATATTTGCTGCAAATTGTACCACAGTCAGAAATGTAATTCAACAGAAAGATTTCTGTTGACAAAAGCTGTTTGTTGGGCTACAATCACTAATATAAAGTCAAACCTTTGAAGCAGAGTAGTAGCTTTGCACGAGTCGGTGTCAAGAGAGCCGCGGGCGGTGTGATCGCGGTCGCCGATGCGAAGTGAATGGACTGCCGAGGGCGGAGTGAAAGGAAAGCGTATTTCCGAGTAGCGTCCGACGGGAACCCTCCCGTTATCAATCGGGGTGCGTTTGACGGAACGCATAAGCGAGCGGATATACCGAAAAAGTATATCAATCTGGGTGGTATCGCAGGAGTACGGCTCTTGTCCCATAGTTGGGATAAGGGGCTGTTTTTTTTAGTCAATTGTAAAACTTCGTTTTACAATCGTCTATTTATATTAATAAGGAGGAAAACGAAATGAAAAGATTTACCGCACTTGTTCTCGCGCTTGTATGTATCGTGTGCCTTGCCGGATGCGGCAGCACGGCGCAGACTGCACAGCCGGACGTCACGACCTATAAGGTCGGCATCTGCAACTATGTGGACGATGCTTCCCTCAACCAGATAATCGAGAATATCACGAATACGCTCGACGCCGTTTCAAAGGAAAAGGGCGTTGAGATAAAGGTGTCTCTTGACAACTGCAACGCGGACGCCTCCGTCATGGAGCAGATAATCTCCAACTTCATCGCGGAAAAGGTTGACATAATGATAGGCGTCGCCACACCCGTTGCAATGCGTATGCAGGCGCTGACCGAGGACAACGGCATTCCCGTCGTGTTCGCCGCCGTTTCCGACCCCGTGGCGACCGGTCTTGTAGAGTCCCTTGAAGCCCCGGGAGCAAACGTCACCGGCACGAGCGACTATCTCGATACAGACGCTATTATGAACCTCATTTTTGCGTACAATGCCGACATCAAAAAGGTAGGACTGCTCTACGATGTCGGGCAGGATTCCTCCGCCACTCCCATTGCGGCGGCAAGAAAGTATCTTGAAGATAAGGGCATTGAGATAGTCGAGCACACCGGCGCCACCAATGACGAGGTCCTTCTTGCGGCACAGGCGATGGTCGCCGACGGCGTTGAGGCTGTGTTCACTCCCACCGACAACACCGTTATGACAGCCGAGCTTGCAATATATGAGACTCTTGCCGATGCGAAAATCCCCCACTTTACCGGCGCGGACTCCTTCGCCCTCAACGGCGCGTTTTTAGGCTACGGCGTTGACTATGCAAACTTAGGCGTTGAGACCGCAAACATGGTCGTTGAAATCCTCATGAACGGCGCAAAGCCCGCCGAGACCGCCGTTCGTACCTTTGACAACGGCACCGCCACCGTAAACACCGAGATATGCGAAAAGCTCGGCGTGAGCTTTGATGAGATCTCGAAGACCTTTGAACCCTTCTGCACCAAGGTAAATTCCATCACCACCGCCGAGAGCTTTTAAGGAGTAGTTTCCATGGACATTTCATCCCTTTTAGGGCTTGCGCAGACGGCGTTTGAGCTGGGGCTTATCTGCTCGCTCACGGTGCTCGCGCTCTACCTCAGCTATTCGATGCTGAACGTATGCGACCTGTCTACCGACGGCTGCTTTACCCTCGGCGCGGCGGTCGGTGCGGTCGTTGCAATATCGGGCCATCCGTTTCTGTCGCTTCCGGCGGCAATGGCGGCGGGCGTTGCCTCCGGCTATGTCACCGCGTTTTTGCAGACAAGAGCGGGCATAAACAGTCTGCTTGCCGGTATCATCGTCAACACGGGACTTTACTCGGTGAATATCGCCGTCATGGGCGGAGCCTCGCTTCTCAACATGAACAAGACGGAGACCGTTTTTACCTATATGAAGTCCGCGCTTGAAGGGACGTTCCTGGCAAAGCAGTACAAGCTTCTTGTCGCGCTTATCGCGGTCATTCTGGTCGTTGCGTTTCTGACGCTGTTTCTGCGCACGCGCCTCGGTCTCGCCATTCGCGCAACGGGCAACAATCCCGACATGGTGCGCTCGTCCTCCATCAATCCCGTGTTCACAACGACTGTGGGTCTGTGTGTTGCCAATGCCTTCACCGCTCTCTCCGGCTGTCTGCTGGCTCAGTCTCAGAAGGCTCTGGACATCAATATCGGAACCGGTATGGTCACTATCGCGCTTGCCTCGCTTCTCATAGGCGGCACGGTAATGGGGAAGGGGAGCATACTCAAACGCGCAATAGGCGTTGTTTTAGGCGCTGTTATCTTCCGCCTTGTGTACGCCGCCGCACTGAGGTTTGATATGCCGTCGTATATGCTCAAGCTCGTATCCTCGATCATCGTCATTCTCGCAATATCCCTTCCGTATCTCAAGGAGCGGATGCCGCAGATAAAGCGCAGAATGGCTCACGGAAAGGGGGCAAAGGGATAATGCTTAAAATAGACAGCATCTACAAGACCTTCAATCCCGGCACGGTCAATGAATACACGGCTCTGCGCGGTCTCTCCCTCGCGCTGAAGGACGGGGATTTCGTCACGATCATCGGAGCCAACGGCGCGGGAAAATCAACGCTCTTCAATGCCATCGGCGGCAGCTTTTATACCGACAGCGGCACTATCACTTTAAACGGCACGGACATTACCTTCATGCCCGAGCACAAACGCGCCCTCGTCATCGGCAGACTTTTTCAGGACCCCATGCGCGGCACCTCGCCTGGCATGACCATTGAGGAAAATCTGAGCATGGCGGCAAAACGCGGCGGCTGGTTTTCACACATCACAAAAGCCGACAGGGAGTTTTTCCGCGAAAAATTAGCGGCGTTGAATATGGGTCTGGAAAATAAAATGACCCAGCCGGTCGGACTTCTCTCCGGCGGACAGCGGCAGGCTCTGACGCTGATGATGGCGACGATAGTTCCGCCCCAGCTCCTTCTGCTTGACGAGCATACCGCCGCACTTGACCCGGGAACGGCGGAAAAGGTACTGGAGCTGACAAAAAACATCGTCGCGGAGAATAATCTCACCTGCATGATGATAACGCACAATATGCAGTCGGCTTTAGAGCTCGGCAACAGAACGCTCATGCTCGACAGCGGCAATATCATCATGGACGTACAGGGCGAGGAGCGCGATCACATGACCGTGCAGGACTTCCTCGACCGCTTCCGTGCAAAGTCCGGCAAACAGCTCGACAACGACAGAATGCTTCTTATATAGCTTTTAGCTGCCAGCTATCAGCTAAAAGCCGATGGCTGACAGCTAAAAACCCATCAGCGGGGCGGAGCCGTCGTCGTTCATTTTCGTAATGGATTTTATTACGGCCTCGTAGCTGTAATCCTCGCTCACCTTTACCGTGATTGTATCGCCGACCTTTCTGCCTAAAACGCTCTGTCCGAAGGGGGACTCCTTGCTGATAAGTCCCTTTCTCGGGTCACATCTGACGGTGGTGACGACCTGAATAGTCTCGTACTCGTCGTCCTCCGGCATATATATCTCCACCTTATCAAACAGCCCCACTTCATCGTCACCGGAGCGGTCGTCGATGACACGGGCTGTTTTTATCATGCCTTCAAGGTATCTTATGCGGCTGCGGTTTTTGTTCTGCGCCTGCTTTGCCGCCTTGTACTCAAAATTCTCGCTCAGATCACCGAAGGCGCGTGTGCGCTTTACCTCCTCAATGAGGGAGGGCATAAGCTCCAGCCTGCGGTAATCCAGCTCCTCTTTCATTTTTTTGATGTCCTGTCTTGTAAGCTCGTCGTTCATTTTGCACCTCTGATAGTTATATCACACAGGGGACGGTTCTCTGTGTGTTTGCCACACAGAGAACGCCCATGCCCGAAGGCGCACACTGGGGAGACGAAAACGCTATCTGTAGGGCGGGGGCTTGTCTCCCGCCGCACGTTGGTCACGCGACCGGGAAACGGCGGGAGCAAGCCCCCGCCCTACGGTGTTGGTGCCGGGTTTTCGTATTAACCGTCCCCTGTGTGTAATCAGTCAATATCCACATTCACCGTGTCCAGACCGTTTTTCTCGAATTCGTCCAGATACGATTCCATGCGTTCGGTCAGCTCGTCGAAGCTTTCGGGGTCGGAGTCCTCAAGCCCCAGATCGCGACGGGCGAGCTCTTCCGCCAGAATGTTATAGAAGACCGAGTCCTCATAGTCGGCGATGGCCTCGTGTATCCCGCCGTTCTCATATGCCTTGGAGGGAAAGACGTGCCCCTGCCACAGCTCCACGAGAGAGCGCATACCGTTTGAGGGACACATTGCAAAAAGCTTTTCCTGCAAAAGATCGTAGTCCTCAAACCGATCCTCGCCCCGGGAAGAATTCAATATCCAGTTGCCGATATATACCATATCCAGCAGTCTCCGAAACTCCTTGTCAGACAGCTCTATATTCATGTATACACCTCCCTGTCCTTTTACGCTATTATATCACTGTTGTCAGAAAAATTCCACACATAAGGCAAACAATTTTTCCTTGTATTAGGCATATGATTGATATATAATATATCTGTTGCACACTTGTATGTGTTTGATTGGAGAATTCAATGGATTTAAGACCGGTCGGTATTTTTGACTCCGGCTTGGGCGGCCTTACGGCGCTTTCCGCGCTGAGAGAGCTGCTTCCGGAGGAAAATATAATATATTTCGGCGATACGGCCCGTATGCCTTACGGAACAAAGACCGTGCCTCAGCTTCGCTGTATGGCGTGGCAGGATATGGAGCTTCTGGAGGCGCACGGCGTAAAGGCGATCATCGCCGCCTGCGGCACCGTTTCCAGCACCGCGAGCGACGTCCTCTCGGCGTTTCGCGTGAAGACCTTCAACGTGGTGGACGCCGCCGTTGAGAAGACAGCCATGACGGAGGGGGATGCCCCCCTCGGCGTCATCGCCACCGAGAGAAGCATACAAAGCGGCGTTTTCAAAAAAAAGCTCGCGGCGCTGTGCCCCGACCGCGAGATCGTCGATATCGCCTGTCAGGATTTCGTAAAGCTCATTGAGAGCGGCCATACGGAGCTCGGTGACGCGCTTGTCCGGAAAACGGTGGAGGGATATCTTGCGCCGATGAAGGAGAAGGGGGTTTCGGCCCTGCTTTTAGGCTGCACGCATTTCGGATATTTATCCGACGCGATAGAAGAATACCTCGGCAAAAGCGCAAAGCTCATCAGCGCCTCTCAGTGTGCCGCCGAAAAGGTGAGGGACTACCTTGTCTCGCGCTCTATGACCGGCGGGAACGGGAGCGTTCAATACATGACCAGCGGCGATAAAGCGCAGTTTGCCGCGCTTGCGTCCCGTCTTCTCAAAGAGGATATCGCGGACGCAACGAAACAGACAGATCCCATGGAGGTCAGAGAGATATGAAGGACGTTGTGATCTCGATGCACAGCATACACGGACTGGACGAGGATGAACAGCAGATACTGGATTTCACCACCGACGGAATATACTTCCGCGACGGTGACACCGCGTGCTTTTCGTACATAGAGAGCGATGTGACCGGACTTGAGGGCACCCGCACGAGCGTTATCATCATGCCCGACCATGTTGTCGTCGACCGCGACGGCAGCGTTACGAGCCGCATGGTCTTCAGGGAGGGCGAGAAGAACACCTTCCCGTATGATACGCCCTTCGGAATGGCGATGCTTGGCGTGAAAACGCGGCGCATAAACCAGAGCTTCAACGACCGCGGGGGAAAGCTCGAGGTGGATTATATCGTGGATATGGAGCACGTTCTTGTGGAGAGAAACAAAATCGAACTCAGTGTGAGAGAACAGAGAGGAATGTAAGGGTATGAATCTTATACAGCAGGCTAAGGACAGCATAAACAGCATTATTCTTAAGGCTTATAACAAAGCCGCCGCGGCGGGACAGTTCCCCGAGGGCGCCGCTCTCACCGGCACGGTCGAGATACCCAAGGACGCCTCAAACGGCGACTATGCCGCAAACCACGCCATGACCGGCGCACGCGCCCTGCACATGGCGCCGCGAAAGATCGCGGAGACTCTGATCGCCAACATGGATTTAAGCGGCACATGGTTTGCCTCCGTGGAGGCGGCAGGCCCCGGCTTCATAAACTTCCGTCTCGGTGAGAGCTGGTATGGCGATGTGCTGAAAAACGTCGCCGGAGAGGGCGAGGACTACGGCAGAGTCGACATCGGCAGGGGCAAAAAGGCTATGGTCGAGTTTGTCTCCGCCAACCCCACCGGCCCCATGCACATGGGCAACGCCCGCGGCGGCGTTCTGGGCGACGCACTCGCAAGCGTTCTGGACAGAGCCGGCTATGAGGTGTGGCGCGAGTTTTATGTGAACGACGCCGGAAACCAGATCGAGAAGTTCGCCACCTCCATTGACGCACGCTATCAGCAGCTTTTGGAGGGCAAGATCGACTTAAGCGACGAGGAATACGGAAAGTTCCCCGAGGACGGCTACCACGGCGAGGATATCAAGGAGCTTGCAAAGGCATTCCGCGAGCAGTACGGCGATAACTTCGGTGAAAAGGACGTTGCCGAGCGCCATGCTGTCATGGCACGCTTCGGGCTTGAGCGCAACATCCCCAAAATGCAGTCCGACCTGCGCCGCTACGGGATAGAGTACGACGAGTGGTTCTTTGAGTCCACGCTCCACGACAGCGGTTATGTTGTCGACACCGTAAACGAGCTGACAAAGCGCGGCTATACCTACGAAAAGGACGGCGCACTGTGGCTCAGAACCGCCGAGATACTCACCGAAAATCTTCTGAAAGCGGGAAAAACGCAGAAGGATATAGACAAGCTTGATTTAAAGGACGACGTTCTGCGCCGCGCCAACGGCTTTTACACCTACTTTGCCGCAGACATAGCGTATCACCGCAACAAGCTTGAAAAGCGCGGCTTTGACTGGGCTATCAACGTCTGGGGCGCGGATCACCACGGTCACGTCGCCAGACTCAAGGGTGCGCTTGACGCACTGGGACTCGACGGAGAGCACCGGCTCGACATCGTTCTCATGCAGCTCGTAAAGCTCATGAGCAACGGCGCGGAGGTCAGAATGTCCAAGCGTACCGGCAAGGCCATCTCACTGACAGACCTGCTGGACGAAATCCCCGTGGACGCTGCGCGTTACTTCTTCAATACCCGCCCCGAATCCCCTGTGGTTTTTGATTTAGAGCTTGCAAAGCGTCAGGACAGCGAAAACCCCGTGTACTATGTCCAGTACGCCCACGCCAGAATATGCAGCCTCATTTCCGCTCTGAGGGAAGAGGGACACGGCGTTCCGACCGAATGTGATTTTTCACTTCTCACCGACGACAGCGAGAAGGAGCTTATAAAGCAGCTCGCCGCGCTGCCGGAGGAGATAACCCTTGCCGCCCACGACCTCGACCCCAGCCGCATCAACAAATACGTCACCGAGCTTGCCGCCCGCTTCCACCGCTTCTATACCGTCTGCCATATAAGAGGCGCGGAGGAGGAGGTACTCAAAGCCCGCCTCATGCTCGCCGACTGCGTAAGGCGCGTCATCGCCATTTCGCTCTCCGTCATCGGCGTCTCCGCACCCGAAAAAATGTAATGTGAAATTGAGGATTTTTCCCGTGCTTGTCTCTGAAAAAAGTGTTGACAAAGTGTGAACAGGTGCTATAATAATAAAAATTTATTTTTTGGAGGATGATCATGGGACTTGAAAATCTGTATGCACAGCGTTTTGTAGGAGAGGGACTGACCTTTGACGACGTTCTTCTCGTTCCGGCGGAGAGCAACATTCTTCCTGCGGATGTTGACCTCAGCACGTATCTGACGAAAAAGATCAGACTCAACGTGCCCGTTATGAGCGCCGCCATGGACACCGTTACCGAGTACCGTATGGCGATAGCGATCGCCAGAGAGGGCGGCATCGGCGTTATTCACAAGAATATGTCCATCGATGCACAGGCAGAGCAGGTCGATATGGTCAAGCGCTCCGAAAACGGCGTTATCACCAACCCCTTCTCTCTCACCGCCGATCATACTTTGGGCGACGCCGACGCACTGATGGCGAAATTCCGTATCTCCGGCGTTCCCATCGTTGACGATGACAACCGTCTGATCGGTATCATCACCAACCGCGATATGAAGTTTGAAGAGGATATGTCCCGCCGCATCGGAGAGGTCATGACCTCCAAGGGTCTGATCACCGGTATTGAGGGTACGACGCTCGGCGAGGCAAAGACGATCCTCCAGCACAACAGAATAGAAAAGCTCCCCATCGTTGACCGGGACAACCACCTCAAGGGACTTATCACCATCAAGGACATCGAGAAGGTCATGAAGTACCCCAACTCCGCAAAGGACGACAAGGGCCGTCTGCTCTGCGCCGCCGCTATCGGAGCAACACCGGATGTGCTCGACCGTGCCGGTGCTCTGATCAATGCCGGTGTTGACGCTCTCGTTCTCGACAGCGCCCACGGTCACTCCGCCAACATCATGAAGTCCGTCGCCAAGGTCAAGGCGGCATTCCCCGACATTCAGGTCATCGCCGGCAATATCGCCACCGCCGAGGCCGCCGAGGCTCTCATCAGAGCGGGCGCGGACTGCGTCAAGGTCGGTATCGGCCCCGGCTCCATCTGCACCACCCGCGTTGTCGCCGGTATCGGCGTTCCCCAGATAACCGCTATTTTGCAGTGTGCCGAGATGGCGGATAAATACGGCGTTCCCTGCGTCGCCGACGGCGGCATAAAGTACTCCGGCGATATCGTCAAGGCCATCGCCGCAGGCGGAAGCGTCGTCATGATGGGCTCGATGCTCGCGGGCTGTGACGAGGCCCCCGGCGAGATGGAGGTCTATCAGGGCAGGCAGTTCAAGGTCTACCGCGGCATGGGCTCTTTAGGCGCCATGGCAAAGGGCTCCAAGGACAGATACTTCCAGACGAACAACAAAAAGCTCGTCCCCGAGGGCGTTGAGGGCCGTGTGCCGTACAAGGGAGCCGTGTCCGAGACCGTGTTCCAGATGATGGGCGGTCTGCGCTCCGGTATGGGCTACTGCGGCGCACATAATATTACGGATCTGCGCACAAAGAGCAAGTTCGTGCGCATCACCTCCGCCGGTCTCAAGGAGAGCCACCCCCACGATATCTACATCACCAAGGAAGCTCCCAACTACACCATGAACCCGTAATACATTCCCCCCGTCTGTGAAAGCCGGATGCTTTTACAGACGGGGAAATTAATTTTGCTATTGCAATATAGTTTTGATTACGTTATAATACAAAACAGATTTACATAATACAAAAAACGGAGGAAACAAAATGAAACGTAAGCTCACAGCATTTTTGCTGACACTGTGCCTGCTCCTTACGCTCAGTTCCTTTGCCATGGCGGAGAATAACCCCGTGACCGTCGTGGAGAGCTATAAGGAGCTGACAGAGGAGATCGGCGATATCAAGCTCAACGACGTTCCCGAGGACGCCGAGGATGCGGAATATCTGTGGATCGATTCCGAACCCGTGATCGCGCAGATCAGCTTTGAGTACGACGGCTATGATTACATTTACCGCGCCGCGCTCAACCCCGATGACCCCGAAGCTGAGGGCGCAGACACCGGCGATATTTCCGGCGTCTATGAAGAGCTTGACAAGACCGTCACGGTGAATATGAACGATGAAAACGTCTCCGGCGGCTCCTACGCTCTTCGCTATGACGAGACGTCCGGGCAGGGCGTTGCAAACTGGGTCTCCGAGATCACCGGCTGCCGATACAGCCTGTATGCCGAGGACGGCTGCCGCGGCAAGATCAAGAGAATGCCCATAGTTGAACTTATGGACGAGATGTTCCTGTGCCTTCAGGATACCGAGAGCGTTGAGGCGATAGTAGCCAGCACCTCCAAAAAGGCGCTCGCAGTCAATCTGCCCGACGGAAGCTCCGCCGTTCTCGACTGCTCCGGCATGGCAAAGAATAGCGTTTCCGCCGGCGATATGATACAGCTCCTCTATTACGGCGATCTGGACGGAGAATCGTATGCCGTTAAGATCGAGAAGCTCGGCGCGACCGACAAAAAAGACGGTCAGCAGTTCAGCGGTCTCGTATTCAGATATCTTGACAATAACAGCCTCTTTGTCCGCACCGATGACAACAACGTCTTCCTCTTCCTTGTAAACTCCGATACCAAGGTCGAAGGCAAGGCAAGCTCCATCGCTGAAAATCAGGAAGTCACCGTGAGCTATACGGGCGATCTCTATGACAATCCCGTCGCTCTGAACGTAAACGTCACCAAGGTAGGCGTTCCCCCCACGCCCACTCCCACCGCTCAGTACACCGAGGGCACCAAGTCCGGCTATATCACGGCCAGTGCCGGCGATTATATCACCGTCGGCGGAATATGCTTCCGCAGAGACCCCAACTGCGTTATCTACGGTGTGGCGCAGACCAGCGACTATGCGACCATCCGTTACCGCTATTACGGCGGCAGCGATTACGTGGCCATGGTGATCAACTTCTCCAACGGCGGCAAGAGCGAATATCAGTCCATGTCCGCCTACGGCACGGTATATGGCTACGGCAATGGCAGCATCAATGTTGACGGCGTGAGCTATTCCGTGAGCAACGCCACGGCTGTACGCGGCACCTACTACTACGGCTGTCAGGCAAGCGTGGATTTCGATCTCTATAAAGACGGTACACGCAAGGCGACCCAGATCGCCTTTATCGGCGCAAGCGAATATGAGATGTGCTCCGGCTACGGTACGGCATACGGCTATACCGGAGGCAGCATCAATGTTGACGGCGTAAACTACACCATCACCGCATCTACCGTGATCGAGGGCAGCTATTCCTACGGCATCGGCGCCGATCTGCGCTATAACCTCTACCGCGACGGCAGAAGAGAGGCCACACAGATCAGGTTCGATAATGTCCCGTCCTACGTTCCCAAGAGCACCTACGGCACGGTGTACGGCTATGACGGCGCCTCCGTCAATATCGACGGTCAGAGATACGTGTTCGCCCCCGGCGCGGTCGTCAACGGTTACTTTGTTGCCGGTGCGACTACCGCCAGCGTAAACTATAACCACTGGCAGGACGGCACGCTTGAAGTGACCTACATCCAGTTCTACTCCAATGCCGTTCCGGATCCCGCTCCTGTTTGGGAGGAACCTGCGATCATGCCGGGTATGTATCTCGGTGATCTGGAAGGATAATAAATCAACACCTCAGAGTCAAAAAAGCTCTGAGGTGTTTCTTATTTGAGTATAAGTTTTTTTACAACGGGTATTCTGCCGATGACACAGGAGAGAAGGAAGGACAAAACGGCAGTGACCGTCAGAATAAACGGGAAGCGGAGAAACGGAAGCTCCGATAAAAAGAGCGGGTGAAGAAAGCCGACCGCTTCCAGCCTGCCGATCTCGTCTAAAATGAGCGGGTGGATAAGATAAACGCCGAAGCTCAAAGAGGCGAGGGAGCGGATAAAGGCGCTGCCCTGCGGCTTCCTGTCGGAGATAAAGGAGCACAGCGCAAAGACGAAGGTGACGGTCACAAGGTTCATAAGCGACTGCGGAAGCATCGTACCGCCCATAAGATTGGGCAGAGCGTCCGAATATCTGTCGGTGAGGAATATCGCCGCGATCACGGCGGCAATATCGGCAATTGCCAGCAAAGCGACATGAGAAGCCCCGAAATGCCGCTTTGAGAGCAGATAGCCGAGGGGCATGAATACCAGGATCGGCACGATATCGTCTGAGAGCATCGTGAACGGTCCGAGCCAGCGTTCGGGGATGAACATCTGAGCGTTGAATTTCACGATGGCGAACAGTACAAACAGACCGACAATGTATCGGAGACTGACCTTCTTCCCGTTTATTGCGCCGTGGAGCAGCGGCAGGAAAAGGTACGCAGAGCCGATGGAGGTCAGAAACCAGAGGTGATAGTGTCCGGCGAAGAGCGCACAGTAAAATTCATTGAAGCTGTGATAGGTACGGAAAAAGTACTGCTCCCTGATGAGATACAGTGCCGACCATATCACAAACAGCAGATAGAACGTGAGAGCCTTCCGCACGGTCTTGCGCAGGTCGGCTTTTTCTCTGCCTAAATACAGCGCACCCGTCAGCATATAGAAAAGCGGTACGCCTGCGCGGGTAAAATAGGAAAACCATGTCCTGATTGCCGAAGCGCCGCCGGAAAGAGTCGGACAAACAATAGGGGCGTGCATCCCGATGACCATGATGCAGGCGATCAACCGGCACAGGTCGATATCATATCGTCGTTTATTCATAGTATCACCAAAATGCGAAGCTCTTACTCTTCCGTGATGTCCTCTCCGATCTTGTAGACGTCACCCGCGCCGACTGTCAGAATGATATCACCCGGGCGGGCGATCGCTCTGAGGACGTTCTCGATGCCGTTGAAGGACGGGATAAAGCTTGCGCGGCTCACCTGCTGCGCGAGGGCGGCGGAGGATATGCCGATCGTATTCTGCTCGCGGGCGGCGAATATCTCTGCCAGAATGAGAACGTCGGGGCGCTTGAGCTGCTCAACGAAATCATCGAACAGCGCCGCCGTGCGGGAGAAGGTGTGCGGCTGGAATACGACGACGGAGCGCTTGTAGTTGAGCATTTCCACAGCGTCAAGAAGTGCCTTGAGCTCTCCGGGGTGGTGGGCGTAGTCGTCATAGATGTCTGCGCCGTTGTATTTGCCCTTGAACTCAAAGCGTCTGCCCGCGCCGTTGAAGCCGGAAAGACCGTATTTGACGGAGCTGGGACGTATGCCGATGCTGATGCAGGCGGCTGTGGCGGCGAGAGCGTTCTTGACATTGTGCAGACCGGGCACATGAAGCGTGACGTCCGTGAAGAGCTTCCCCTTGTATATGATGTCAAAGGAGGAGGACGCGCCGTTGAATTTGATATTCTCCGCGTAAATGTCCGCGTCGCTTGTCAGACCGAAGGTGATCACCTGACGGTCGATGCCGCGGATGGTCTTCATGGTGTTTTCGTCGTCGTTGTTTGCAACTATGATGCCGCCCTCGGGAGTGCGCTCGGCAAAGGCGCGGAAGGAGCGTTCAACGTCCTCAAGGTCTTTGAAAAAGTCCAGATGGTCGGCCTCGATGTTGAGGATGACGGCGACGGTGGGATAGAAGGAGAGGAAAGAGTTATAGTACTCGCAGGCTTCCATGATGATGGTGTTGCCGTGCCCGATGTGGTGTCCCGCCTTCAGCAGAGGCAGAGTTCCGCCGATCATGACGGTGGGGTCCTTCTCGGCTGCCATGAGGATATGGGTGCACATGGATGTGGTCGTAGTCTTGCCGTGGGTGCCGGAGATGCACAGGGCGTTGCTGTAATCTCTTGAGATCGCGCCCCATGCCTGCGTGCGCTCAAAGATCGGAATGTTGTTCCAGCGGGCGTACTCTATCTCGGGGTTGTCGTCATGTACGGCGGCGGTGCGGATGATGAAGTCCACATCGTCGGCAATGTTGTCGGCGCTGTGGCCGATGAACACGGGAATATTTTTCTCACGCAGAGCCTTGACATTCGGATTGTTCTCGTTCATATCCGAGCCGGTGACGGTCAGACCCATACCCACGAGCACCTCCGCCAGAGACGACATGGATACCCCGCCTATACCGATCAGATGTCCCTTCCGCCCGGGGGACATATAGTTTTCAAAATCCAGCATATTGTTCTCCAATGAGTTGTTGATATTGTTATCGTAAGATGTTAAAATAGAACCGTCATAAGCCATAATTCACCTTTTAACCAGAACATTATAACACCGCACTTGACATAATACAAGATTTTTGTAAAATGTCGACATTATAATTAACCGACAACTGTAGGGCGGGGGCTTGCTCCCGCCGTAACCTACCGAAAACTCCGACTTTTCGGCGGGAGCAAGCCCCCGCCCTACAGTTATGCCGTCAGTTAACTTTATTCGTATATATTCGGCAATATGACCTTAAATGGAGAAAATACATGGACGAAAAATGGGAAGAACTGAAAAAAGAATGTATGGGCTGCGCGGGCTGTTCGCTCTGCTCGACCAGACATAGCCTCGTTTTCGGAGACGGGAACCCAAACGCCGAAATAATGCTCATCGGCGAGGGACCGGGCGAGCAGGAGGACTTACAGGGCTTACCCTTTGTCGGTCCTGCCGGAAAGCTCCTTGACAGTATGCTTGAAATGATAGACCTTGACAGGAGCAGGGTCTATATCGCCAACATCGTAAAATGCCGCCCGCCGAACAACCGCGACCCGAAGCAGGAGGAACAGTCCGCCTGCCGCCGCTGGCTGGACAGACAGCTTGAGCTTGTCTCCCCGAAGCTGATTGTCTGTCTGGGGCGTATTTCGGCGATGGCTCTTATTGATGAAAGCTTCCGCATAACCCGCGAGCACGGACAGTGGTTCGACGTCGGAGGGAGGCGCATCATGGCGACCTACCACCCCTCCGCGCTGCTGCGCGATGTTTCCAAGCGACCCGAAGCGTTTTCGGATCTGCGCGTTCTCAGAAAGGAGATAAAGGCCGTCTGTACCGGCACATATAATAATGATCGAATTTAAAAAGCTTGCCCTGAGCGATAAACCGTGGGTGGATGAAATACTTCTCAGCGAAGACAGCGAAAGCGCCGACTATAATTTCGGCAATATGTATATGTGGGTAAAAAAATACCCCCAGCTCGTGGCCCGCTTTGAAAACAGGCTCCTCATAAGAAACTGCGGCAGCGTACCGTGCTATTCCTTTCCCGTGGGTACGGGTGAGCTCAGACCGGCGGTCGAGGCTCTGAGAGAATATGCATCAGACTTCGGAGAAAAATTCTGTATGTTGGGGCTTACGGACAAGCAGAAAGCCGAGCTTGAAAAGGAATACCCCGACTGCTTTACATTCCGCGAAAACCGCTTTTTCAGCGACTATATCTATCTCGCCGAAAGCCTTGCCTCATATTCCGGCAAAGCTCTGCACGGCAAGCGCAACCACTGCAACCGCTTCATGTCGGAGCACGACTGGGAATTTGTCCCTCTGACGCGGGAGCTTATACCGGCGTGTATGGATATGCTGACCGATTGGAGCACGGACAACGCCGAAAGACTGGAAGCGAGCGTGGAGGCGGAGTATGACGCGATCACAAGAGGCTTTGCGGCGTATGAGGCTTTGAAGCTCGACGGCGGCGCACTGTTTGCCGACGGACGGCTCGTCGGCTTCTCGGTGGGAGAGCGGACGGGAAGCAGGACCTTTGTGGTGCATTTCGAAAAGGCGATGACCGACAGCGACGGCGTTTACCCGATGGTCTGCCGCGAAATGACGCGGCTCGTGATGGCAAAATACCCCGATGTCCTGTATATCAACCGCGAGGAGGATATGAATATCGACTCCATGCGCTATTCGAAAATGAGCTATGCCCCCGAATATCTGCTGACAAAATATGACGCGGAGCGGAAAAATGAGTGAAACGGTAATTCGTGAATACGTAAAAGAGGATATCCCCGCGCTGAAAAAGCTCTGGATCGACGTTTTCGGAGATACGGCGGGCTTCTGCGACCGCTTTTTTGAGGCCCTGCCGGATATGGGCAGCGGCGTTGTGGCGGAGACCGGCGGCAGGATCGTCGGTGCGGCGTATACCCTCAACGGACAGGAGCTTGCCGAAAACGGCAAAAGGTGCGTTATCGGCTATATCTACGGCGTGGGCGTTTACGAAAAATATCGCGGTCACGGTATAGGCGGTGCTCTTGTAAAAGCCGTGTATGAGCTTTCAAAAAAGCGCGAGGCGGTGATCGTGACCACCTTACCTGCTGAAAGCTCCCTCTATGAGTGGTATGAAAGACTGATAGGACTTAAATGCACGCTTCACAGGGAACGGGCGGAGCTTGAATGTCAGCCGGTCGAAATGACGATGCCCCTTTCGTCAAGCGAGTATATGATGTGGCGAGAAAAGCTTCTCTCGGACAGAACGCACGTTCACCTCTCAAATTACGCGCTGGAGTTTGAAAAGCGGCTTCTCGGCGAATACGGCGGCGGGTTTTACATGACCGAGAGCGGGATCTGCGCGGCATACCTTGACGGAGCTACCGCGCTTGTCAGAGAGGCGCTGTGTCCGAGCCGCGACGACTGTCTTAAAGCCGCCGCATCGGTCGGCGCGGCGATGGGCGCAAAAAAATGCGTGCTTTATCTGCCCTCTGAGACAGGCGAGAGCTATATAGCCTCCGATAGACCCCTTCCGCCGGAATGTGTCTGGAATTTGACGTTTGATTAAAGGAAAAAAACAGCCATGAAATACGAAGCTATACTTTACGATATGGACGGCACGGTGCTCGACACGCTGGGCGATCTGTGCGACAGCGTAAACTGCGCTCTTACGCGCTTCGGCTATCCGCCGATAACGCAGGAGCAGACGGCGCAGTACCTCGGCAACGGCGCGAAGCGGCTTATCTCTCTCGCCTCGGGCGAGGCGGAGGGCTCGGATACGGCCGAAAGGGTACTCGCCTTTTACAAGCCGTATTACGATGCGCACTGCCGCATAAAAACAGCGCCCTATGAGGGAATAATTCCGCTCATGGAGCGCATGAAGGCACTCGGTATGAAGCAGGCGGTCATCTCCAACAAGCCCGACTCCGCCGTGCAGCCGCTTGTGAAGGAATTTTTTGACGGGCTTCTGGACTACGCGGTGGGGGAGAGTAAGGGCGTTCGGCGCAAACCCGCACCCGACATGGTGCTTGCCGCGGCAGATAAGCTCGGAGTGAGTGCCGAAAAATGCGTCTACATAGGCGACACCGAGGTCGATCTGCTGACGGCGAAAAACGCCGGCATGGACTGCATCGCGGTTTCATGGGGCTTTCGAAGCACACAGCAGCTCAAAGCCGCCGGCGCCGAAATAATTGCCGACAGCGTTGAAGAACTGGAAAAAGCTTTAAGGCAATACCGCATTATGCGGTATTGCCTTAACCCGGCGGCGTTAAGAAGCGTCTGAGCTGCGCCTGTCGCAGAACATCGGCTTGTGTTCACGCTTGGACTGTACGAAAAGAAGTATGCCCGAGACGAGCACCATAACGATCGAAAGCGCCTGAGATACGCGTATATCGGTATGACCTATATAAAGGCTGTCCGTGCGAAGACCCTCTATCCACGCTCTGCCGAGACCGTAGATGAAAAAGTACAGCAGCGTACACTGACCGTCATATCTCCGCAGACCCTTTCTGCGAAATACGGTCAGGATAACAAAGCCCATAACATTCCACAGGCTTTCGTAGAGAAAAGTGGGATGGACGTAGATCGTTTCGCCGCCCGGCGATGTAAGCCCCATGCGGCAGAAGATCTCCGTCTGTGCGCCGAAAGCCTCGCGGTTCATGAAATTACCCCAGCGGCCGATGATCTGCCCGATGAGCAGCCCGTAAATGAGCAGATCGAGCATGGCCGCGAAGGGTATTTTTTTATGCCGGCATACAAGGATCGCCGTCAGCACCCCGACGATCACGCCGCCGTAGATGGCAAGCCCGCCCTCGCGGATGGCGAATATCTTTGAAGGCTCCGCAAGGTATTCGTCGAGTCGGAAAAGGACAAAATAGGCTCTCGCGCCGATGATCGACAGGGGGATGAGCCATATGATCACATCGTAGACGTCGTCCTCTTCAATGCCGAAGTGCTTCGAGTTTTTCGCGCAGTATAAAATGGCGAGCAGAAAGCCGACGGCGATGATCACGCCGTAAAAATAGATATTTTTTCCGAATAGAGTAAAGTATGACGGCGGGTCAAGCTCCAGCCCCAGAAACGGAAAGCTGATAACACTGTCGCGCCGGATAGTCTGAAATATTTCCGTGCCCATCACTTTTTGTCTCCGCTGTCTATAACGGATATGGCAAGGCGGTCTGCCGTGAGGTTTTCGCGCACAAAGGCCTCGCACTCCTCTTTGGTTATCTGCGTGCTCAGCTCCATGGAGTCAAGCGCCTTATATCCGTCGAACGCACCGCTGACAACGGCGATGCAGACGTTTTCAAAGTCCTCCAGCCCGCGCAGTCTTGCCCCCAGAGAGGCACGTTTGGCAAGCTCAAAGCTCTTTTCGTCAAAGCCCTCTCTTGAAACGCGCTCAAGCTCCGCCTTGTATTCCTCCAGAACCTTTTCCGGATCACAGCTCTCGCCGCCGATGATGACCGTGCCGGTCTGCGCGGTGAAATCCACCTCATAGTCGAAATCGCGGTTGAGAAGCCCGCTCTTGTAGAGCCTTGTATAGAAGGGGGAGGACTGCCCGACCAGCAGCCGCATGGCGAGGGACGAGACAAGATCCTGCCGAAGAAGGGGAATGCCGGACGGCTCGGGGATGAACTTGGAGCCTATGAGAAACTGTGGCGCGGAGACGGGCATAACGGCTTTTTTATATGTCTTGACCGGCAGAACGCCCTCGTCCTTGCCGTAGTTTGCCTCCGGTGCGCTTCCGCGCTCGCCGTGGACCTCCTCCTCGGCGATCCTGACGATCTCGTCGACGTCCACGTTTCCCTCGACACACAGCGCCATGTTGGCGGGGCGGTAGAAGGCGCGGTGGCAGTCATAGAGCGTTTGAGCCGTGATCTTTTCGATACTCTTCACCGTACCGGCGACCCTGTCGCGCACGGGATGGTGGTCGTAGAGAAGCCGGAGCAGATTATAATAAATCGCGATGCCGGGGTTATCCTCGCCCATCAGAATTTCCTGGGCGATGATGCCCCGTTCCTTGTCCACCGTCTCCTCGGTGAAATAGGGCGTTGTGACGAAGCGGAGCAGCAGCCGCAGGTTTTCCTCAAATTTCTCGGTGCACTGGAAGTAATACGCCGTCATATCGCCGGAGGTGAAGGCGTTGGGATCCGCGCCGTTGTTTGTGAGAGTTGTCAGGGCGTTGTCGCCGTCGGGCATATCGAACATCTTGTGTTCCAGATAGTGTGCCACGCCCGCGGGAGTGGTGACGGTTTTGCCGTCGAGTTTGAATTTGCGCTTGGCGCCGCCGTAATCGACGGCGAGAACGGCATAGAAGCTGTTGAAATCCTTTTTCGGGATGACGGTCACCTTCAGACCGTTGAGCAGAACGGACGAATATATGCACTCATCTATTTTTTTGTACTCAGTCTTCACTGTCGACATCGTCTTCATCCTCCCCGTTCCTCAAAAAGTAGATCATATCGCACTCAACACATCCGGCGATCGCCTGTACCTGCTCTCTCGTGACCTCGTCTGCCATCTCCGCCATCTCCATCGGACCGTAGTCAAGCCCGCGCAGCGTCTGGGCGAGATAAAAGCTCTCCAATGCCGAGGGCACATCCATGTACGAGCGAAGCTCCGAGACGACCCCTGCCTTTGCCGAGGCAAATTCGTCCTCGGTGAAATTGCCGTTTTTAACCTCTTCAAGCTGCTTGAAGATCTCATCCCTTGTCTGATCGAATTTGTCAAAGTCGATGCCGGAGGATACTATCAAAAGACCCTTGTGTGTGTTCAGCGCGGAGCTTGCGTAATAGCACAGCGACAGCTTTTCGCGCACGTTCATGAACAGCTTTGAGCTGCTGCCGGAGCCGAAAACGCAGTTGAACACGTTGAGCGCGGCAAAATCCGGCTCCTCCATGCTCTGCCCGAGACGAAAGCCCATAACGAGCTTGCCCTGCGTCACGTTCATCCGATCCTCCGCGTAGCGCGGCGTATCCTCCACGGCGTTCATGCGCACATCGGTGCCGATGTCGTAATTGATCTCCCCGCGAGGGAGAGAGAAAAAGGCGTCCTTCAATGCCTGCACGACGTCCTCACGGTGGTCGCGCCCGCAGTAGAATATTTCGATGGGGCTTGTTTTGAGTATTTCACGGTATTGTCTGGTGAGCGTCTTGTAGCGGATATTATCGCACTCGTCCTCACCGCCGTAACGGCCCACTGCAAAGTCCTCGTAGCAGCACATCTCCTCAAGACAGCGCTTCACGGCATAGGAGCGCTTGTCGTTTACAACGGAACGTATCGCGTCGAGCATTTTTTCCCGCTCACTGTCCACATATTCCGGAAGCAGCAGACCGCCCTTCGTGTTGGGGGCGAGAAGAAGCTGCCCCATGAGCTCCGCCGTCTCGTTCAGAACGCTCTTATAGCCCGGCAGAAAATCCCCCTCGGGGAAGCTGGCGTAAAAGCCGACGGTCTGTATCTCTCCGAAGCGGCGGACTATCGGCTCGATGGCGGTGCCGTACAGCTCGTCGAGCTTTGCGGAAATGGCGTCCATGTCGGGATAGCGCATGGTGCCCCGACGAAGAACGAACGGAATGAGCGCGTTCATCGCGGCTGTCTCTCTGGAAAGCTGCGTGAGCAGCGACACGCTCATGCACGCGGTCTTGAACTTGTAGGAGCGCAAATAGGTCAGCGAAACGCCGTCGGTTATCTCTGTTCTGTAAATCTCCACGGTTTACCTCCGCACATAAACTTTTTCCCTATTATAGCATATTTTACCGAAAAAGATACTGCTTTTTTTAAGGCAATACCGCATAATGCGGCAAGAGCAGATGGCGAGAGAAAATGGGTTCTGATGAAGGCATTTTTTTGCAGGAATACTTTGTGTATTTCAAGAAAAAATGACAAAATCAGGGCACATTTTATCCGTCAGCTGCCGCAGACGTATTGTGCGGTGTTGCCTTAAAACTGTAGGGCGGGGCCTCGTGTCCCGCCGTAACGTAACGGAAGCTTCAACTTTTCGGCGGGAGATAAACCCCCGCCCTACAGTTTGAACGTTTCATATACACTGCTAATCATAGTTGTCCACAACATGGGGTACACTTCAATGACCAAATTTTTTGCGTTTCCGGTTTTGCGGTAAAAACGGATATTGATTTTCAACAAAATAATTTGCATCTCCAATAATTCCACTTTCCACTTTTCTGAAATTCCACTTTCTGCTGTTGATGCACAGATTTATTCCGGCTCTTCGCCGCCGTACCTCTCACCGTTGACCGTGATGGCCTCGCGGTCAATCTCTATTTTATAGGTCCTGCCGCTCCGGGATGTCCAGTGAACTTCGCATTTCGGAAAATCGGGAGGAAGCTTCGGTTTTACCGTGAGCTTGCCGTCTTTAAGCGTCAGACCGAGCATCGTCTCATACACGGCGCGGAAATACCAGCCGGCGGAGCCTGTATACCATGTCCAACCGGCCTCGCCCTCGTGCCCTGCGGCGGAGTATACGTCGGCGGAGAGCACAAAGGGCTCCGCGCCGTAGCGCGTCATATCGTGCCCCTCGGGCAGAAGGAGCTTCAGAATTTCCCAACCCTCCGCGTTTTTGCCGAGCCTGAAGCACGCCATGGCAAGCCATATCGCGCCGTGAGTGTACTGCCCGCCGTTTTCGCGGAAGCCCTCGCCGTAGCTGACGATATAGCCCGCACGCCGCTCTCCTTCGGAATAGGGAGGGGCAAAGAGCTTCACAATGCCGTTTTTGCGGTCGACGAGCCTGTGAAATGCCGCGTCCACGGCCCTCTCGTCCCTCGGTGTGGGCTCCTTGCCGCTGCACAGCACCGCCCAGCTCTGGGGCAGAAGATCGATCCGTTCCTCGCCGCCGAGCGGTGTGCCGTCCGGAAAATACCCGCGCATATACCACCTTCCCGTCCACGCGCCCTCGGCGGCGGTACGCATTTTTGCGGCATAGCGCAGGTATCTGTCCGCGTTTCTGCCCAGACGCTCTAAAAGCTTTGCCATATCGTATGCGCAGGAGGACGCAAAAAAGCCGAGCCATACGCTCTCGCCCTTCACCTCGTCGAGCGCGTCGTTCCAGTCTCCGCTTCCGAAAAAGGGCAGAGAATGCTCGCCGCAGCCGCGTTTCATGCAGCATTCGAGCGCCGAAACGGCATGATCGAGAACGCTCGCGCTCTTTCCCTTTACAGCGTCCTCATATCTGTCCTTCTCCTTATCGCTTAAGGGGGGAGAACTGAGATATCCGACCTCAATATCGCATATCCCGTAATCGCCCGTCTTTTCGCAGTATTCGCACAGCGCACGGCACAGCCAGAGCATATCGTCGCTGCAATGTGTGCGCACGCCCCTGTCCCCGTTCGGGTAGGAGTGCCACCAGTGCATCACGTCCCCCTGCTCATACTGATGAGCGCAGCAGTCTGTTATCTGCTTTTTCGCGTAGGAGGCGTCGAGCAGGATGATATTCGAAGCGTCCTGAAGCTGATCGCGGAAGCCGATCGCGCCGCCGCTCTGATAGAGGCTTGCTCTGCCCATGAGACGGCAGGCGATGATCTGGCAGGCGCACCATGTGTTCATATAGCTGTCGAATGCCCTGTATCCGGTGTGCAGGGAGATATTGCCGAGCCGCTTTTTCCATGCCCCCACAGCCCCGTCCAGCGCCGAAAGAGCTTTCTCCCTTTCGCGCAGGGCGAGTATTTTTTCCTTTTCGTCACAGCCGCAGAGCAATACGGCGGTCTCGTCCGCGATAAAGGTTAACATAATATTATTACCGGCGTATTCCTCCACGGTCCGGAACGGCTGAGAGGCGGCAAGGAACATCGAAACGTCACCGAAGCGACATTCGGGGTTCGTGACGGTGATGCAGAGCGCGTCATTTTCCGTGCGGATGCATTTTCCGTCCGCTGCGCCGAGCACGGGCGCGATGACCCATTTCACCCTGAGCCCCTTGCAGCCCTCAAGGATAAAGACGCGGCAGTTTACGTCCTCGGCGATAAAGGCGGTCAGCGAAACGCTGTGCCCGTCGACCGTCTTCTCCCAGCGGTTCACACCCGGGGAGCAGGTTACGGCGCACTCTCTGCCGTCATTTGCTGCAAAGAGGCTGACGGACTGCGCCCCCTTTTCCACCCACAAAAGCTCGCTTCCGTGTACGGAGCTTACGCTGACGGGCGGATCGTTAAGACGCATCTCCCGTGCGTTGTCGAGCCACATATACCCGCTTCCGCTGTCGGAGGCGATGTAGCCGAAACGACCGTTAGTGAGGATATTCTGCCACGGTTTAGTAGACATATTATTATTTACATAATAAACAAAACCGCCTTCGGTAAAGCTGTGATCGGGTACCGTGTCCGGCTGTCTCTCCCGCGAGAGAGCGGGGAGGATAAGCGCCTTTCTCTCCTCGCGCCTGACGCCGACGGCAAACGCGCTGCGGCTGACCGCGTCCCGCGATGCGCTCATCGGCACGATGTGCACGCCGCCCGGACTGTTCATGAGGCTTTCAAGGCTCATTGACGAGAGTATTTTCGTCAGCTTCTGAAAGACCGGCTGTCTGTATTCGCCCATTTCATCGGAGAATACCGCCATTTCGCTCTCAACGCCGCAGCTTTTCAGAAGACAGAAGCTTTTAACCGTCTTTTCAAGCTCTAATGAGTTGCCGTCGCAGGAGATAAGCGGCAGCTCGCCCGAAATGCCGTACCTCCACAGAGCCTTGGCGGGAGCGGCTTCATGCAGCTCGTTTTTACGGAGCTTTTCCGACAGCTCCATCGCATAGCCGATCTCCGCCGGACTCAGCTTCATGTGAGCCGCCGCCGCGCCGACCATTCGCCCCTTATCGTTTATCGGCGAATGGAGGATACGCCCGACGCCCTCCGCAGCCTGTACGGGATCCATGCTCAGACACAGCGCAAAGGAAACCGCCGTTTTTTCACCGGCACGCAGATCGAGCAAACACTCCGCGCATACCGCAGGGTCGGAGAGAAAACCTGACGTCCCGCCCTTTTCCGCCCGATAGCCGCACTTTCTGTCACAGCCGAGACTAAGCCACAGATCGGGACAGCCGCCGCGTCTGAGACGGTGCAAGGTGAGCATACCCTCGCTTATTTCTGCCGAAATGCCGAGCTTACAGAAGCTTGAATGGTTTACATAATCTTTATATACCGCCAGAATGGGAGTAAACCGGATGCTGACCTTCACGCTTTTGCTTTCATCACACGACAGCACGAGCGTGCGCTTCTCGCCGCACTCTCCGGCGGCACAGGAGAGGGAATATTCGTATTTAACGCCGTTGACGCTTCCCTTTATTCTGACCTCGTCCTCGCTCAGCTCCCACATATCGCACTCTGAGGCGGGAATGACGGTCCCCGTTCTCCCGTCCGCCGTCACTTCGAGTCTGACGCCGCAGCCGTCAAGGGCGCTGTCATAGACGGTCACGGTACCGCAGCTCGCCTTAGATTTACATATATCGGTAGACATAATATTATACGCGCCGTCGGAGAGAACACAGCCGTGGCTGCCGCGATCCGCCGGACCGCCTCTGAGCGTCCACAGGGCGGACTCGTTTCTCTCCGGACGCTCGGGTATCTCGGAGCAGTCGCGCCGAATGACATTGCCGTTGTCCGGCAGCCGCTCCTGCAGCAGCAGCGCAAATGCGCCCATCGCCGGATCGCTCATGAAGCGCCGTCGGATACTCCCCCGACATACGGCGTTGGCGGCGGCGGTGATGCTCATGCCGGCGTGGTGCGCCATGGTGCAGCGCACGGCCTCGCCCCTTTCGCTGCGGCAGCGTGAGGGCGTGAGATCGAGCGCCTCTATAAAGCCGAAGCGCCCCGACGCGCCGAGACCTTCGAGTCGGCGGAGGTTTCTGATACTGCCCTCCGGATCGACGGCGAGGGCGAGAAACGAGCTGTACGGCGAGACGACCGTTTCGCTGTCCTGCCCGCGCTTGAGTGCCAGCGCACCGCAGCCGTGCGCCTTGTAGCGGTAATTCATGGCGCTGTCGAGAGAGAAGAAGGCGCTTTCGGAAATGCCCCAGGGAAGACCCGGGCGGACACGGCGCTTCTGCACATAGACGCAGAATTTTGCGCTTTCGTACAGCAGACTGCCCCGACAGATCGGCAGGAACAGCGCGGGCATCAGATACTCAAACATCGTGCCCGTCCAGCTTGCAAGCCCCCGGTAGCCGTCCTTCTGGAGCTGTGCGCGGCTGAGTCTGCGCCAGTGCTTTACGGGTATGTCGCCCTTTGCGATGGCGATGTAGCTCGTGAGCATCGCCTCGCTCGCCATCAGATCGTACCAGCCGCCCGCGCCGCGCTCCTTTTCGGCGTCGTAGCAGATGTGAAAGAGACCTCTTGTGCTGTCGTAAAGGAAGGAAAAGTCCGTTTTCTCCATCAGCGCGTCGATGCGCATGGCAAGCGTTATTTCATCGCAGGCGAGCATCGCCGCCTTTGCCACGACCAGCCCCGCGTACAGATTGCCGCTGTCGACGGTGGAGATATAGGCGGGAGTCAGCGGAGCGAGAGTGCGCGTATCGTACCAGTTGAAAAGATGTCCGCGGTGCTTCGGCATCCGTTCGAGCGTTTCAACGGTCCGCTCGACCGTTTCCGTCATGTCCGCCGCGCTCAGAAAGCCCATATCAAAGCCCGATACGGCAGAGGTGAGCGCGAGGGAGATATTGGTGGGCGAGGTGCGGTGGGCAAGTCCCACGGGCGGCTGCTCCTGAAAGTTGTCGGGCGGCAGGAAGCTGTCATCGGGAGAGAAAAAGGAAGCGAAATACCCGTAGCTTCTTTTGGCGGCCTCCTTGAGGTAGGCGCAGTCGCTGTCGGAAAGCTCAACGGCGTTTGCCGAGGGGAGCGCCAGTGCGGCCGCGGCGGCAGGGGAGACGAGCCACATAAGCCCCGCCGATTTGCCGATGACCGCCTCGCAGAACGCCATCAGTATCACGCCGAGTACGACGGGAAACCACATCGCGCGGATATTGGCGGCAAGACCGCTCTCACCGGCGCTCTGAGCCGCCGTTTTCCATTGGAGCAGCTTTCTGTGCGATACGGTCATCCGCCACAGCGCGGTGAGTGCGGCGCTTAGAGACACCCACGCCTCGTATGGCAGCAGCCAGAGGCGCAGAAAGGTCTGCAATACCGCGCCGCCTATACCGCTGAGAAGTCTTGTGTGGCGGCGCAGCCGTGAGGACTGACGACGGCGCAGCGTGCCCTCCGCCAGAGACAGCAGAAGACGGCTCACCAGAGCCGCCAGAGCCGCCCACGCCGCAAGCTTTATGCCGTATTTATCGGAGAAAAAGCCCGTCAGCACGGCGAGAAGCGTGAAGGGGGCGAACAGACTGCGCCGGAGATTGTCAAAAAGCCGCCACCGGTCCATATCGGAGATACCGCGCATGAAAATGAACGGCAGATTTTGCCAATCCCCTCTGATCCAGCGGTGGGAGCGTGCAAACCACGCCAGAGGGTCGGACGGAAAGCTGTCGGAAAACTCCGCGTCCCCCATGTACGCGCCGCGCAGAACGGCGCCCTCCGGCGCGTCGTGGCTGAGTATACGCCCTTTCGGGAAACGCTCGGTGCAGTCGAGGAAGGCTCTCGCGTCGATAAGCCCCTTTCCGGCAAAGCCGCCGCAGGAGAAAGCGTCCATATACAGCTCGCCTGCGAGACTGCCGTAGGGATCACAGCCGCCGCTTCCCGCGAAAATCAGCGCGAAATCGGTCGCGCAGGCGCTTTTAAGCTCGGTATCGATACGCGGATGGATGATGGCGTGACCCGAGGTGACGACGTGCTTTTTCGTGTCGGTCACGGGGCGGTTGAGCGGGTGGAGTATTGCGCCGACGAGCTGACCGATGCTGCCGGGATAGACGAGAGTGTCGCTGTCGAGAGTGAGAATGTATTTTGTACCCGCCAGAGCGTCCTTATCGCCGATGACGGTCAGCTCGTTCTCATGCTCGCAGAGGAGCTTTGCAAGCTCCGTTATAGCGCCGCGCTTTCGCTCCTTCGGAGAGTATTCCTCCCCGTCAAAGCTGCGGCGTCTCGTGAAAAGATAGAAGCGGCTGCCGTATTTCAGATTGAGCGCGGTGACGGAACGGCGAAGAGAGGCGAGAATGAGGGCGTCTTTTTCCGTATTCTCGCTTTTCGCGGTCGGGAGGTCTGCCAGAAGACCGAAGGAGAGAGCCTTCCCCTCGCCCTTGCACTCGTGGTAGAGCTGTTCGAGACGGGATGTGTCGACACCGTCGGTGACAAGCGTTGAAATGACGCAGATCGTGCGCCCCCCGTCGGGTATGCCGTTTTCCGTGTCCATGCGGAAAAGCCTTTTCGGAGGGACTATCCTGCACAGAACGAAGTCGACCGCGCTTTTGACAAGCTCGGACACGGGAAGGATCATCAGCGCCGCTCCCGTGAGGCTTCCAAACGAAAAACCGCACAGGAGCGACAGAAACAGCGTGAGCAGAATGTTGAGGCAGATATAGCCGCTGCCGCGCCGCGGCTTTTCGGTAAACAGCAGATGTCCGACGTGTCGGTTTTCCTCCGAGGCACGCTCGATCATGCGTCGGGCGAAGATATGCTCCTCAGTGCCGCACGAGCGGGCGAGCTTTTCAACACGCCTCAGATAGTCGTCGCGTGTGCCGGAGTCCATCAGGGCGTATTCGCCGGTGGGGTCTTTTCGGAGTATCCGGTCGGTGATATCGGCGGAGGATATAAGCTTTTCGCAGTCGATGACCGAGAACAGACGCAGTGTAGCGAACAGACGGGAGAAATCTCCGGAAAAGCCGTCAATGTCGGCGGAGGAGCGCATTTTTTCGCATAAACGGCGTATCTCCTCAATGACGGCGCAGGAGAGAAGAGGTATAACAAGCTCAAGCTCTGCGCGTCTGAGCACTGTCACGGACTGAAAGCCCTCCATGAATACGGAAAACCGCTCCTGCGTCACCTCGCCTCCGCTGCACAGTACGAGAGCTCCGGCAAGCTCGTGCACAACGGTGCCGCCGTCACAGCTTCGCAGATGCTTTGCCTCAAAAATGCGCGGGTATACGGAATTGTACTCGCGGGAGATCATATAGAAATTGTCCATGATCCACTCACAGCCGGACGGCGGCGAGGGAAGCGAGGCATAACGGCGGTTGATCTCGTCGTGACAGCGGCGTATTGCGTGATAAGCACCGCGCAGAGCGGCGGCTGCCGAACGTCCGGTCGCTTCTCCCGTGGGCTTCATCAGCCTTGCCGTGTTAGCGGCGTAGTCAAAAAGCCTTTCGCTGTCGATATACATTGCGGAGCCGTTATTTTCCATTTTATTCTCCCCCGTTAAGCGTCATATACTCTGTGATTTTTCCCAAAGGAAAGAATATTATGCAAAAACGGCGCATTGACAGCGGTGATATACTTATATTCAGACTACCCGGTCATTGCGAAACCGGTGCGCACACCGGTTGTGGCAATCCGTCCTTTTCTGCAAATTTATTTGTTTTTTGGAGAGTAGAAAGGTATAGTCATAATAGTAACCGGAAGGCGGTGGTTTCTGACATGAAGGATTTATCGGTAACGCGGTTTAATGAGCTGCTCGCATCTGTTTCACCCGTTCCGGGCGGCGGGTCGGTGAGTGCGCTCGTCGGTGCGCTGGGCGCGGGACTGGGCGTGATGGTCGGCTGTATTACAAAAAAACACGGAGACAGTGAGGCGTTAAAAGCGGTTACGGAAGAGGCGGCGGATATTCAAAAAAGGCTTCTTGAGCTGATTGATGAGGACGCAAAAGGCTTTGAGCCGCTGAGCAGGGCGTATTCCATGCCGAAGGACGCACCCGACAGAGCGGAAATAACGGAAAAATGCCTTGTAAAAGCCGCCGAAGCGCCGATGGAGATCGCAAAGCTGAGCTGCCGCGCCATAGAGCTTATGGGGAAGCTGTCGGAGCTGGCGGATGCTCTCGCCATATCAGACGTCGGCTGCGGCGCGGTGCTGTGCAAGGCGGCATTGCTGTCCGCCTCGCTGAACGTGTACGCGAACACATGCCTTATGAAAGACCGCGAAACAGCAAAAAAGCTGAACGCGGAGGTTAAGGAAATGGTAAAAAAATACGCCCCGTCTGCTGACGGGACGTATGAGAAAGACGAAAAATCTCTCTTGCAAAATGCAAAGAAGTAACCGCCGCTCCCAGTCCAAAAGGTCGGCGATTACTTCGTACGCTTTGAGAGGCTGACCGTCTATCGGCAGCATCTTTCCTGTCTGTATTATACCGCAGGCATCATAAAAATGTCAACTTTTTTTGAAAGCTCCTTCTGACTTCGTTTTTTCACGAGTAAATCTCGCTTCTGTGACCGACCTCAAGAACAAGGATAAGCACTCTCTCGTCCTCTATTTTTGCGATGATGCGGTAATCGCCCACCCTGTACCGCCATTGACCGCTGCGATTGGCTGTAAGCCCCTTGCCGCGCACTCTCGGATTTATACAGCCCTCAAGATTTTTTCTCATCCATGCGGTGATAAACGAGGCAGTTGCTCTGTCCATTTTCTTCAACTGCTTTTTAGCAGTCTCCGTTAATTCAACATGATATTTCACCGCAATCCGAGCTCCCTTTCAACTTCGTCAAGGGTATAGGTTATTGGGTTTTTCTCATATTCCGCCAGAGCTTTTTCGTATAATTTCAGGTCGTATTCGTCTTCTATTCTTTCCATGACCGACTGGCGTATAAGCTCCGACACGCTGATGCCGTTCATCGCCGCGTACCTTTTGAATAAATTGCTGTCTTCCTCGCTCAGTCTTACTGACATTGTCATTTTCGATCACCGTCCTTTTAATACATTGTATTACAAGGATGCGCGTCTGTCAATATAATAATACGATCCGGCTGATCTGCAGCCGGATCGTATTTATTATAAACGTTTCCACTTTGCGCCGTTGGGGATGTCCGTTACCTCAATACCGGCGGATTTGAGCTCTTCTCTGAGTCTGTCGGCCTCGGCGTAATTCTTTGCCTTCTTTGCGTCCTGACGCGCCTGAATTTTTGCCTCGACCTCCGCGTCGGTCTCGCCGGACTCGGAAATGATCGTAAAGCCGACAACGGCGGCGGCCTGCTTTTTCAGCTCCTCGCGCTTCTTTGCGGCTCTTTCGGTAAGACCGAGAGAGAGGACGTAATCAAACTTATCGATCATATGGAGCTTGGTCGCGTCGTTGGTTTTGAACTTGAGCACGTCGTAGAGTGCTGTGACAGCCAGCGAGGTGTTCAGATCGTTGTCGAGCGCAAAACGGAACTTCTCGTCCATGGCCTTGCAGGCTTCTTCATCGATCTCGCCGTCACCGACCTTCAAAGCGGCGATCTTGTTGATGAGCTTGTTATATGTGCCCTGTGCGTTGTCGAGGTTTTCCCACGAGAAAACAAGGGATTTGCGGTAGTGGCTCTGGAGGCAGAAGAGACGGTAGGCGAGGGGATCGTAGCCCTTTTCCTCCAGCAGAGAGACCGTGAGAAACTCGCCCTTGGACTTGGACATTTTGCCGGTATTGGTGTTCAGGTGGAGGACGTGCATCCAATAATTGCACCATTTGTGCCCGAGATAGCTCTCAGACTGGGCAATTTCATTAGTGTGGTGGGGGAAAGCGTTGTCGATGCCGCCGCAGTGGATGTCGAGGTCTTCTCCTAAATGCTTCATTGAGATGCCGGAGCACTCAATGTGCCACCCGGGATAGCCCACGCCCCACGGGGAGTCCCATTTGAGAGCCTGATCCTCAAACTTGGACTTTGTGAACCACAGCACAAAATCGTTCTTGTTGCGTTTATTGTTGTCCTCCTCGACACCTTCGCGCACGCCGACGTCGAGATCCTCCGCGTTGAAGTCGTTGAAAATGTAATATCTTTCAAGCTTTGAGGTGTCAAAATACACGTTGCCGCCCGCAAAATAGGCGTAGCCGGTGTCCATGAGCTTTGTGATTATTTTGATGTACTCGTCGATGCAGTTGGTGGCAGGCTCCACGACGTCGGGGGTCTTGATGTGCAGCTTTGCGCAGTCGGAGAAGAAAGCGTCGGTATAGAATTTTGCGATCTCCATGACGGTCTTGTGCTCGCGCTTTGCGCCCTTGAGCATCTTGTCCTCGCCCTCGTCGGCGTCACTGGTGAGGTGTCCGACGTCGGTGATGTTCATGACGCGCTTGACGTTGTAGCCGACATAGCGCAGATATTTTTCCAGAACGTCCTCCATGATGTAGGAACGCAGATTGCCGATATGCGCGAAGTGGTAGACCGTGGGGCCGCAGGTGTACATCTTGACGATGTCGGGATGGTTGGGAACAAAATCTTCCTTAATTCTGGTGGCTGAATTATAAAGCTTCATTAAAAAATCTCCTATGATTTGAATACAATGATAAAAACGAAAACTATGCTGATTTTTTGATAATTTAAATGTGAGCTGTCAGATCGGTGTACTGTCAAGATAGCAGCTATCGGGACACAGATCAAGCTTGTTGCTCCAGACCTCGCGGCTGTCTACGGTCGGGTCAATATCCCATGCGATACAGTGCTGTTCGTCAAGATAGACCCTCCTGAAAACCTCAATATCCGATAAAGGCTCAAAGACAGTCCCTTTGCTGAGAAGCGGTCGAGCATCGTAAAGCCGTTTTTCGCCGTTGTCAAAGCTGAGCGTTAAAGTAAAATCGTCATTGGGCAAAACAGCCGTGATATGTTTTCTGCCGCCCGCAAAGTATATTGCGGCTTGTCTGTCAAAGCCTTTGGAAAGATAATACGCAACCGTATTCGGCATTCAATCATTTCCTTTCTTTAGTTCACCGAAAAGCAAGCCGTCCTCGGTGGAGGTTATGAGTACATCGACCATGTCGCCCTCGGAGCAGTCACCCGAGAAGAGCACCTGACCGTCGATGTCGGGGGAGTCGGCGTAACATCGGCCGACGTGCCAGCCGTTTTCCCCGTCGTAGTATTCATACAGAACTTTGACGGTCTTGCCGAGGAAGCTTTCGCAGAACGCATCCATGATGGGGGCTTGCAGCTCCATTATGAGGTCGGCGCGGCGCTGTGCCGTTTCGAAGTCGACGTGTTCCATCGTTGCCGCCGGTGTGCCTTCCTCCGGGGAGAAGGGGAATACGCCGACGCGCTGAATTCTTGCCTCTTTAAGGAACTCGCACAGCTCCTCAAACTCCGCCTCGCCCTCGCCGGGGAGACCCGCGATAAGGCTCGTTCTGAGCACCACGTCGGGGATCTTCTCCCGCAGCTTTCTGAACAGAGCGCGGATATCCTCGCCGGTGCCGTGGCGGTTCATGGCTTTGAGTATCTTATTATTTATATGCTGGATAGGAATATCCAGATATTTTACTATTTTATCGTTTGACGCTATCTCGTCAATAAGCCCGTCGTCAAACTGATCGGGGTAGAGGTAGTGGAGCCGTATCCATTCAACGCCCTCTATCTCGGAAATTCTGTGCACAAGCTCGGCTAAACATCGTCTGCCGTAGAGGTCTGTGCCGTAGCGGGTGATGTCCTGCGCGATGACGATTATTTCCTTTATTCCGTGCGCTGCCATATCCCGTGCTTCCTCAAGGACGCACTCCATATCTCTTGAGCGGTAGCGGCCGCGGATGTACGGAATGGCGCAGAAGGCGCAGAAGTTGTTGCAGCCCTCGGCGATGCGCAGATAAGCCCACGCGGGACCCGTGGAGATAACGCGGGGTATCTCGTCGATGGCGGCGGAATTGTCCGCAAAGAGGCTCAGTTTTCTGCCGTCAAGGATGGAGTTTGCCGCGGCGACAACGTCTCCGAAGCTGCCGACTCCAAGAAAGCAGTCGACCTCGGGAAGCTCTGCGGCTATCTCGTCCTTGTAGCGTTCGGGAAGACAGCCGGTGACGATGATGCCGCCGAGTCTGCCCGCGTTTTTAAGCTCCGCCATTTCAAGGATGGCGTCGATGGCCTCGCTTTTTGCCGCGTCAATGAAGCCGCAGGTGTTGACGATGACAAGGTCCGCCCCGTCCGGCTCGGAGACCAGCTCAAAGCCCGCCTCATTCATCAGATATATCATCTGCTCGCTGTTTACAAGATTTTTTGCACAGCCGAGAGAGATAAGCGCGTAAGTATATTCCATTTGATTATTCTTCCACCTCTGCGTTGTACCGAGCCAGCGCCTGACGTATTTCGTCCCACGAAAAGCCGCGCCGGTAAAGCGCCTGACCGACCTTGCCGACCTGAGCGCGGTCGTTTGGGTCTTTCAGGCGGGATGCAATAAACTTATCGATCTTTTCGCTGTTGTCGGGGGCGGCGTCCAATGCGTCCTCCCACAGCTCGCGGGAGATACCGCGCTTTGAAAGCTCTGTTTTTATGCGCCCCGCGCCCATGCCCTTTGCGGCATAGTGGCGGGCAACGGCACCGGCATAGCTCTCATCATTTATAAGTCCGTTGTCGGCAAGCCACGAGACGCAGTAATCAGCATCTGTCTCGTCCTCGCCCTTTTCAAGGAGCTTTTTATATAGCTCCATGCGGCTCATCGGTCTTTTGGAGAGAATTTCCAGCGCCTTTTCTCTTGCAAGCGAGCGGTGCGAAAGAAGCCGGAATTCCTCCAGTCTTTCATTATCCAGCTCTTTTCCCGAATAAAGCCGCAGCTCCGTAACGACCCCGAGCGTGGTTTTGACAGCTGTACCGCTGTCGAACTCAACCGTCAGCCGTCCCGGTACAGTCTGCTTAATATTGCTTATCAGCATATTTTTTTCCGTAGGGCGGGGGCTTGCTCCCGCCGAAAAGTTGAAGTTGGCATCAGGTTACGGCGGGAGCAAGCCCCCGCCCTACAGATTGAATTATCCCTCGTCGAAGTCCGCCGCGCTGACGTCCACGGGCTTTGCCGCGATCATCTTTGCTTCCTTCTGTCCTCTGGGAGACAGCTTCCACGCGTTTTCACGCACTTCCGCCTCGATCTTATCGCAGACCTCGGGGTTGTTCGTGAGGTATTCCTTCACGCCGTCCTTGCCCTGAATGCGCATACCGTTGACGGTGAACCACGCGCCCGCCTTGTCGATTATCTCAAGCTTCACGGCAAGGTCTACGATCTCGCTTATCTTGGAGATACCCTCGCCGTAGATGATGTCGAACTCCGCCTCGCGGAAGGGGGGCGCGACCTTGTTTTTGACGACCTTTGCGCGGGTGCGGTTGCCGATCATCTCGCCGTTGACCTTGAGAGTCTCTATACGGCGCACGTCGATGCGCACGGAGGCGTAGTATTTGAGCGCCAGACCGCCGGGGGTAGTCTCGGGGTTGCCGTACATGACGCCGATCTTCTGACGGAGCTGGTTGATGAAAATGACGGTGCAGTTATTTTTGGAGATAGCGCCGGCAAGTCTGCGCATGGCCTGAGACATCAGTCTTGCCAGAGCGCCGACCACGGTATCGCCGACCTCGCCCTCAAGCTCCACGCGGGGGATAAGGGCGGCAACGGAGTCGATGACCAGAACGTCCACCGCGCCCGAGCGCACAAGAGACTCGGCGATGTCGAGAGCCTGCTCGCCCGTGTCGGGCTGGGAGATCAGCAGGGAATTGATGTCCACGCCGAGAGCCTGAGCGTATGCGGGCTCTAAAGCGTGCTCAACGTCGATATAAGCCGCGTCGCCGCCTGCCTTCTGCGCGGAGGCGACAACGTGAAGCGCCAAGGTGGTCTTACCGGAGGCCTCGGGGCCGTATATCTCGACGATACGTCCTTTGGGGACGCCGCCTATACCGAGAGCGAGGTCAAGGGAGAGAGAGCCTGTGGAAAGAGCCTCGACGTTGATGGAAATATCATCGCCCAAACGCATGATGGTGCCCTTGCCGTAGTCCTTTTCGATTTTCGCAATGGCGGTCTCCAGCGCCTTTTTCCTGTCGCTTGCGGCGGGAGCGGCGGCGGGAGCTGTTTTTTTCTTATCGGCCATGGTCTGTGCCTCCTGTTACATTTTACCGTAGACGACTCTGTCGATACCCAGAGTGTCCTTTTTGGTGCCGGTCTCGTCGAAGCCGGCGGAGCTGAGCATTTCTCTTACCGGCTCTGCCTGTCCCTCGCCGACCTCGAATACCATGTATCCGCCGACGGGGAGAAGAGCCTTCCAGTATTTGATGATGGCACGGTAGAACTTCAATCCGTCCTCGCCGCCGTCCAGCGCCCATATGGGCTCATAATCCTTGACGGAGGGGTCGAGACTGTTGAGCTCGCCGCTGGCTATGTAGGGGGGATTGGCGACTATCATATCGAACTCGCCTATTCCGAGAGGAGGTGCGGAGAGAACATCGGTCTGCATACACAGAACGCGGGAGGAGAGACGGTTTGCGGTGAGATTTTGCCGGCAGACCTCTAAGGCGTTGGCGCTGATGTCGATAGCCATAAGGCGGGTCGCGGGCAGCTCATGCGCGAGGGCGCAGGTGATGCAGCCGCTTCCGCAGCACAGATCGAGAATACGGGCGTTCATCTTCTTGCCCATGAGCAGCTCGACGGATTGCTCGACAAGCACCTCGGTATCGACTCTGGGAATGAGCACGTTGGAATTTGTAATGATGGGCAGCCCGTAAAACTCCCATGTGCCGGTAATATAAGCCACCGGCTCACCGCGCAGCCTGCGGGCGGTATAGTCCAGAACCCGCTCCTCGATCTGATTGCTCGCGTAGAGCTTCATGTCTCTGAGAAGCTCCTCGACGGTCTTTCCGGCGGCGGCGGCGACGATGTAACGCGCCTCCTGATTGAATGCCTCTATCCCGCGCTGGCGCAGAACGGTTCTGGTGTTCATGTATATATCATTATATGTTTTCATCTTTATGACCTCTCACTTTCCCCATTCGTCCTCGCCCTGTTCATCGGGGATAACGAGCTGCATGGAGCGGATCGCGACCTCGATCATACCGTCGTCCGGCTCATTGGTCGTCATGTGCTGGAGCCATTTGCCGGGGGCAGAGAGGATGGCGGAGAGCTTATTGTCGTGCATACCGCACCAGCGGTTTATCTCATAGCTTATACCGACGACAACGGGCAGCAGCAGCAGATGGCAGCCCATTCTCGCAAAGGTATTGCTGACCTTGACGACGGAGTTGACAAGGATGCTCACGACAACGACGACGAGCAGAAAGCTCGTGCCGCAGCGGGGGTGGAAACGCGACTCCGTGCGCACGTTTTCAACGGTAAGCTCCTTGCCGTGCTCATAGGCGAAGATGGTCTTATGCTCCGCGCCGTGGTAGGCAAACAGGCGCTTCACGTCGCTTTGCAGACAGCACAGCTTCATATAGAGGAGCAGAATTATAATTCTAACGATACCCTCGGTGATGTTGCGGATAAAATAGCTCTCCGTGATCTTCTTGATGAAGCCGACGATGAAGGTGGGCAGGAAGACGAACAGGAACAGCGACAGCGCAATTCCCAGCACGACCGCAACGCCGATGATAAGGCTTTTTGCCTTTTCCTCGGAAAAGTGCTCGTTTATCCACTGATCGATCTTGTCCGGCTCGCCCTGTTCCTCGATGGGCACAAGGTCGGCGGAGTACATGAGCGCCTTCATGCCGTTGACAAGGGAGGAGATAAAGATGGCGCAGCCCCTTATAAGAGGCCAGCCGAGTATGGGATATTTTGATTTTATGGCCTTGAGCTCCTCGACCTTTTCGACAAGCCCGTCCTTCGTGCGGCAGACGATGGCCTGTTTTTTCGGACCGCGCATCAGTATGCCCTCAATGAGAGCCTGACCGCCTATCGAGGTGCGGAAATTACATTTTTTCTCTGACATTGTGTTACCTCAATAATTTGGAAACTCCGTAGGGCGGGGGCTTGCTCCCGCCGAAAATCTGGTTGTTTTACGAGGTAACGGCGGGAGCAAGCCCCCGCCCTACGGAGCAACGCTGTAAATCTGAAATTAATTGCCGTTCAGGGGCAGGGACACTGTGACAACGCAGCCGCCGCCGTCGGCGTTTCTGATGTCCAGAGTGCCGTCGTGACGGGTGATGATCTCGTCGCATACGGAAAGCCCTATGCCGGTGCCGCGGTTTTTGGAGCTGCCCTTGTAGAATTTCTCCTTGACGTGGGGAAGCTCACCGGCGGGGATACCGTGCCCGTAGTCACGGAATTCGATATGCACAAAGGACGCGTCCGAGGTGAGCGTCACGTCCAGCTTTTTCCCGTCGCCGCCGTGCTTGAGCGCGTTGTCCATCACGTTGATAAAGACCTGCTTGAGCCTCTCCGGATCGCCGGGGATAAGCGGTATCTCGGCGGGAGGAGCCGTATATTTAAGCTCCATACCGGCCTGCTTCAAAAGCTCACCGTAGGTGAAAAGAGCGTCCTCCAGCTCGGCTGCGATGTCGATCAGCTCCACTCTGAGATTAAAGCGCCCGTCCTGTATGCGGGTGAACTCCAGAAGCTCTGTGACCATGCCGGTAAGTCTCTCGGCCTCTTTTGAGATTATATTGATGCCCCGCTGGGAATCGCCCTTGACGGCGGGGTCAAAGCCGATCGTCTCCGCCCAGCCGGTGATGGCGGTGAGGGGAGTGCGCAGCTCATGAGAGACCTGCGAGACGAAATCCGTTCTGGATTTTTCCGCCACCGCGACCTTGCTTGACATATCGTTTATCTCATGGGTGAGGTTGCCCAGCTCGTTGTCGAACTTGTCCTCCATCCGGATGCCGTAGCTGCCGCCGGCGATGCGTCCGGCGAACTTCGTAAGCTCGTCGATAGGATTGCTGACGCAGCGCCAGAACCAGATGTTCAGCAGTATAAGATATATACAGACTATGAGCAATGTGACGGAGCCCCATACCGTATTGCCGGTATACATGAGCCATATTCCCAGCAGCGTGAGAGCTATCGAGGCGATCGTCGAGGTAAGAAGCTGGTTTTTCAGAGTTCTAAACATTTAGTCTTCTTCCTGTATAGATTATCAGTAACCCCATTTATAGCCGTAGCCCCAGACTGTCGTCAGATATTCGGGCTCTGTGGGGTCTGTCTCGATCTTGATGCGCAGACGGCGGATGTTCACGTCGACGGTCTTCAGCTCGCCGCTGAATTCGTTGCCCCAGACGGCGGTGAGGATATCCTCGCGGGACATGGCCTTGCCGGGATTTTCCATGAACAGCTTCATGAGCAGATATTCGATCTGCGTGAGCTTGAGTCTCTCGCCGTCCTTTTCGAGAGTGCGGTTGCGGGTGTTGAGAAGGAACGGACCGCTTGAAAGCTCGGACGCGGCCTGAATGTCCTCACTCACATCCAGACGGCGTGCCAGAGCGTCGATACGGGCGGTAAGCTCGGAGGGGGAGAAGGGCTTTGTAACATAGTCGTCCGCGCCGTTCATAAGGCCGGTGACCTTGTCCATCTCCTGGCTCTTGGCGGTGAGCATGATGATGCCCATCTTGGAGCCGGAGGCGCGGATGCGGCGGCAGACCTCGACGCCGTCGATATCGGGCAGCATAACGTCCAGCAGAGCAAGGCAGATGTCGGGATTGACTCTGACCTTTTCAAGAGCCATCATGCCGGTCTCGGCCTCGATGGGCTCATATCCGCTGCGGCGCAGATTGATGACAATAAAGCTTCTGATGTTTGCTTCGTCTTCAAGAACAAGAATTTTTTTCATGTCGGAACGACCTCCTTGCGGGGGATAATAGTATAATCAATATATAGTATGTCAGCAGAGATAACAAAACACAATACTGTTGCTGATTATAACATATCTTTTACAAAATGCAAAGTCAAAATTACAAAAAAACAAAATATTTTTTGCAAAAACATTACACATTATGTTAACCTTGAGTATAATTCCGAATTTTATTGATTAATTGCGTCAAAGCTGATAAAATGAAAACATGGATAACGGAAAAAATCTTGCGATAGGAATACTTGCCCATGTTGACGCGGGAAAGACCACGCTCAGCGAGGCGATGCTGTTTCTGTCGGGAAAAATCAAAAAATTAGGACGTGTCGATCACAGGGACAGCTTTCTTGATACTCACGAGCTGGAAAGGGCTCGCGGGATAACGATATTTTCAAAGCAGGCTTCCTTTACCTTCGGCGGCACGAACATAACCCTTCTGGACACGCCCGGTCATGTGGACTTTTCGACCGAGGCGGAGCGCACGATGCAGGTGCTTGACGCGGCGGTGCTTGTCATAAGCGGCACGGACGGCATACAGTCCCACACGGAAACGATATGGAAGCTTCTGGAACGCTACGATGTGCCGACCTTTATCTTCGTCACAAAGACCGACCTTCATACCTGCAACGCCGACGGAGTACGCTCAGAGCTTGTCCGCCGTTTCGGGGACGGCTGTGTCGATCTTACGCATATTGATGAGGATACCTGCGAGAAGGTCGCCATGTGCAGCGAAGCGACGATGGAAAAGTATCTGGAGACGGGAGAGATAGGCGATGAGGATATAGCCGCGCTTATCCGTGACCGCGCTCTGTTCCCGTGCTATTTCGGCTCGGGACTGAAGACCGAGGGCGTTGAGGAGCTTTTAGACGCGCTCGACAGGTATACCCTGCCGTGTAAAGCCAAAGAGGGCTTTGGAGCGAAGGTATACAAAATTTCACGCGACACGCAGGGAAACCGCATGAGCTTTATGAAGATAACGGGCGGCAGTCTCGGTGTGCGTGAGGTGATGAAATACAAGGGCGCAAAGGGCGAGGAGCTTGAGGAAAAGGTCACGGCGATACGGCTGTATTCCGGCGCGAAATTTGAAGCCGTTGAGCGGGTGTATTCGGGGCAGGTCTGCGCCGTTTTGGGGCTTTCCGACACTTACCCGGGACAGGGTCTCGGCGCGGAGACGGACTCGCCCTCGCCGGTGCTTGAGCCTGTTGTCAGCTACACGGTGATACTCCCGCCGAAGACCGACGCGAGAGTGCTGCTGCCGAAGTTCATGCAGCTTCAGGAGGAGGACCCTCAGCTCCATATCGTGTGGAACGAGCGGGGAAAGTGCATCTGCGTGCAGCTCATGGGCAAGGTGCAGACGGAGGTATTCAGAAGCCTTGTAAAAGAGCGCTTCGATACGGATATACAGCTCGATACCGGTCACATTCTCTATAAAGAGACGATAGCCGAGCGCGTGGAGGGCGTGGGGCATTTTGAGCCGCTGCGCCACTATGCCGAGGTGCATCTGCTGCTTGAACCGCTGGAACAGGGGAGCGGGCTTGTGTTCGCAAGCTCGTGCAGCGAGGATATGCTTGACAGAAACTGGCAGAGGCTCATCCTCACGCATCTGTATGAAAAAACACATTTGGGCGTGCTGACCGGCTCGCCGATAACCGATATGAAAATTACGCTCGTTTCGGGCAGAGCGCACTTAAAGCACACCGAGGGCGGCGATTTCCGCCAGTCGACCTACCGCGCCGTCAGACAGGGACTCATGCAATCACAGAGTATTCTGCTTGAACCGTGGTACGGCTTTACTATCGATGTTCCCACCGAGCAGACCGGCAGAGCCATTTCGGATGTGCGCTCAATGAACGGACAGATAGAGACCCCGACAGACATGAACGGCATGACGCGCATCACGGGCTTTGCGCCGGTGTCGGGAATGAACGGGTATATGGAGCAGCTTATCGCGTATACCCACGGGCGCGGGAGACTCTCTCTGCTGCCCTCGGGCTACCGACCGTGCCGTGATCAGCAGGAGATAGTGGAGGAGATAGGCTACGACCCCGCATCCGACCTTGAAAACACGTCCGACTCCGTCTTCTGCGCCCACGGCGCGGGCTTCAACGTCCCGTGGGACAGGGTGAAGGACTATATGCATCTGGAAAGCTGTCTCGCGGTGAGAAAGCAGCCGGAGATAAGCCGCCGCCGCTTTGTCAGCATCGACCAGAAGGAGCTTGAGGCGATAATGGAGCGGGAGTTCGGACCGATACGCCGTCCGCAGTACACATCGCCCGTTGTCAATTCAGCGCCCGCGGCCTCCGCAAACGTACCGAACCGATGCGGCTATGTCATCGTCGACGGGTACAATCTGATCTTTGCGTGGGATGAGCTAAAGGAGATAGCCGCCGACCGGCTCGACCTTGCGCGAGCGCACCTGACGGATATGCTCTCAAGCTACGCGGGCTTTACGGGAAACGAGCTTGTCGTTGTGTTTGACGGCTTTCGCACACCGGGCAACCCGGGGTCGAGGGTGAAGTACCATAATATTTATGTGGCATATACCGCCGACGGCGAGACGGCGGATGCGTATATCGAAAAGATAGTAAACGAGATAGGCAGAAACTATAATGTGCGCGTGATCACCTCGGATAATCTTATCCGGCTGTCGGCTCTGCGCTCGGGCGTCCTGCGCACATCCTCAAAGGAGTTCATCGCCGAGCTTGAGTACACTTCGGAGCAGATAGAGAGCGTACTGAAAAAAACAAACTTTCAGTCTCATCAGGCAAAGCTGACGGAGAGCAAGAACTGAGTCAATGGGGACGGTTCTTTTTGACTCATTACTGAATGCAGAATGTGTCATAGGGACGGTTGGCAATGGCGGTAAGTTAGCGTCCGCTCTGTAGGGCGGGGCCTTGTGTCCCGCCGTTCCCCGGTCGTATTACCAACCTTTCGGCGGGAGCGAGCCCCCGCCCTACATTCTGCATGGTCCATTGAGTCAAAAAGAACCGTCCCCAATGACTCAAACGAATAAATAGGTTTTATTATGGAAAACAACGAACTGATAAAACGCGCCGAGGACTTATTGGCGCGGTGCGAAAGAAGCTGCTGCGTGACGCACACGAGCTTCCTCACACCGGCGGAGAGCTATGAGATAGAGCAGTATTTCAAAAACCGCGCCGACTGTAAGCTTTACCTTTTCGGCGGGGACGGGGCGTGCGAGAGGAAGATAGCATTCTTCCTGCCCGAATACCTTGAGGCGGAGAGCTTTGAGGCGGACGAATATATCTCCGCCGTGAAGCTGACGGCGTATTTCGGCACTCCCGCCCACAGGGATTATATGGGCGCGATCTTAGGGCAGGGCATAGGCAGAGAGCGGATAGGGGATATACGCGTGGCGGGCAATGAAGCCACGGTATTCTGCGTCCAGACCGTGAGATCGGCGCTCCTTTCCGTGGAGAGTGCGGGGAGAATTACTGTCCGCGCCCGCGAGATACCGCTTTCCGAGGTCGAAGCGCCGGAGCGGAAGGTGTGGAACTTAAACTTCACGGTCATGAGTATGCGCCTTGACGCGATAGTCGGCGGGATGTTCAGCATCTCCCGCACGGAGGCCGCCAAACAGGTCGCCCTCGGCAATGTGAGCATCAATTATAAGGTCTCGGAAAAGACGGATTTTGCCGTTAAGGAGGGGGACGTTATCTCCCTGCGCGGCAAAGGCAAGGGCAAAGTCACCGGCACCGGCGGCAATTCGCGCAAGGGGAGACTTTTTGTGTACGCCGAAGTCCTTAAATAATGAGGACTGAGGACTGAGGAATGAGGAATTAAGGAGCCGATGACTCTACCGTCCCCGATGACTCTACGCTTTCTGCGCTATTTGAGCCGGTAGTTGACGTCCGCGGTCATGAAGCAATAGTCTCTCGACAGCTCAAAGATGCGACCGGCGACGGCCTCGTCGAGCTTTGCTATCGCCTCGATGGGACGCTCGGAGCTGATGATCGTGCGGCGGCGGGTATTGTAGCGGTCGTTTAAGAGCCGGTAGGCGAGGTTCATATCCGCCTCGGTGACGCTTCCTTTGAGAAAATCGTCTATATACAGCACCGGAATTTCCGAAAGCTTCTTCATTTTTTCCCTGTATACGGCGGGGTCCTTGACGCAGGCTTTCAGCTCCGGTGCTTCTTCGCGCCATTTCATGTAATACACCTCGCGGCCCTTGTCGATCAGCTCCTTGCAGATCGCGGTGCACAGGTGGGTCTTGCCGCTGCCGGAGCGCCCGCAGATGAAAAACCATGATCCCTTCGGGGAGGCGAGATAGGCGAGGGCGATGTCCTTTGCCTTTTTCTGCCACGGCTCCGAGGCGCGGAAGCTGTCAAAGCTGCATCTCTCAGCCAGCTCCATAAGCCCCGAACGCTCAAGCCGCTTCATGTTCGCTTTTCGGATAACACAGTCACATTCGGTGACTATAAGCGGAAATTTTTTTATGATGATATAGCCCCTGTCCTGACATTCGGGGCAGTTATAGTGCTCTTGCGTCGAAGGTATAATTGATATTCCATTCGGCATGGCCATCGTGATTATCTCCTGTGGTGTCATTACTTTCGTTTCCTTTCTCTTTCGTGTGGTTTTCCCATGTTATGAGCTTCTGCTTCCAGTTCCTTACCGGATTTCCTCCGCTGTCTACCCAGCCTCCGGTATCGAAGTATTCCCAGAAGCGGACCGGATCGACCGTGCTTTTCCTTGTCATGCAATAATCCTTCACCTCGTCGAGCGTGGGCGGAACAAAGCGCTTCGCTTTTTTCGCCGCCGTTTTCTCTTCACTCTCTTTTTTTATTTCTTTTTCTTTATCTTCTTCTCTCTCTATATCTATATCTGCTGCGTGACTGTCACGTGACGTGTGAAGCTTTTGGTTTTCACGCTGTTTTTGTTTGCGTAATCTGTTCTGCTCTCTGATCTTTTCCAGACCCTCCGTATTCTGCTGCTCCTCCCAGCCGGTGAGAATGATATAGCCGCTGTCCTGCCGTATCATGTCGAGCTGTTCAAAATGGGACAGTGCGGACAGTATGACTTTTTCCCTGATACCCAGCTCGTCGGCGAGCATTTTCGGCGTATAGGGCGTATTCTCCGTGAGGAAGATCGCCCCTCCCGCGTTGCACCGCCCCGCCAGCGTCAGCAGCATCACCCAGATCAGCGCAAGCCTGTCCCCCTCCGGCAGCCGCCGCAGATAATTTATTTTAGGGTTCTTAAACAGATCGGTCGAGAGCTTTACCCATTGGACTTCCCTCATACATTTCCTCCTTTATATATCACATTGTGTGACAACCATTACAAAAAAATAATTTGAAAGCATTGGGTCACACTCTGTGACAGAGTATAACACACTCCCATCCGTTTGTCAAGCCTTAATTCGAGAGTCAACGGGGACGGTTCTCAATGGCGGTAAGTTAACGTTTTCATCTGTAGGG
>JAUNND010000113.1 GCA_030531595.1 Eubacteriales bacterium | reverse complement strand
TCACCGAACAGGAACGAAAGCCAGACGCCGCTGACTCCGAACATACCGCTCAGCAGATATGCACCGACCACCGGGAAAAGAAAGCTATTGCAGAAAACGTAGATGTAGGAAAGCACGGAAAAGTGCATCGCCTGATAGTAAAGGCGCAGTGTCACATTGACGGAATAGCCGATCATGGACAGACAGTACAGCCGGAAACCGTTCACCGCCAATGTAAGGAGCTTCGGATCAGAGCTGAACAGCGGCATGAGGATGCCGGCACCGAAAAACAGAAGCACGCAGAGAATCGCGTCAACCACCACCGCCGTAAAAAGCGCTGTCCGTACCAGCTCCCGGATCGCCCGATCGTCGCCGTCCCCTGCGAAAACACCCGTAAGCATTGAAACGTCGGAGCCGATGCCGCTGCCGAAGGCCATGCACAGATTCGCAGCGGACATGATGGCGGTAAAGGCCGCGACCGCGTCAGAGCCGGAAATGGACAGCAGCCGCCTGTTCAGCAGGAGCAAAAGAAGGCTACGGCACACCTGTTGCAGAGCGTTGGGAAGGCCGCCGGAGAGCATGGTGCCGATATAATCAAACCGGAGGCACCGGAAGGAAAGCCGCAGCATGCCTTCTTTTTTCAGAAGAGACGGCAGCATCAGCGCGAACGCCGCAAAATAGCTCACGGTGGTGGCAATGGCCATACCGAAAAGGCCGCCCTTGAATACGAAGCCGACCAGAAGATCGCCGATGATGTTCACCAGCGTCATCGTGATGACCGCCAGCACAACGAGCTTCTGCTTTCCGTTGATCTGCATGACCGGCATGAGTACGGTCAGCATAAGGAGAGCCGGCGCGCAGAGGGAGAAGCCCCGCAGATAATCTGCGGTCTGTTTCGCAAGGGTACCGTTCGCACCGAGAAAAGCGGCAATCTTTTCCGAAAAAATGAACACGAAACCGGTCATGAGCAGGGAGAGAATCAGCGAAAACGCAAGGCACGAGGAAAGCGCTTCGGAAGCCTCGTCCATTTTTCGTGCGCCGACGAATCGGCCGATGAGCATGGAAGCGCCGAGCTCGCACACACCGGAGCAGGCCACGAAAATCGTCACGACGGGCGCTGCCAGTCCAAAGCCGGCCATTGCCTCCGTGCCGAGACAACTGCCGGTGACCGCTCCGTCGACCACCATTCCTATAACGCCCACGATACCGGCGATGATCTGTATCAGCAGTACACTTCTGAATGCTTTCCTGACCATTACGTCTCCTTTACTTTTCTCACGGGATACGGTTACTTCGTTTTAAGGATTATACCATATCGGCCGATCTGTTTTCAACGCTTCTGCTTCAAATATTTTCCATCAAAAATACGCGGTTTCTGCCCTGAATAAGAACTCAAAATGCTTTATGAGCTTATAGTATGAAACCAGCCATCCGGACCGGATGGCTGGCTCCAATGAAAGTGAAGAACAACAAATACCGGGCAAAGAAGTAAAAACCCGGATAGGCTTTTTAACATTATAAATGAACAAAACCTTAATGTCAATCCTCTATATTAAAAATTGCTTTTCCAAGTTTATTTTAGCACGGGGAGGTTAAGTCAAGACATTTTTTATACCCACAGAGCAAGCTGCTCCGGGGTGATATTCATTTTTTCAATCAACACGCTGAGGCTGACGTCATGCTGCTCTTTCGTGATCGCACCGGTGGAGAGAAATGTATCCAGAGTATTTTTCTGACTTCTGAAAAGCAGTTCCCTTTTCTGCTCCGGCTGTAAATCCTTCAGGTCGATGCTGGTATTCAAACTGCTCACCTCCGTGTATTTTTTACCAACAGATTATACACTCTCGGCAAAATAAATGCAAATCCATAAAATGGGAGGTTCAAAATAGCCACTACAAGAATCATGCCGATCCACGCAGGAAAAGCAAAAAACATCGGCAGAGCGATTTCAGCCGTGATCGACTATGTTAAAAACGCTGACAAAACCGATAACGGCAGACTCATAACTTCGTATCAGTGCAATCCGCAGATTGCCGATGCGGAGTTTTTGTTTTCCAAGCGGCAGTATGCAGCTATCAGTGGACTTGAGCGGGAGAACGACGTTAAACCGGAAATGCGTTTTCACGATTTACGACACGCCTATGCTTTTCTGTCTCTGAAAAGTGGAATTGATATCAAGACTTTACAAGAGAACATGGGACACTATTCATCTTCGTTTACGCTGGATGTTTACGGCTATTCATCCTCTGCTATGAAAGAAAGTGCCGCAAAGAATCTTGATAATGAGATCATGCAGATAACAGGCGCTTAAATGGAAAACTAAATGGAAAAGCTCTTTGAGAAAAGCAATCAGAACTTTTGAGCGGGAATAGCTTTAAGTTTTGACTTAGGAAAATAAAAAATCCACACTTTTCAGTGTGGATTAAGCAGTGGACGATACAAGACTCGAACTTGTGGCGAGCCCGGTGCTGCGCACCCGGCTTCGCCGCTCTTATCCGCTCGCTATGCTCGCTCAAACAGAGGTCACAAGTTCGAGCCGACCCGTTGGAGCATAGAAAAAACTCCGGGGAAAACTTCCTCGGAGTTTGTGATGGACGATACAAGACTCGAACTGTATATAGCAAGTGTTAAACTGTGTTAAAG
>JAUNND010000112.1 GCA_030531595.1 Eubacteriales bacterium | reverse complement strand
CTCGGCGCACTGGCAATCATCGTCCTCATCGTTTTCGTCAACGATGCAGAGCGCAGAATTCCTGTCCAGTACGCAAAGAGAGTCGTAGGCAGAAAGATGTACGGCGGCCAGAGCACTCACCTCCCCATGAAGGTGAACATGTCCGGCGTTATGCCCATCATCTTCGCTCAGTCCATTGCCTCTATTCCTGCTACCATCGCAGCCTTCACCGGCAAGACCAGCGGTTGGGTCAGCACCTGGTTCGGCAACAATTCCATTCCTTATGCAATTGTTTACTTCCTGCTGATCATCTTCTTTGCTTACTTCTACTCCACCATCCAGTTCAACCCCATCGAGGTTGCTAACAACCTCAAGAAGAATGGCGGTTATATCCCCGGCTTCCGTCCCGGCAAGCCTACCAGCGAGTTCGTACAGCGCGTTCTGAACAAGATCACCCTCTTCGGTGCAATCTATCTCGGCATCATCGCTGTCGTTCCCATTCTGGTCAGCCACTTCAGCAGATCCGCAAGTCTCACCGGTCTGTCCCTCGGCGGCACCTCCATCATCATTGCTGTCGGTGTTGCACTTGAGACCATCCGCGCACTTGAAGCACAGCTGCTGATGCGCAATTACAAGGGCTTCCTTGATTGATTAAAAAAGGGTGAATCTCATGAAACTGATACTTCTTGGCGCCCCCGGCGCAGGTAAAGGTACTCAGGCAGAGATTCTGAGCCGCGAGCTCAACATCCCGACCATATCCACAGGCAACATCCTCCGCGCCGCCATGAAGGCCGGTACGGAGGTGGGCCTGAAGGCCAAGGCATTTGTGGAGGCCGGCAAGCTCGTTCCGGACGATGTCATCATCGGCATCATTCAGGAGAGGCTCAGTCAGGAAGACTGCCAGAACGGCTACATTCTTGACGGTGTACCCCGCACCATTCCCCAGGCCGAAACCATGGAGAAGCTGGGCGTGGAGATCGACTGTGCACTGTCTATCGAAGTAGACGACGAAGTCATCATTAAGCGTATGTCCGGCCGCAGAACCTGCAAGGACTGCAGCCAGACCTTCCACATTGTGAACAATCCCCCGAAGAAGGAAGGCGTGTGCGACTTCTGCGGCGGCGAGCTCACCATCCGCAAGGATGACGCTCCCGAGACCGTCAAGGCTCGCCTCGTCACCTATCATAAGGAGACCGAACCCCTCAAGAAGTTCTATGAGGAGAGAGGAAAGCTGTGCAGTGTGGATAACCAGCCCACAATAGAAGCCACAACGGCTGAGATCAGAAAAACTCTGGGGATTTGATTTATGGCAGAAACCATTCACATCAAATCCAGCTCAGAGATAGAACTGATGCGTCAGGCCGGCAGAATTACAGCGGGCGCCCGCACAATTGCGCGTCAGGCTGTGGCTGACGGAGTGACTACAAAGCAGATAGACAAATATGTACGTGAGTTCATCGAGAAATCCGGCGCAAAGCCCACGTTCCTCCATTACGGAGGATTTCCGGCCAGTGCCTGCATTTCTGTAAACGATGAAGTAATCCACGGTATCCCCGGCAAGAGAAAGATCCACAACGGTGACATCGTTTCACTTGATGTGGGCGCCACTTTCAAGGGATTTGTCGGCGACTGCGCAGGCACCTTCGCCTGCGGTGAGGTCAGCGAGGAAGCAAAAAAGCTCATCGCCGTAACTCGCCAGAGCTTCTTTGAGGCTCTTCACTATGCAAAAGCAGGAAACAGAATATCCGATATCGGCGGTGCTGTTCAGGACTATGTTGAGAGCCACGGCTATTCCGTAGTCAGAGAGTATGTTGGTCACGGTGTAGGCCGAAACCTTCATGAAGCTCCTGAGGTACCGAACTATCGAGTTGAACGTATGCTGCACCGCTCAAATCCGCGCCTTGTAAAGGGCATGACAATAGCCGTAGAACCTATGGTTAATGTCGGCGGCTATCAGGTAAAGGTACTTGATAACGACTGGACAGTCGTTACACTGGACGGATCACTCTCCGCCCATTATGAGAATACCATTCTGATCACCGACGGCGAACCGGAGATACTTACAATGGCTGACGACATATAACGGAACACCGACTTTGGAGGAATCAACTTTGGCAAAAGACGATGTAATCGAACTCGAGGGCACGGTTGTAGAATCCCTGCCCAACACAATGTTCCAGGTGGATATCGGCAATGGCCACATCATACTGGCGCACATTTCCGGTAAGCTCCGGATGAACTTTATTAGGATCCTTCCCGGTGATAAAGTCACGGTTCAGATGTCTCCCTATGATGTCACCCGCGGCAGAATTACCTGGAGAAGCAAGTAGGAGGTATAACAAATGAAAGTAAGACCTTCCGTGAAGCCCATGTGCGAAAAGTGCAAGATCATCAAGCGCAAGGGTAAAGTCATGGTCATCTGCGAGAACCCCAAGCACAAGCAGCGTCAGGGTTAATTAACCGCAGGACAGTAAAAATCTGAGGCAAAACCCAAAGGGTTTGTCCATATAACATCCCGCATGGCTCCGGGACTCCCTCCGGCGGGAATAAGTCCCGCAGCTTTAAATGCGGAAAACTATCGAAAGGAAGTACAATTTATGGCACGTATAGCCGGCGTTGACCTGCCCAAGGACAAGAGAATCGAAATCGG
>JAUNND010000059.1 GCA_030531595.1 Eubacteriales bacterium | reverse complement strand
CTCATCGTCGAGTTGTACTCCAAGTAATAAAGACACCCTCAAATTGGTAAGCTGAATCATCGCAGCGCTTTCAAAGCGCGACAATTATAAGGAGGGTTATATAATTATATGATCGAAATTAAGAAGCCGCGTATCGAATGTATTGAAGCTCCCGGCGACGCCGCATACGGCAAGTATGTAGTTGAACCTCTGGAGCGCGGCTACGGCACAACTCTTGGTAACTCTCTTCGCAGGGTTCTCCTGTCCTCTCTTCCCGGCACCGCTCCCACCAGCATCAAGATCGCCGGTGTGCAGCATGAGTTCTCCACCATCCCCGGCGTCAAGGAAGACGTGACCGAGATCGTTCTCAACGTCAAGGGAATTATCGCCCGCCTCCACAGCCAGGGGGCAAAGACCGTCTACATTGAAGCCTCCGGTGAGTGCGAAGTGACCGCCGGCGACATCAAGGCAGACGCCGAGGTCGAGATCCTCAACCCCGAACTCCATATAGCCACACTCGGACCCGACGGTGCTCTCAGCATGGAGATCGTTCTGGATCATGGCAGAGGCTATATTTCCGCCGAGAAGAACAAAGATCCCTCTATGGCAATCGGTACCATCCCCGTGGACTCCATCTATACCCCCGTTCTCAAGGTCAATTACACCGTCGAGAATACACGTGTGGGCAACCAGACGGACTTCGACAAGCTGACCATTGAGGTATGGACGGACAAGACCATGTCCGCAAGAGATGCTGTATCTCTGGGTGCAAAGATCCTCTGTGACCACTTCACTCTGTTCACCGACCTGTCCGAGACCGTCGCAAGCAGCACTACCGTTGTTGAGAAGGTCGAGAAGGAACCCGACACAGTTTTGAAGATGACCATAGAAGAGCTTGACCTGAGTGTCAGAAGCTTTAATTGCCTGAAACGCGCCAACATCAATACCGTAGAAGACCTTGTCAGCAAGACTCAGGACGAAATGATCAAGGTCCGTAACCTCGGCCGCAAGTCCCTCGAAGAGGTTGAGCATAAGCTCACCATGATGGGACTGACGCTGGCCAGCGAGGATAACCAGTAAGCTCTTAAAGGAGGAAATGCAATTATGCCCGGAACAAGAAAGCTCGGCAAGTCCACCGATCAGCGTATGGCAATGCTCCGTCAGCAGGTAACTGATCTGCTCGACAAAGGCAGAATGGAGACCACTGTCACCCGCGCCAAAGAGATCGCACCCATGGCCGAGAAGATGATCACCCTTGGCAAGGCAAAGGATCTGGCGGCATACCGTCAGGCTCTGGCTTTCATTACCCGCGAGGATGTTGCCAAGAAGGTTTTCGATGAGATCGCTCCGAAGTATGCAGAGCGTAACGGCGGCTACACCCGCATCACCCGCATCGGCTTCCGCCGCGGCGATGCAGCCGAGACCGCAGTCATCGAGCTCGTCTGATAATTCATAAAAAGAACTCCCGAGGAAAATTTCCCCGGGAGTTCTTGACTTCCTATAGTAGGGAACGGTCTTGACCGTTCTGTTTCGTTGTTTCGCTTGCGCAGTCGTTCGTTACACAAAAGCCGCGATTGCCTGCTCAACAGCTTTATTCAGAGAAATACCTTCCGACTGCGCCAAAGCAGATATTCTCCGATGCAGTTCGGGCGATATGCGGACGTTGAAAGCTCCGCTGTATTCTTTCTGAGGTTCTTTGCCGATCTCCGCACAAAATTCAATGTAGTCATCCACAGCACTTTGAAATTCATGCTCAAGATCTTTTGCGTTTTCCGCGCTGAAATCCACTAAATCGTCTATACCAAGAATTTTCCCGTAAAAGAGCTTATCATCTGAGGAATACTCCGGCTTTGCAGTGTAACCTTTATAACGTAGAATATTATTTTTCATAGATGCTCATGCTCCTTTAAGAAGTTAACGATAGAATCAACAGAAGCTTTGACCATTTCGTCGCCGGGATGCGGTTTATGAAGCATAATGACTGCATTTGTAACCGGATGATAAAATTTAACACGGGAGCCGGAGGTCGCTCCTTTGTTGCTCTCAATGTAACCGTAATAAGCCATAATCTTTTTTACGTCCGAATAGCGAAAATCTGCCGGTGTAGGTTTTGAACAGAGCTTCTGTATTAGTGTCTCTATCTTACTCATATATATTCCCTGTTAGCACAACAAGTGTAACTGAATTTCAGTTACACTTATTGTAGCATGATAAATAGAAATGTCAAGATGTCATATACATAAAATTACGGCTTGCGAATAAAAAAAGTAAATGGATTACTGAACTTGATAATATAGAGCAAAATGTAGGGCGGGGGCTCTGCTCCCGCCGCTGCGTTATGTGTCATTCGACTTTCCGGCGGGAGACAGCCAGCGCCCTACGGATCGTAAAATACAGTTCAGCTGCAAAAGAGGAATCCGAGAAGCAGCCTTAAAATATGTGAGCGGACGCGAAACCGCCGCCCCATGCGGAGCGGCGTTGTTTTGGACAGATGTATAAGATTTATTGACCCTTTTGAAAATGATCAGTAACCCATTCGTATGCCCCGTTAAAAAGGCGAGCACTATCATTATGATGCCCTCTTTCTTAAAATGATCATAAAAGTTGTATAAACTTTTTTCATTATATCATGGGGGGGTAAAAGTCAAGTGCTTTTTTGCCGCCACAGAAAGACACGATAAATGCATGAAATATCCGTTCCCTACGGTTAGAAAAATTTTTGTGCATTTTATGATTTATCGCCTTTCATGCGAAAGTCGTGTCAGAAGCAATTTTTACTGTTGCTGATGAAAAGAAAAAGTGCTATACTATAAATTTAGAAAACAAATCACATGGAGGGTTAACCATGACAAGAATAGACATTTTTTCCGGTTTTTTAGGCGCCGGTAAGACAACTCTGATCCGCAAGCTCATCGCAGAGGGATACAAGGGCGAGAAGCTCGTGCTCATCGAAAACGAATTCGGCGAGATCGCCATTGACGGCGGTTTTCTCAAGGACGCAGGCGTGGAGATTTCCGAGATGAACTCCGGCTGCATCTGCTGCACTCTGGTCGGAGACTTCACCAAGGCGCTGAAAAAGGTCATTGATGAATTCAATCCCGACCGCGTCATTATCGAGCCGTCCGGCGTGGGCAAGCTCAGCGATGTGGCGAAAGCCGTCGAGCGCGTGGAGGGCGTGGAGATCGGCGCAAAGGTCGCCGTTGTCGACGCCGGCAAATGCAAGATGTATATGCACAACTTCGGCGAGTTCTATAACGACCAGGTCGCAAGCGCAGACCTTATCGTTCTCAGCCGTACCGATACCGTCTCCGAGGAAAAGCTCAAGACCGCTCTCGGACTTCTCAAAGGGCTTAACGATCATGCCCGCTTCATCACAACGCCGTGGACAAAGATCGGCGGCGAGGCGATCCGCCAGACTATGGACGAGGACGTCCTCAAGCGCGAAATGGAGCATGAGGAACACGAGGCGCACGAGCACCATCACCATCATTACGATGAAAACGGCAACTGCTGCTGCGGACATCACCACGACGAGGATGATGAGGATGAACATGAGCATCACCATCACCACCACGATGACGACGGTGACGAATGCGAATGTCACGAACACCATCACGATCACGATGATGACGGTGACGAGTGCGAATGCCACGAGCACCATCACCACCACGATCATGATGACGACGATGACGAATGTGAATGTGGCTGCCACGATCATGAGCACGGGCATCACCACCACCATCATCATCACGCCGACGAGATATTCACAAGCTGGGGCACCGAGACCGCACACAAATTCAGCGAAGACGAGCTGAAAGCGATCCTTGAAGCCCTCAACGACTCCGAGAAATACGGCTTTGTCCTGCGCTCGAAGGGTATCGTGGACGCAAGCGACGGCGAATGGCTGTACTTTGACTACGTTCCCGAGGAGACGAATATCCGCCGCGGCGCGGCAGCCGTCACGGGTCGCTTCTGCGTGATCGGTTCAAAGCTGAACGAGAAAGCACTGAAGGAGCTTTTCAATGTCGAATAAAAGAAACGATATTCCCGTATATCTCTTTACCGGCTTCTTAGAGAGCGGAAAAACAAAATTCATACAGGAGACTTTGGAGGACAAGCGCTTCTGCAACGGCGAGCGCACACTGCTTCTGGTCTGCGAGGAGGGCGAGGAGGAATACGCCCCCGATCAGTTCGCCGATAAGAGCGTCTTCATCCGCACCGTTGACTCCCCCGAGGAACTGAACGCGGAAACGCTTACAAAATTCCTTGCCGAGACTGAGGCGGAGCGCGTTGTTGTCGAGTATAACGGTATGTGGCTGCTGGACGAGCTGTATAACGCGATGCCGCAGGGCTGGATGGTCTACCAGGAGTTCATGTTTGCCGATGCAACTACCTTCCTTACCTATAACGCCAATATGCGCAATCTTGTCTATGACAAGCTGAAAAGCTGTGAACTCGCGGTTTTCAACCGATTTAAGCCCGACATGGACAAAATGGAGTTCCATAAGATCGTCCGGGCAGTCTCACGCCGTGCCGATATAGCCTACGAAGGTGCGGACGGGAAGGTTGAGTATGACGATATAGAAGACCCACTGCCCTTTGACATTAACGCTCCCATAGTCGAGATCGGCGACGGCGATTTTGCCGAGTGGTACCGTGATACCGGCGAGGACGGCGCAAAGTACGAGAACAAGGTCGTGCGCTTCAAGTGCCGCGCTCTGAGACGCAAGAAACTGCCTCCCCACACCTTTGTAGCGGGCCGACACGTTATGACCTGCTGCGTGGAGGATATACAGTTTGCCGGTTTTGTCTGCAACTGGGATAACGCCGAAACGATAAAGGATGACACATGGATCATCCTGACTGCAAGAGTAAACTGGAAATTCTCCCGCGCCTACAATAAAAAAGGCCCCGTCCTCACTTATATTGAGCACGAGGAATGTGATCCCCCCGCCGACCCCGTCGCCACATTTTATTAAATGAAGAATGAGGAATTATGAATTAGGAATTATGGTGTCGGCTGTGCCGACGGATCATACTTTCCTCAGTTGACTTTCTTTTTTTCAAAAAGCTGAAAGTCTCTGTAAAATAAAAGCTTCTGATAAAGAAAAAATATTGAGGAAAATACAATCGCCGCGTAAGCGGCTCCTTAATTCCTCATTCCTCACTCCTAATTCCTAATTCCGAAAAGGAGCTTCCCATGAGATACAAGTGCCTCGTTTTTGACCACGATGACACCGTTGTCAACTCCACAGCCACGATACACCATCCCTGCTTTCAGGAATATCTCGATCTGCGCTTTCCCGGCAGAAGCTGCACGTTGGAGGATTATTTCAAGAAGAATTTTCACCCCGGCTTTCTGGATATGTGCAGAGACGAATACGGCATGGACGACGCGATGCTGGCGGATGAAACGACATTCTGGCAGGCGTATGTGAAAGACCATGTTCCGAAAGCGTATGCGGGAATGAAGGAGATCATGGAACGGCACAAAGCACAGGGCGGGATCATATGCGTGTCTTCGTGGAGCTTCGACTATAATATTCTGCGAGACTATCGGGAAAACGGTCTGCCCGAACCGGACGCGGTCTTCGGCTGGGAGCTGCCGGTCGACAAGCGCAAGCCCGCGCCCTTTTCACTCCAGGAGATCATGCGCCGCTTTGACCTTGAGCCGTCCGATATTCTGATGCTCGATGACCTCAAGCCCGGCTACGATATGGCAAAGAGCGCCGGAACGGATTTTGCCGCAGCCGGCTGGGCAAACGATATTCCGGAAATCGAAAATTTCATGCGTCAAAACTGTCAATATTACCTCAAAACCGTGAACGAACTGGCGGCGTTTCTTGCATAAAAGAACGAATTTCACAATTTGTTCTTTTTCCGTTCATAAATTTATTGACAAGAATAAGCAAAGATACTATACTGCACACATACAGTGTAACACTGTAAATCACAAAAGAATTAAAGAGGAAATTAAAATGGAAAAACGTTATGGTCTGCCTACAGCCATAGCCATGGTCATAGGAATCGTTATCGGCTCCGGTGTTTTCATCAAGGGCGGTAAGGTTCTGGCACTGACCCACGGCAACATGGCACAGGGCGTTCTGGTCGTCGGTATTGTCGGCCTGATCTGCATTATATGCTCTCTCGTTTTTGCAGAGCTCGGCTCCAAGTATGAAAAAGTAAACGGCGTTGTGGACTATGCGGAGGTCGCTCTCGGCCCCACGTATTCCTATTACGTCGGCTGGTTTATGACCACTATTTATTATCCCTGCCTCGCCGCTATGCTGGCTTTCTTTTCGGCAGTGTTTTTCCTCGCACTGTTCGATATCCCGGCGCTTGACTTCTTCGTGACCGGCACTGTCCGCTCCGAGGCGCTGGCTCTGGGCGCAGGCTTCCTGATGATCGGCTACGGCATCAACGCAATCTCCCCCAAGCTTGCCGGTAAGCTGCAGGTCAGCATGACCGTTCTCAAGCTCATTCCCCTCTGCCTTATGGCGATAGTGGGCATCATCGTGGGTCTGAAGTCCGGCGCCACCGCAAAGGTCCTTGACTATGTCAACTCTGCCGAATATGCCACCGCCGTTGAGGGCACTACGAGCTTTCAGGGCGTGTTCTCGGGTGTTGCATCCTTTGCCTTTGCCTATGAGGGCTGGATAATCGCAACCTCGATCAACTCCGAGCTGAAGGACGCAAAGAAAAATCTGCCTCTGGCACTGATCTTCGGCGCACTGTTCTGCACCGTGCTCTACTGCCTCTACATTTTCGCCATGAGCTCCGTCGGCGACGTCGACACCATCATCGGCACCTGGCCTTTAGGCGAGAAGCTGCCCAAGATCGCTTTCTCCAACATCTTCGGCAACACCGTCGGCACCATTGTTTATGCGTTTATCTCTGTCGGCTGCCTCGGCGTTATGAACGGTCTGATCATGGGCTCCTCCCGCGGTATGTACTCCGTGTCCGCCCGCGGCATGGGTCCCCGCCCCGAGTTCTACGGCGATATCGACAAGCAGAACGGCTTCACCATCAAGTCCACCATCATCGGCATGATGTTCGCCGGCTTCTGGTACGCATGGACAGGCTTTATCTGGATGTACGGCCCCGACTTCATGGGCGGTCTGCACAACTGCCTGTGGATCGCATGGGAACCCGACGAGATATCCATCGTCAATCTCTACGCCATGTACATCCCCATGTTCATCGCGCTTATCTCCAAGGGCAAGGGCGAGAACGTGTTCAAGCGCTTTATCCTGCCTATACTGGGCGTTGCCTGCTGTTGCTTCATGGTCTACTGCTGCTGGGTCGGCAAGGGCTACCAACAGGTCTGCGGCTACCTGATCTTCTTCGCAGTCGTGATGTTCATAGGCTACCTGTTCAAAAACAGTAAGAAAGCCTGATCGAAAAAAACGAAATAATGGCATAAGAAAGCACCGCTGAGGCGGTGCTTTCAGACTGTAGACAAAGCTTCACAGAGTTCGCGCCAATAGGCGCGAGTAGAGTTAAATCTGTTTTTGAGGCAGCTTTGCCGCCTCAAAAACACCCTGAGGCGCGTTTTACGCGTCCTCGCGCCGACCAAAGAGGGCTTTAGCCCGATGCGATAAGCGCGAGTAATTATCGTCGACAAAGTCTTCAAGACTTTGTCGACGATTTGAAAAAGCACCGCTTTAGCGGTGCTTTCTTGCTGTTATTCGGCTTTACCGAGATCGATCCAAAGGGCGGGACGAACGCCGCATACAAGTCTGCTTACATTGAAACCTGCGTCGACCGTGTGACCGTCCGTTCCGACATACATTGCATTCGAGGCCGAGCATCCGGGAGTCCTCAGCCACCAGGCACACAGATTATCACAATCTACCCATGTTCCGCGTCCCTGTGCATATTTTGTGGCGATGCACTGTCTTATATCCTTGGTGATATAGCTGTCGCTGGCCTCGTATTCACTGAGCAGGAAAAGCTTATCCTTTGTGATGCTGCCGGAATCGACCTTCGGGAAATGATGACCGGGGTTGTTTTCGATCGTTGTTTCGACGATCATATCGATCTCATCGGATGTAAAAGCGGTCTTGAGGAATATGCCGTTGAGCCATTCGCGCATCTGGGAGCTTGCCCAGGTCGTGGAGGAACCGTTGGACTGATATGGCGTGTTGTCCAGCGCATACTTGCTCAGAAGGAGAAGCTTGTCACTGTCGCCCTCGCTGTCTATATCAATAACGATCCATGCGATATCCTCTTTCTTTGGGTTGGTTCGGTCATCGTTGTCCTGCTCGTAATGCCCGAAAAGGAATTCGTCGCCGATAGTGTAGCTGTCGGAATCGGCGGAAACGAAGCAGGTGATGAATAAACAGCTGACCGTGATCATACAGATAAGTAATGAGAAAAATCTGCGTAGCTTTTTTCTGCCGGAATCGGAATTGTGCATAGTGATACCTCCTGAATTATTTTGGTAATATATGTATAATAACCGATAATAAAAATAAATGCAAGAGCAAAAATTAATAATTTCATCTGTTTTATTGCCGGACACAGCCTCTTGACGCGGAACGGGAAAGTAAGTAAAATATACATATCAAATGCATCGGAGAACAAAATGGAACAATCTGAACTCAAGCTGATTTCGGCAAGCAATATAATACGTTTAAGGCAGAGCAAAGGACTGACGCAGGCGGAGCTGGGGAAGCTGCTCAATTACTCGGACAAGAGCATTTCCAAATGGGAGCGCGGCGAGGCGATACCCGACGCATACACGCTTTTGCAGATCGCAGGGATATTTGATGTGGATGTGGACTATATGCTGTCCTCCCACGACGACTGGGAGCCGCATAGCGAGGAGAAGCACATCGCTCAGATGCCCGAGGGCATGAAGGGTTACAGTGCCGAGGTGCTGATCTGGCTTATCATCGTATCGGTATGGACGGCGGCGATCACGGGCTTTGTCGTGCTGTGGCTGGCGGGGATAGTCTGCTGGGAGATATTCATGATCGCCCTGCCCGTTTCACTGCTTGTGCTGATCATTTTAGAGAGTATTTTTTATCCGAAGAAAAATCTCCAGTTTTTCATTTCGGCATTCGTCGTGTCGCTGTTCGTGATGCTGTATCTGCTGTTTCCCGACAAAAACCTCTGGCAGATATTCCTTATTGCCGCACCGTCTGTGGCAATAGTTTTTCTCGCGTGCAACCTGAGCAAAAAGCCCATAAAGCTGCATAAAAAGTAATATTCTACAATGTGTAGAGAATAAAAACGTCCCGGTAGAGTGAATAAACTTTTCTCTACCGGGGCAGTTTGATTTGTAGACCGGCAAATATCGGGCATTAGATTGCCATAAAAAAGAGCTTCGGTTATAATACTGCCATCAAAACAAAGGAGCACGAAAATGAACAATTACGTATTGAGCTGCTGCTCAACAGCCGACCTTACAAAAGAGCGTTTCGAGGGTGCGGATATAAAATATGTGCCCTTCCACTATGCGATCGATGGAAATGAGTATACCGACGATTTAGGTGCAACGCTTTCCTACCATGAGTTTTATGAGAAAATAAGACAGGGCGCCGAGACACGCACGGCGCAGGTAAACATCTCCGAATATGTGGAGTATTTCACCGCATTCATGGAACAGGGACTGGATATAGTACACGTGTGCTTTTCCTCGGGGCTTTCCGGTACGATAAACTCTGCCAGAAACGCTGCCCTTATCGTACAGGAGCGTTTCCCCGCAAGGAATATACACATCATTGACTCTCTGGGGGCGTCCTCCGGCTACGGTATGCTGATGATAATGGCTGCCCGCAAGCGCGACGAGGGGCTGAGCGCGGCGGCGCTTGTGCAGTGGATAGAGGCAAACAAGCTGAAAATACACCACTGGTTTTTCTCCACCGACCTTTCGACCTATGTGCGCGGAGGCAGAATTTCCAAGGCGGCAGCGGTATTCGGCGGTGTATTGCAGATATGCCCGCTGCTCAACATGGACGCAAACGGCAGACTTGTCCCCCGTGAAAAGATCCGCACAAAGAAAAAGGTCATCACCGAGATAGTAAAGCGCATGGAGAAATACGCCGACGGCGGTCTTGACTACTCCGGCAAATGCTTTATCTCCATGTCCGACTGCATGGAGGACGCGCAGGCGGTGGCGGAGCTTGTAGAAAAGACCTTCCCGAAGCTGGACGGGAAGGTCGAGATATACGATGTCGGCACCACCATCGGCTCCCATACGGGACCGGATACTGTGGCTATGTACTTTGTGGGTGCTGAAAGAAATTAAACGATAAATCCTCCGCCTAAAACTCTGTCGCCGTCGTAAAGAACGGCGGACTGACCGGCGGCGGGAGCGCGGACAGGCTCATCACAGATGATTTTCACATCAGTCCCCTGTGCATACACAGTGCACGGGGGATTTTCCCATTTGGTGTGGCGAACGCGGACGCTGGCGCGGAAAGGCTCATCGGGCAGATCGGCAAGATAGTTAAACTCCCTCGCGTGGACCTCGGTTTTGAAAAGCTCTTCCCACAATGCAAGCTCTACGGTGTTGTTTTCGGCGTCAATACGGGAAATATAGAGCTTTCTGCCGTCAAAAAGTCCGCTTCTGCGCTGACCGACCGTGTAGCGGTAAATGCCATCATGTCTGCCGAGGGACTGACCGTGGAAGATGAAATCACCCTCGGAGGGCATTTTTTTACGCCTCGAAAGCCAACCGATGTAGTCCTTGTCGGGAATGAAGCATATCTCCATGCTGTCTCCCTTGTGGGCAACGGGCAGCTCAAATTCCTCCGCCATTTTGCGCGTCTGAGCCTTTTCAAAGCCTCCCAAGGGCAGAATGAGCCGCTCGACCTGCTCGCGTTTTAGCCTGCACAGCATATAGCTCTGGTCGTTTGAGGGCATACCCTTGTAGAGACAGCCGTTTTCGGCGCGGGCATAATGACCCGTTGAGATAAGCTCCGCCCCGACTCTGTCGGCACAGGCGAGAAGATTTCTGAATTTCACCGACGGGTTGCAGATGATGCAGGGATTAGGTGTCTCGCCCCTCAGATAGCAGTCCGTGAAGGGGGCGCACACCTTTTCCTCAAGCTCTGCCTTTACGTCAATGACTTCAAGAGGGATTTTGATAAATTCTGCGGTCTTTACAGCGTCATTGAGCGCGTTTTCATCCGCGTTGTCAAGATAAAGACCGTATACCTCATAGCCCTGCTTTTTCAAAAGCACGGCACATACGGCGGAATCCACCCCGCCGGAAAAGCCTAAAACGACCTTTTTCATCTTCTGCTCTCCAGATAAACCATCAATACCGTCACATCCGCCGGAGAAACGCCGGAGATCCTGCCTGCCTGACCGAAATTCAGCGGGCGTATTTTTTTCAGCTTCTCCCGTGCCTCGATGCGCAGACCGATGATATCGTCGTAATTTATATCTTCGGGGAGCCTGCGCTCCTCCATCTTTCTGAATTCCTCCACCTGCTTGAGCTGGCGCTTGATATAGCCGTCATATTTAAGCCGGATTTCCACCTGCCCGGTTATCGCCCTTGAAAGTATGGGGCGATCCGCATCAAAGGGGGAAATGTCTTTGTAGCTTATCTGCGGACGGCGCACAAGCTCGGCGAGTGAGCAGCCGTTTTTCATATCGGAGGTGCCGCGCTCCGAGAGCAGCACACTCAGCTCGTCGCTCGGTGCGATGAAGGTATGCTCAAGCCTCTCGAGCTCTTTGTCGACAAGCGCGTATTTTTCCTGTACCGCGTCAAACCGCGCTTTTGATACAAGCCCGAGCTCAAGACCTATGCCCGAAAGCCTCTGGTCGGCGTTGTCCTGACGGTGCAGAAGCCTGTATTCGCTGCGGGAGGTCATCATGCGGTAAGGCTCGTTCGTGCCCTTGGTAACAAGATCGTCGATAAGAGCGCCGATATAGCCCCGGTCACGGGGGAGAATAAAGGGGGACTCTCCTTTTATTTTCCTCGCGGCGTTGACGCCTGCCACGAAACCCTGTACGGCGGCCTCCTCATAGCCGGAGGAACCGTTGAACTGCCCCGCACCGTAAAAGCCGGAAATTTTCTTGCTTTCCAGCGTGGCGTAAAGCTCGGTGGGATCGACGCAGTCGTACTCGATGGCATAGGCACAGCGCGTCATTTCGGCGTGCTCAAGACCGGGGACGGTGTGAAGCATCTGTATTTGCACTTCCTCGGGAAGTGAGGACGAAAAGCCCTGAATATAAAGCTCCTCGGTGTTTTTTCCCATAGGCTCCACAAAGAGCTGATGGCGGGGCTTGTCGGGAAAGGTCATGATCTTGGTCTCAATGCTCGGGCAGTAGCGCGGGCCGACGCCCTCGATCACACCGGAGTAAATCGGACTGCGGTCAAGATTGGCGCGGATTATCTCATGTGTACGTTCGTTGGTATAGGTGAGATAGCACACGGCGGAGTTGTCGCATTTTTCGGTGGTGGAGAAGGAGAACGGCTCGATCTCGTCGTCGCCGGGCTGTATCTCCATTTTGTCAAAGTCCACCGTGCGGCGGTTGACACGCGGAGGCGTGCCGGTCTTGAAGCGGCGCATGGAAAGCCCCAATTCTCTGAGCCTTGCACCGAGGGGAACGGCAGCGGCGAGACCGTCGGGACCGGAGGAGGTCAGTACCTCGCCCACGATGGTGCGTCCGGCAAGATAAGTGCCTGTGGCGGCGATGACGGCTTTGCAGGCATAGGTCGCGCCGGTGTGGGTGGTGACGGAGACGACGCGTCCGTCCTCAACGCCGATGTCAACGATCTCAGCCTGCTTTACACGCAGATTTTCCTGCAATTCAAGCGTGTGCTTCATGACCTCCTGATAGCGCCGCCGGTCGGCCTGTGCGCGGAGGGAATGGACGGCGGGACCTTTGCCTAAATTGAGCATACGGTACTGGATGCAGGCTTTATCGGCAGCCTTGCCCATCTCGCCGCCGAGAGCGTCCAGCTCACGCACAAGGTGTCCCTTGCCGGTGCCGCCGACAGCGGGATTGCAGGGCATATTGCCGATGCTGTCCATGTTTATGGTGAAGCAGACCGTGTCCAGCCCTAAACGGGCGGCGGAGAGAGCTGCTTCGATCCCCGCGTGTCCGGCTCCGATTACCGCAATATCACATTTTCCGGCATCGTATCTTATCATGAAGCATACCTGATTTCATAGATTTGCTGATATTATAACAGATTTCAAGTCAAATTCAATGGGGACTTGGCTCCCTCAAAGAGGGAGGCAAACTCCCTCCGCCCCTGCGGGGCACCTCCCTCAAAGAGGGAGGCGGTAAAACCGAAAAAAGCCCGTCGTGTTCGACAGGCTTTGTTTCGGGTAATGTTAAATTACACAGCGCGGGTGACCTTGCCGCTGCGCAGGCAGCGGGTGCAGACGTAAACGTGCTTGGGAGAACCGTCTACGATGGCCTTGACGCGCTTCACATTGGGCTTCCATGTACGATTGGTGCGTCTGTGGGAGTGGCTGACCTTAATGCCGAAAGCCATGTCCTTATCACAAAACTGACACTTTGCCATATTCTGAAGCACCTCCTTGCTTGTGTTTAGCTGAAAAGACAGCTTATTTATAGTAACAGATGTTACAAAAAATTGCAAGTGTTTTTTATCAATTAAATAAAAAAGTTTATCCGATCAGCTTGCGTATGACGGCGGCAACGCCGCACTCGTCGTTAGTCGGTGCAATAACGTCCGCTTTTTCGAGCAGCGAGGGGTGGGCGTTGGCCATAGCCGCGCCGACGCCCGCAAAGACAAGCATATCCGCGTCGTTTGTACCGTCACCGAAGGCGAGAGTGTCCTTCGGGGAAATGTTCAGCTCTTCGCATAAGCGGCTCAGTGCCTGCCCCTTGGTGGCGAGACGGCTGTTGACCTCAATGTTGTTTGCGATGGAGGATGTGCCGATCAGCTCGGGGAAAAGCTTCGGAATAAGAGCGATCTGACGGTCGCGTTCATTAAGATCTTTGAAATAGAGCTGGAGCTTCTGTACGCTCCTGCCCCGTTCGATGATCAGCTCTTTGAGATCGCGCACACTGTGTCGGATACTCTTTGCATAGGCGCACATGACTGGGTCAAAGATCCACTGATCCAGCGTGTCGTAGAATTCCGCGTTGATAAAGCCGTCGTTGTCCATGTAGCTGTCAAATGCCACGTGGAGGCTTTCCATGTATTCGGTAAAGGAAACGGCAAGCTCAAGCGGTATTTCCGCCTCCAACAGAATTCTGTCTTCGTATTTATCATAAACGGACGCCCCGTTGCCGCAGATATAGTAACGGATATAGGGCGCCTCGCGCAGCTCCTTCGGAAGACCCGGGAAGATCCTTCCGGATGCGGGGACGATAACTGCGCCTTTGGAGGCCGCCAGCTCGATGGCTGCCATATTCTCTGCGGGGATATGCTTTTCCGTTGTAAGGAACGTACCGTCAAGATCGAACGCGATCAGCTTGATGCTCATACTATTCACTCTCCCTGTTTTCGGTATTATCTCAGATGTGGGCAGAAAATTCAAGCCTTTCCGCGTCGGCGGAACAAATTTTTGTACATTAGTCAATGATGTGAGACCGAAGATTTGAGTTCGTCTGTCGAATT
>JAUNND010000111.1 GCA_030531595.1 Eubacteriales bacterium | reverse complement strand
CATCAGAACCCATTTTCTCTCGCCATCTGCTCTTGCCGCATTATGCGGTATTGCCCTATATTTCCTCTTTTCTCCAAAACATTCCCTGTCCGTGAGAGCATCACGGGCAGGGAAACATTTTTCTTGACTTTTCCCATCAACTTGTTAGAATATAACGGAATGTGTATTTTGAAAGGAATAATTTTATGGAAACAGTCAAGCCACGCACTCTGTCCGGCTTCATGGAGCTTATGCCCGCGCAGCAGCTTCAGATGAACAGGATCATGGATATAGTCAGCTCCACCTACGCCCTCTACGGCTTCACACCGCTCGACACGCCCGTTATCGAGTCGTCTCAGATCCTTTTGGCCAAGGGCGGCGGAGAGACCGAAAAGCAGATATACCGCTTCACCAAGGGCGACTCTGATCTGAGCCTCCGCTTTGATCTGACAGTTCCCCTTGCCAAGTATGTGGCGCTGCATTACGGCGAGCTGTCCTTCCCCTTCCGCCGCTATCAGATCGGCAAGGTCTACCGCGGCGAGAGAGCACAGCGCGGCCGTTTCAGAGAATTCTATCAGGCGGATATCGACATCATCGGCGACGGTGAGCTTGACATCATAAACGACGCCGAGATACCCGCCATCATCTACACCGTTTTCACCCGCCTCGGTCTCAGAAAGTTCCGTATCTGCATCAACAACCGCCGCGTCCTCAACGGCTTCTACGAAATGCAGGGACTGAAAGAGAAGTCCGGCGACATCATGCGTACCGTTGACAAGCTCGACAAGATAGGCGAAAAAGCCGTCCGTGAAATTCTTGTGAGGGATTTTGCGATTTCCGAAGCGGACGTTGACGAGGTCATGAGGTTTATAAGCATCAGCGGCACGAATGAAGAAGTGCTGAACGCTCTCGGCGCTTACCGCGGCAAAAACGCCATGCTCGATCAGGGAATTGACGAGCTGGCCGCCGTTGCCAACTACATGAAGGTCATAGGCGTTCCGCAGGAAAACTTCGCCGTCGATCTGCGTATCGCACGCGGTCTTGATTATTATACAGGCACCGTCTATGAAACTGTCCTTCTCAATCACCCCGAGATCGGCTCCGTCTGCTCCGGCGGACGCTACGATAATCTTGCCGGTTTTTACACCAACAAGCAGCTCCCCGGCGTCGGCATCTCCATAGGTCTTACCCGACTGTTCTACGTTCTGGACGAGCAGGGTATGCTGAATAATGAGGTCAATACCTGTCCCGTGGACGCGCTCATTCTTCCCATGACGGACGATCTTGATCCCGCCATCGCGCTTTCCGCTCAATTACGCGCCGCAGGACTTAAAACACAGCTCTACACCGAGAAGAAGAAATTCAAGGCTAAAATGAACTATGCCGATAAGCTTGGCGTTCCGTTCGCGCTGTTTCTCGGCGAGGACGAGCTTAAAGAGGGCGTTGTCGCCTGCAAGAACATGAAAACCGGCGAGCAGGTCAAGCTGAAGGACGATGAAGTTGTCGCTCTCATCACTGAGCACGTAAAAAAACAGAACGAAATCGCTTCCGTTCTGGATATATAAAGCGCCATTTAACCACCCTTGACTTTTTCCGTCTGTGTGGTAAAATAAAGATGTAAAGGGTATCACATAGCTTCAAGCGGTTTGTGACCCTCGGCAGTTTAGTTGTCTAAAAAATTTCAGAAAACCGTCACTTTGCCGAGTGGCGGTTTTCGCTTTTATGTGTCTCTACAATGATTATCGTAACAGTAAACTGTCTGATATGTAAAGTCACGCGCATGGTCCTCACCTCCTTTTCAGAGGTGTCCGAGAGCCATAAACCGCCAGCTTATCGTATGTGATACCCTACCCTTGCGGGCATTGTTATGTTAACATAATCAATATATTTTGTCAATAAAAGAAAACGGGCTACTTCTTCATTCTCTCCAGCGCGATCTTATACCCGTCTGAGCCGTAGGTGATGCACCTGTTGACTCTTGTAATGGTAGCGGAGGACGCGCCGATCTCCTCGGATATCTGCGCAAAGGTCTTGCCCTCGCTGAGAAGCTTTGCAACGCGGAAGCGCTGTGCCATCGCCTTTATCTCGCCGAAGGTGCACAGATCGTCAAAAAAGCGGTAGAACTCCTCCCTGCTTTCAAGGGACATTATCGCCTCATACAGCTCATCGGTCTCTTCGGATCTGACTTTACTGTCGTACATTATTCCGCCTCCATGTCATTACGGTAAATTATTAAAACAAGTTTACCACCTTTTGCAAATTTTTTCAATAAAAAATCTCCGGAATTTTTGAAATTCCGGAGAAATGATGTATACAAAGATTACTTTGCGTTCTTTGCCATCTCGCACAGAGCGGTGAAAGCGGCGGGATCGTGGATCGCAGTCTCGGAGAGCATCTTGCGGTTCATATCGATACCGGCGAGCTTGAGGCCGTGCATGAAGGTAGAGTAGTTCATACCGTTCATCTTGCAGCCTGCGCTGATGCGGGTGATCCAGAGCTGACGGAAGTCGCGCTTCTTCTGCTTGCGGCCGACGTATGCGTAACGTCCGGACTTCATCAGCTGCTCATTAGCCATCTTATAGTGACGGGACTTGTTGCCCCAGTAACCCTTTGCCAGACCCAGAACTTTATTTCTGTGCTTGCGGGTCATCATTGCGCCTTTAACTCTTGCCATTTGATTATCCTCCTATATA
>JAUNND010000002.1 GCA_030531595.1 Eubacteriales bacterium | reverse complement strand
CCACCGGCAGCGCGAAGCCGGTATTCTGCCGCCGCAGGCGGCTAATCTAATCGCCTTATTTCTGCCTTGCCCGTCGGCAGCAATACAGGGTAATATCTTCCTTGTACCCCTCAAATGTATCTACCCGCGTTATATCGTACAATACGCCGTTGTACCGTATAACGTGGGTATTTGTTATTTCGGGGTTATAATTGACGGTGAACAGGACTTCTTCCTTGTAATTGGTGGTAGCCGCCGCGAATACTTCCTTGCCGGATAACTGCCGGAAATACGCCCATACCGGGGCAGAAATGGGTTCATACTGAAAACTGATTAAAACAAGACACAAAGTGGCTTGTTTTAATAGCCGCCGCAGCGGCGTAGTTTTCGTATGAGACGCCTTTTGAAGCATTAACCGCGCATAGCGCGGCTCTTGAATGCTTCAAAAGAACTGATTAAAAATGTCTATTTTTAATCAGTTAATAGTATCAAGCGTTGTCGTGCCGAACCCGTGTTCGTCGCGGGTCGTTATCTGCCGCAATATTTCAATTTTCTTGTCTTTCAGCTTCATTGTATCGCCCCCGTATATTCGTTATAGTGTTCGTATAGCCCGACATAGCAATCAAGCAACGCCGCCGTTCCGTCAATGCGCTGCTTCGGGCATTACTATGCTTCTCACAACGCAAATCCCGCCGGTGACTGTCTCCGGCTGAAAGGAACCCGCAAGGACAGGTACGAGAAAAGAAATATACATTCACTTCCTGAAAATCTCAGACAAAACCGCATCAGAAAAACCGGAGAGACTGTTTGAATTCATATATGATGAATATTGAGGATATTTATTCAAAAATTGCTTGACAAATCGACATAAAAAGTGCAAAATGACTTCATAAATTTGAGTATAATATTACTCATCGGAAAGGATGTATACAGATGAATATAAAAATATCAAAAAGAATGAGCAAGCCTGACTTTCAGGGAGAATTTACCGCAGGCATCCTTAAAGCAGCCGCGGACCCCACGTTGATCTCCTTTGCCGGCGGATTGCCCAATCCCGTATCCTTCCCCGTACACGCCATGGACGATGCAGCCGACAAGGTACTCAAGGCATCAGGCGTGCAGGCTCTTCAGTACAGCGGCACCCAGGGCTATCTGCCGCTGAGAAAGTATATTGCGGAGCGTTATAAGAAGATGGATATCGAGGTAGACCCCTCAGAGATAATCATCACCAACGGCTCACAGCAGGCTCTTGATATGTTCGCCGCCGTTATGCTCGATCCCGGTGACAAGATAATCATGGAAAAGCCCACATATCTCGTTGCGCTCCAGACCTTCCACCTGTATGATCCGGTCGTTCTCTCCGTTGACCTCAATGATGACGGTATCGATGTCGAGCAGCTCAAGGCAGCGGTCGCACAGAAGCCGCAGTTTATCTATCTCATCCCCAACTTCCAGAATCCCACCGGTCTTACTTATACCGAGGAAGTCCGTGCAAAGGCAGCCGAGGTATTCAAGGGCTCAAATGTCATGGTTCTTGAGGACAACCCCTACGGTGAGCTTCGCTTCTCCGGTAAGGAGGGTCATTCCTTTGCGTGGTACTTAGGCGAGCAGTGCTGTCTGCTGGGCACCTTCTCCAAGATCGTCTCTCCCGGTATGCGTATCGGCTGGATAGTCTGCAAGCAGAAGGACATTTTCGAAAAGCTGCTTAACTACAAGTCCACCATGGACCTGCATACCAACATCTTCTGCCAGATGGTTCTTACCCAGTATTTAAGCGAGAACGACCTTGACGAGCATATCGAAAAGACAAAAGTGCTGTATAAGCAGAAGGCGGAATACATGATGTCCTGCATGGCTAAGTATTTCCCCGAAGGCGTAAGTTATACAAAGCCCGAGGGCGGTATGTTCATCTGGGCGACACTTCCCGAGGGCGTGAAGGCTGTTGACGTTCAGGCGGAGGCAATCAAAAAAGGTGTTGCGGTCTGTGCCGGCGACCCGTTCTATGAGGACGAGCGCGGCGTACGCACAATGAGGCTTAACTACTCCAACAGCTCGGATGAGCAGATGGATAAGGGCATAAAGCTTCTTTCAGAGGCAATTTCAGAAGTTATGGCAAAATAATTTTTCAGCCTGTGCCGAATTGGCACAGGCTGTTTTTTCAGAAAATACTAAGACCGGCTTCACTCATGACTCTGCGCAGATAATTGTAGTTTTCTTCACTCATTGATGTCAGCGGCAGTCTCAGAGCACCTGTATCGGTGCCTAAAAGCTTCATGGCCGTTTTAACGGGGATCGGATTTGTCTCAACAAAAAGTGCTGAGAAAAGAGAGGCGTATTTTGTATACAGTTCATTTGCCTCGCCGAATTTCCCTTCAAGACAGTTCTGACAGAGCTTTGCCACGGCACCCGGGACTATGTTTGAGGCGACGGATATTACTCCAAGCGCCCCCAGAGCCATCATTGCTACCGTATTATCGTCGTTCCCGCTCCATATATACAGATCGTTTCCGCACATGGCCGCGATCTGCGCAATAAGAGAAATGTCTCCGGAAGCCTCTTTTACACCGACTATGTTCGGATGAGCGGAAAGAGCTTTGTATGTCTCCGGCTTTATTGTCATTCCGGTTCTTGACGGTACATTGTAAAGGATCATCGGCAGTTCCACCCTGTCGGCCACATAGGAAAAGTGCTCAATGAGTCCTTTCTGTGTAGTCTTGTTATAATACGGTGTCACCATCAGCATAGCATCCGCGCCGATGAATTTTGCACTCTCGGCCTTTTTCAGTGCGGTGAGAGTGTTGTTGCTCCCCACACCCGCGATGACCTTCATTCTTCCGTTGGTTTCCCTTACTGTAAATCTGATAAGCTCCTCAAACTCATTAGATGAAAGAGAGGCGTTTTCTCCGGTCGTGCCGCAGATAACAACGGCAGAGGTACCGTTTTCATACTGAAATTCCAGATTATCCCTGAGACGCTTGTAATCGACTGTGCCGCCGTCCGTAAACGGAGTCACAAGTGCAGTGCAGGAGCCTTTGAATACAGGTGATTTGAGCATATAATACCCTCCGGATATACAAAATAATGTACAAAGTCATTTATATTCGATGCCTGACAATTAATATACCTGACGATTGAAATTTCTTTTCCTTTCTGATATACTTACAAAGTTCAATAAACATTTTCGGAGATATACAGATGAGAAAAGCTGATTTTTATTTTGATCTGCCGGAAGAACTTATTGCTCAGACCCCCCTTGAAAGGCGCGACGGTTCGCGTCTTATGCATCTGGATAAGAATACGGGCGAAATTGAGCACAGGCATTTTTATGAGCTGCCGGAATCTCTGCTTCCGGGAGACTGTCTTGTGTTGAATAATTCCCGTGTACTGCCCGCAAGACTGATCGGCAGCAGAGCTTCGGGAGGTGCTGTGGAGCTTGTTCTGCTGCGCGACCTCGGGAATGGCTGCTGGGAATGTCTCAGCCGCCCGGGACGGAAAACAAAGCCAGGAACAGAGCTTACTTTCGGAGACGGTGAGCTTACGGCAACAGTCGAAAGCGTATGCGAGGGCGGCAACAGAATAGTCCGCTTCCACTATGAGGGTATATTCCTTGAGGTGCTTGAACGCCTCGGCAAAATGCCTCTCCCACCGTATATAAAAGAGGAGCTGAAGGATTCGGAGAGATACCAGACGGTCTATTCAAAAGAGCTCGGAAGCGCGGCGGCACCCACGGCGGGACTGCATTTCACCTTTGAGCTGCTTGAAAAGATAAAGGCAAAAGGTGTTAAGGTCTGCTATGTGACTCTCCATGTGGGTCTCGGCACATTCAGACCCGTAAAAGAGGATGAGATAGAAGATCACGAGATGCACTCGGAATTCTGCATCGTCCCCGAGGAGACCGCAAGGACGGTTACCGAAACAAAGAAAAACGGCGGCAGAATCATTGCGGTAGGCACGACCTCATGCAGAACGCTTGAAAGCTTTGCAAACGCTGACGGTACGCTCGACGCATCCTCCGGCTGGACAAATATTTTCATCTATCCGGGATATACATTCAAGTGCATCGATGCGCTCGTTACGAATTTTCACCTGCCCGAGAGTACGCTCATCATGCTTGTCTCGGCTCTTGCGGGCAGAGAAAACGTGCTCAATGCCTATAAGACAGCTGTCGAGAACAAGTACCGTTTCTTCTCCTTTGGAGATGCTATGTTTATTAAATGAGGAATTATGAAATGGAAAACAATGTATTTACCTATATTGAAGAAGAAGGCAAAAGACAGGAAAAAAATATCGAGCTGATCGCCAGTGAAAACTTTGTCTCCGAGGATGTGAAAAAGGCGGTCGGTTCATGCCTCACGAACAAATATGCGGAAGGGTATCCCTCAAAGGCTTCTATCGAAAAATTCTGCCTTACCCATCCCGACTATGTCCATTACGGCAAGACCGGACGTTATTACGGCGGCTGCGAAAATGTTGACATGGTGGAGCTTGAAGCGATGTACTGGTGCAGAAAAGCCTTCCATACCGACTACCACTGCAATGTTCAGCCCCATTCCGGAAGTCAGGCCAACAGCGCCGCCTTTGCCTCCGTCCTTACCCCGGGCGACACGATCCTCGCCATGAACCTTGAGCAGGGCGGACATCTTACACACGGAAGTCCCGTGAACTTTTCCGGCAACATTTACAACGCCGTTCACTATACGGTAGATGACAGAGGCTTTATCGACTACGGCGATATCGAGGCGAAAATAAAAGAGTTTCATCCGGCTCTCGTCGTAGCGGGCGCCAGTGCGTACAGCAGAGTAATCGACTTCGCCAGGATCAGAGGAATTATTGACTCTCTGTCAACCGATGAATACAAGCCTTATTTTATGGTAGATATGGCACATATTGCCGGTCTAGTGATCACCGGTGAGCATCCGACGCCATTCGGTCTTGCCGACATTGTGACCACTACCTGTCACAAGACCCTGCGCGGTCCCCGCGGCGGTCTTATCTTCTCAAGACCCGAGCTTGCAAAAAAGGTCGACAGCGCGATCTTCCCGTACTCTCAGGGCGGACCTCTGCTCCATATTATCGCCGGCAAGGCCGTCGCGGCAAGAGAGGCATGCACGGAGGAATACAGAGCTTATATCCATCAGGTCGTTTTGAATACCAGAGCAATGGCAGACAGATTTATCGAGCTCGGGTATGAGGTCGTAACGGGAGGCACGGACAACCATCTCTTCATGATCGACTTTACACGCACTCATCCTAACCTCAGCGGCAAGGCCGTTCAGGATGAGCTGGACAAGCATTTCATCACTCTGAATAAAAACTGCGTTCCCAACGAAAAACGCTCTCCGATGCAGACGAGCGGTGTCAGAATAGGCACTGCCGCCATGACCACAAAGGGCTGGAAGGAACAGGACGCTGTTGAGTGCGCCGACAGGATAGACCGTATTCTCAGATCAATGTGATCGGCTCGGAGGAAAACGATTTGTACAGATTAAAAAAACAGGAAGGACGCGCCAGAAGAGGAGAACTGGAAACTCCTCACGGGACAGTTCAGACGCCAGTATTTATGAACGTCGGTACGCAGGGAGCCATAAAGGGCGCTCTGTCAGCCTGCGATCTTAAGACCCTTGACTGTCAGGTCGAGCTTTCTAATACCTACCATCTTCACGTCCGCCCCGGAGATACTCTGATAAAAGAGATGGGCGGTCTGCATAAATTCATGACCTGGGACGGTCCTATCCTCACCGACAGCGGCGGATTTCAGATCTTTTCCCTTGCGAAGCTTCGTAAGATCACGGAGGAAGGCGTTAAATTCAACTCCCACGTCGACGGCAGACATATCTTCATGGGTCCTGAGGAGAGCATGAGGATACAGTCCAATCTCGGCTCGGACATTGCGATGGCATTTGACGAGTGCATCAAGATACCGTCTCCGCACGAGTATGTGAAGCGCTCATGTGACAGGACATATCGTTGGCTTGAACGCTGCAAGAAGGCAAACGCAGAATACAACAGCGAGGATGACGCGGTAAACCCGGGGCAGATGCTTTTCGGGATCAATCAGGGCGCCGTATTCCACGATCTCCGTATTGAGCATATGAAAAAGATTGCAGAACTTGATCTGCCGGGTTACGCCATAGGCGGGCTGGCGGTAGGGGAGACCCATCAGGAGATGTACGACACCATCGAGGCTGTCGAGGAATATATGCCCAAGGACAAACCGCGCTATCTGATGGGCGTCGGTACGCCGGTCAACATCATCGAAAGCGTATATCGGGGAGTTGACTTTTTTGACTGCGTAATGCCTGCGAGAAACGGCAGGCACGGACACCTCTTCACATGGGGCGGCATTATCAACATAAAAAACGAAAAATACGCAAAGGACTCCCGGCCGATAGACCCGCAGTGTGACTGCCCGGTATGCCGCAGATATTCAAGGGCATATATCCGGCATCTTTTCAAGGCGGAGGAGATGCTGGCGATGCGCCTTGCTGTCATGCACAACCTGTATTTCTACAACAGCCTCACGAGGAGGATCAGAAACAGTCTTGACGAGGGATGCTTTGACGTATTCAGAAAAAAATACCGCGAAATTTTAGATAAGCGTATTTAAATGCTTGAATTTGCCGCAAGTACAATGTATAATATATCGACATAATCTTTTGGAGGTACTCTCAGAATGTACACAGCAAACACAGCAGCAGCTGCCGGAGGCGGCAGTTCCATGATCATAATGCTCTTAGCGATGTTCGCTATCTTCTATTTTCTGATCATCCGCCCCGAAAATAAGAAAAAGAAAAAGACCGAAGAGATGCGCAACTCTCTTTCTCTCGGCGACGGTATCACCACCATCGGCGGTATCACCGGCAAGATCGTTCAGATCACCGAAGATACCATCACCTTTGAGACCGGTGAGGACAGAGTCCGTATTCAGACAAAGAAGTGGGCCATTTCCACCACCGATAAGATCGAGGCCGCTGAAGCCGAAGCCATGAAAGCAAGAACTCAGGGCAGAAAAAAATAATCAGACAGGTTCTTTTATAAGAAACACCCCCGTAATAATGGATCGTATATCTGTTATTCGGGGGTGTTTTTTATTGCGAAAAAAGCAAGCTGATGAAAGCATGATCTATCTTATTCCTCGTTCTGCTGCACTCTGGATGCTGTGCAGTCTGGTAACAGTCATTATCGTAAGCTTTATTCTGCATCGGTTATGCAGTTGCGAAGCTGTTTTCGGATACAGCATATCGGCAGTGAGCTTTATATCTTCATTTGTAACCGCAAAAATCGTTCTTTCACATCTGACCGAAGGGGTTTTTGTAAAAGCCTTGACTGTTTCGGCTGTAATTATTATTTCAGCACTGCTTGCGGGTTTCCTTATTGACTCTTCCGGTATCGATATTTCGGGGATTCTGAGCCTTTCGACTTTTTCATTTGCCGGAATATTTTCAGGCTGTGTTTTCGGACCGGTAAAGAAAAAGAAGACATGGCGGATAAAAGCATCCACATAAGCGGTTTAACATAATTACATTACATTTTGAAAGCAAAACGACTGTTTTCAGATGAAAATTATACACGTTTTCCCTGCAATAGTTACAATTATTGTAGATACGATTTACATAAGCAAAAAAATAATTTGAAAAAAGTAAAAAAAGACTTGATTTTTATTTCGGTTTGTAATATATTGTAACTGTTCTCGGTTATGTTAATTTATTTCCCGAGACATTAATCCGAAAGCGGAAAGAACGCCTGCGAAAAATAATCAGGTTAACCGAAATCACATAATTCTTTTTCCAAAGAGATAATAACGCTTTCACGCGTTGAGAACAGAGGGATCGTTTATGCAGAATAATGAAGTATATGAAATATTTGAAAGATATCTGAGAGAAGACAAGAAGGCTTCCGCGAATACCCTCAGCTCCTATATGCGTGATATTCGTCAGCTTGGAGAATACCTGGAAGAAAATTTTGATACAACGATCATAAACGCTGCCGACGAAGAGCTCGGCGCATATATTGATTATCTGCGCTCCATAGGCAAGTCTGTGGCGACCGTGTCCCGGTCGATAGCTTCTATAAAGTGCCTGTATACCCACCTTTGCATCAAACGCTATGTGGAATTTAATCCCGCGTTGAAGCTTGTCCCCGACAAGAACGTCCAGAAGCTTCCCCAGATCCTCACTTCCAATGAGGTCGAGCTGCTGCTTAATCAGCCCAACTGCATTGACGCAAAGGGTTACAGAGATAAGGCCATGCTTGAGCTGCTTTATGCGACCGGAATAAGAGTAACCGAGCTGATCGACCTGAATATAAGCGATGTAAATCTCACCTCCGGAGCCATTCGCTGCGTGAACCGCGGAAAAGAGCGCATCATCCCCATGTATCAGGCCGCAGTCAAGGCTCTGAACGACTACATCACTCTTGTACGTCCTCAGATGATAGCTTCCCCGGATGAGCCTTCTCTTTTCGTTAATGTAAGCGGTGACAGAATGTCAAGACAGGGCTTCTGGAAGATCATAAAGTACTATCAGAAAAAAGCCAAGATCGAAAAGGATATTACTCCTCATACTTTGCGCCACTCCTTTGCAGCGCATCTTCTTGAAAACGGTGCAGATATCCACTCCATTCAGGAGATGCTCGGACATTCCGATATTTCTTCAACACAGGTCTATTCTCACCTGATAAAGAAACAGCTCAAGGATGTATACGCAAAGGCTCACCCGAGAGCCTGATATTGTTACCGAAAGCCGTTGCATTGCAGCGGCTTTTTTATATTGATAACGAAGAAAAAATATGCTAAAATCAGAACGGATGTGATTGCATGAGGATTTTAGGCATTGACCCGGGAATAGCAACGATCGGCTTTTCCGTTCTTGATTTTGATAATGGCAGATACAGACTCGTCAGGTGCGGCGTTATCACAACACCGGCACACACGAGCCTTTCAATGAGACTCGACAGGATCTATGATGACCTGAGTGAGCTGATCGAGATGTTCTCACCGGACTGCGTTTCGATCGAAGAGCTTTTTTTCAATACTAACATTACGACCGGTATTTCGGTAGCGCACGGCAGGGGAGTGATACTGCTTGCCTGCCATAAACACGGATTGAAAATATACGAATATACACCCTTGCAGGTAAAACAGTCTGTGGTGGGCTATGGACGGGCCGAGAAGCATCAGGTCATGGATATGGTCAGACGATTGTGTTCACTCAAAGAGGCTCCGAAGCCGGATGACGCGGCAGATGCCGTTGCGCTGGCGCTGTGCCATGCGAGAAGCTCCTCATCACTTTTGTTCAAAGGAGAAAATGAAGAATGTTCTACCATATAGAAGGTACTGTTGCCGAGCTTGAGCCGAATATGGCTGTTATTGACTGTGCAGGCGTCGGTTATGCGCTCAACGCCTCTGCCAACACGATAAGCTGCCTCAAAAAAGGAGCACGCTCAAAGCTTTTTGTCGCAGAATCCATAACCGAAAACGCTTTTGATCTGTTTGGGTTTTATACTAAATCTGAGAAAAGATGCTTTGAAATGCTGACGGCAGTCTCCGGCATCGGTCCGAAAGCTGCTATTTCGATATTGTCGTACAACACCCCCGAATCTCTTGCGCTGGCTATAATGAACAGCGACGAAAAGGCGTTGACCGTCGCTCCCGGAATAGGTAAGAAGATAGCGCAGAGGGTAATTCTTGAGCTCAAGGATAAGATCAGCAAGGAAATGGGCGGTCAGACGATCGATATCCGTATTCCCGCTTCAGCCTCCGCCTCAAACAGCAGTATGAACGACGCTTTAGCCGGTCTGGCTGTGCTCGGGTACAGCAGCAGTGACATTGCATCTGCTCTCAAAACGCTTGAAACGGCGGATATGACCGCAGAGCAGATCATTAAAGCCGTTCTGAAAAAAATGGTTAAATAAGGTGACACAATGAGTATCAGTTTTTCGGAAGAATCAAATGAAGAGATAATTACCAGTGCCGCCCGTCTGTCAGAAGACAACAATGAGGGTTCTCTTCGCCCGAAATCGATAAATGAGTATATCGGTCAGGAGAAAGCGAAGGGAAATCTGAGCATTTTCATCAATGCCGCCAAAATGCGAAACGAGCCGCTTGACCATGTACTTCTGCACGGTCCTCCGGGACTCGGAAAAACGACTTTGGCCTCAGTGATAGCAAATGAGATGGGCGTCAATATGCGCATTACCTCAGGTCCTGCCATTGAGAAACCCGGCGACCTTGTGGCAATGCTTACAAACCTCAATGAAGGCGATATACTGTTTGTTGACGAGATCCATCGTCTGAACCGTGCATACGAGGAGATCCTTTATCCCGCAATGGAGGACTATGCCATCGATATCATCCTCGGCAAAGGTCCCTCAGCAAATTCGATCCATCTTGATCTGCCGCATTTCACTCTGATCGGCGCAACAACAAGGTCGGGACAACTCACGGCGCCATTGCGTGACCGTTTCGGCGTTTCTCTCCGGCTTGAGCTCTACACTCCGGAGGAGCTGAAAAAGATCGTCACCCGCTCCGCCGGGATACTGAATGTGGATATCGAAGAGAGCGGCGCTTATGAAATAGCCTCGCGTTCACGCGGTACACCGAGAATAGCCAACAGGCTTCTCCGGCGCGTGCGTGACTATGCACAGGTCATGGCCGACGGCGTAATAACAAACTCCGTTGCCGATATGGCGCTTTCCAGTCTGGAGGTAGACAAGCTCGGGCTTGACGCGCTTGACAGAAGGATGCTCAGAAGCATCATCGAATACTATAACGGCGGACCCGTGGGGCTTGAGACATTGGCCGCAACAATAAACGAAGAAGCCGTCACTCTGGAGGATGTTTACGAGCCTTATCTGCTGCAGAAAGGGTTTATTACCCGCACGCCGCGCGGCAGATGCGTCACACGCAGGGCTTATGAGCATCTCGGTATTGTATTTGCCGGTCAGCAGGAGCTTGATTTATAATTTTTTTCGGTTTTTTTGCAAATAATTATTGACAAAAATCACGCTTGCTGTATAATATAACGTGTTAGTTTATATTAAATAGATGTATTCATTTATCCGATTTTTTGTTTTTTCCGTTCAGTTTGATCTGAGCAACTCTCGAATACCTTCTTTTGGTAACCCCTGATTGCAGGATACTTAGTTGGCCGGAGAGCATGGAACATTTAATCACCCGACAGACGTTGTCGGGACTCCGCTATACGGAGATTTATTCTGGCGTTTGCAGCAAGAGCTGATCGCAAATACAGCCGAAATAGGCACGTTATCAAAAGAGAGGATTCGAAATGTACGAAGACAAGACTTTAGTTTGCAAAGAGTGTGGTAAAGAGTTCGTTTTCACCGCAGGTGAGCAGGAGTTCTACGCAGAGCGCGGCTTCCAGAATGAGCCTCAGCGCTGCAAGGTCTGCCGCGATGCACGCAAGAACGCAGCCCGTGGTCCCCGTGAGTTCTTTACAGCAGTCTGCGCTGCCTGCGGCGGCGAGGCAAAGGTTCCCTTTGAGCCCAAATCCGACCGTCCCGTATACTGCAGCGAATGCTTTGCTAAAATGAGAGAGCAGGCCTGATCCGCCTGACAGAAATTGGGGCGCTTAGGCGTCCCAATTTTTATGCTTATTAAAACGAAAGGTGACAGCTATGGAAATCACTAAAGAAACCCTTATTTCCGAAATCGTTGAGAACTGCCCTCAGGCAATGCCCGCATTCCAGGCCATCGGAATGCACTGCATGGGCTGTGCCATGGCAAGCGGTGAAAATCTCGAGCAGGCCTGCTATGCCCACGGCGTAGACCCTGATGAGTTTGTCGTTGCTCTCAAGGCTTTTCTTGAAACCGTCTGATGATCATCGGATAATTCCTCGGCATTAAGAAGCCGGGGTTTTTTTATAAATTATGGATAAGAGACTTCTTACAATTGCATCTCATGTGAGAGACGGCAGAGGGGTTGTCGATGTCGGGACCGATCACGGTTATATCCCCATATATCTCGCTCAGAACGGATATAACGGTAATCTGATAGCATCGGATATAAACTATGCTCCCCTCCTGAAAGGGATCGAAAACGCAAAGGAGGCAGGTCTGGAAGGCAGGATCGACTTTCTGCTGTGTGACGGACTTGAAAGCTGTCCTCACGAAAGGATCGATACAATAATAATCGCCGGTATGGGCGGTGATACCATATGCGGCATTCTTGACAGGACACAATGGCTTTACACCTGGTCATTCAAGCTGATACTGCAGCCGATGACAAAGTCCGAGATCCTCAGATATTGGCTGATCAATAACAGCTTTGAAATAAAGAGCGAGGAGCTTGTCAGGGACGAAGGGACTTTTTATCAGATAATTACAGCCGTCCCGGGAAACGCCGGAAAAACCAGCGACGCAGAGCTTTTTACCGGTAAATATGAACTGATAAAGAATTCGGAACACTTTCCCGAAAGACTTGAAAAGCTGATCGGAAGCTTCGGAAAAAGTATCACGGGAATGAAAAACAGCGGCAGGCCGGATGTGATTTCAAGATGCGGTATAAACGAAAAAATACTTATGGGACTGAGAGAAATGAAAGAAAGGCTTTCGGAGGATATGCGGTGATAACGGGAAATGAACTTTTCACTTATTTGTGTGAGCTTGCGCCTTTGGAGAAACAGATGAGCTTTGATAACTCCGGTTTTCTTATCGGCAGAAAAGAGAAGATGATCCGTAATGTTATTCTGGCTCTTGATGTTACCGAAGCTGTCGTCGATGAAGCGATCGATAACGGTGCCGATATGATCATTTCACATCATCCGGTGATATTTCACCCGCTGAAAGCGCTCACAGACAGTAAGCTGATAAAACTGGCAGCAAATGATATTGCGGTCATTTCCATGCATACGAACCTTGACATAGCCGAAGGCGGCGTGAACGATGTTTTGCTTTCGCTGTTTGGAGCAGAGTTCGTTGAAAATCTTGATAAAGACAACTGCGGAAGAGTCGGGATACTTCCGGAAGAAACGGCTCTGTCTGATTTTCTCCGCCTGTGTCGTTCAAAGCTTCCCGCGAACGGTCTGCGGTACTATGATGCAGGCAGAGCCGTAAAAAAAATAGCCGTTTTGGGCGGCAGCGGCGCAGACGCTCTGGAGGATGCCGCAGAAAAAGGCTGTGATACATTCTTAACCGCCGATGTCAAATACCATGAATTTCTCGCTGCTCAGGAGTTGGGCATAAATCTCATTGACGGAGACCATTTCGGTACCGAGCAGCCGGTCATACCGATGCTTTTTGAAAAGCTTTCGGCAAGGTATCCGGACGTTCACTTCTGCGTTTCGGCTGCGCATAAGGCAATTATTGAATTTTGCTGACAGGTAAACGGTCATATATCACCTCCGCTTCTCATAGACTCGTACAAACGAGAACATGGAAGCGGAGGTTTGCTTTTTATGACCGATACATCAATATACCAGGATATTGCCGCAAGGACTGACGGGGCTTTCATGCTCGGTGTTGTCGGGCCTGTCCGAACGGGTAAATCCACATTCATCAAGCGTTTCATGGAGACGCTTATCATACCTAATATTGAGAACGCCTATGTCCGGGAACGCGCTCTCGATGAGCTTCCTCAGAGCGGCTCCGGAAGAACGATCATGACGGCAGAGCCCAAATTTGTACCCGAGGAGGCCGTCAGCATATCTCTTGATTCCGGAGATACTCTCTCTGTACGGCTCGTCGACTGCGTCGGTTATATGGTTGACGGCGCTGTGGGACAGTTTGAAGACGGAGACGAGAGGCTCGTTACGACGCCGTGGTTTGACCGCGAGGTAACTCTTACGGAGGCGGCCGAAAAGGGAACATATAAAGTTATCACCGAGCATTCGACGATCGGAATCGTCGTGACATGCGACGGAACGATCTGCGATATTCCCAGAGAAAAATATGTCAGCGCGGAAGAGCGTGTTATAAATGAGCTGAAAGCGATCGGGAAACCGTTTATCGTTCTGCTCAACAGTGCATCTCCGAGATCAGAGAATGCCGCTGCTATCTCCCGGGAGATTGCGGAGCAATACGGCGTGCAGTGCATCGCCGTCAACTGCCTTGAGCTGGACGAGGAAACGATCGGGAGCATTGTCAAATCCGTGCTTAAAGAATTTCCTGTAAGAGCTCTCGGATTTTATCTGCCCGAATGGCTGGATGCGCTGTCGGACAGCGGCGGACTCAAATCCGAACTGTTTGCCCGGATACTAAACAGCAGCAAAAGCGTTAAAAAGATAAAAGACTGTTCCGAAGTCCTCTGTGAACTGGAGGCATATGAACATATTTCCGCTGCGGAGATCATCGGCAGCGACCTCGGAAACGGAAGCGTTGAAATACAGTTAAAGATACCGCGAAGGCTTTATTATGAGGTCATCAGCAGCAATACGGGGCTTGAAGTCAATAATGACGGCGATCTTATCTCCATATTAAGTGAAATGAGCGTTGTAAAGAAGGAATATGACAGAATAAAGACAGCGCTCGAGTCGGTAAAGGAAAGCGGCTACGGAGTTGTGATACCCGATTCTTCTCAAATGAATATGCAAGAACCGCAGATCGTCAGGCAGGGAGGGAAATACACCGTAAAGCTCAAGGCCAATGCACCGGCTATCCACATGATAAGGACTGAGGTGGAAACGGAGGTCACTCCGGCCATAGGCGGCGAGACAGCCTCAGAGGACATTATCAATTTCCTCCTTCAAGGGTTTGACGGAGATGTAAACCGTATCTGGCAGTCAAATATTTTCGGGAAATCCCTCAATGATATCGCGGAGGAAGGGCTCACCTCCAAGATCGAGGCACTGCCTGAGAATGCAAAAAAGAAACTGCGTGAAACTCTGGAGAGAATAATCAACGAAGGCAGCAGTGGTCTGATATGCATTTTATTATGAAAGCTCCGCTCCCATAGTGATTATAATTATCGCCCGTTCTTCGCCCATGACGGGGCAGCCGGAACGGATGCGAAAAATTCCCATGCGCATTATGCTTTCATTTATAGTGGTGCTCGTTTTGCGCATGGGGATTTACGGTGGGAATTTACTGTGAGTCTGATTGACTATCGGGAACAAAAACTGTATAATATCAGGTGAAAAACGACTTTATGATGTTACTCAGGCAGTTTGTATACAGACGGGATCGAATCGCATTCGCGATCGGCGTGATGATCTGCGCTGCCGCAACAATATATGCGGTAACAGATGCTATATGGCTAAACAGCGATATGGTTCCTGTTTTTTCTTCAGATGATACGGTTCTTGTCATCGACGCGGGTCACGGCGGAATTGACGGAGGTGCGATAGGCGTTGACGGGAGTAAAGAGAGCGACATCAACCTCGCAATCGCGAAAAAACTGTTTGCCGCTTCGGTTTTTGCCGGTAAACGAGCGATTATGACAAGAGTTGACGACCGTTCACAGACTGAAAATGACCAATACAGTGAGCATTCGGAACTGAAATACAGAGCTGACCTTGCAAACAGTACAAAAAACCCTGTTCTTGTCAGTATTCATCAGAACTACTATCCCACAGCTCAGCCGGGTGGAGCACAGGTCATATACTCCGCAAACGGCCGGAGCGAGAGACTTGGCGGCATCTTCCAGACCAATATAGTCAATTCTCTTGAATCTGATAACCGTCACCTTGCGCAGAAGGATAATAACAGACTGTATGTACTGGAGAATGTGTCATGTCCTGCCGTGCTTGTTGAGTGCGGTTTTGTATCTAATCATTTTGATATCGGAAAACTGACTGACAGCAGCTATCAAACGGCGCTTGCAGCCGTAATGCTTGCTTCATATATTCAGTTCAGCGCAGAAAAAGCCGATATCTGAACCGGAGATAAGAAATATGGCAAAGAAATCAAAGACAGTTTACTGCTGCTCGGACTGCGGCAGTGAGACGCCGAACTGGGCAGGCAAATGCCCGAACTGCGGAGCCTGGAACACGCTTGTTGAATTAAAAATAGAATCCGGCGGCAGTCCGTCAAAATCCGCGCATATGTACGGCGTCGAAAACAAACCCAAAAAGCTTTCCGTTCTCGATACCTCCGAGGAGATCCGTTTTGACACGGGAATAAGAGAGCTTGACAGAGTTCTCGGAGGCGGTGCAGTCGTCGGATCGCTCGTTCTTGTCGGAGGAGCTCCCGGAATAGGCAAATCCACGCTTTTGCTGCAGATGTGCGGTAAGATCGGCGAAGACAGAACGGTTTTGTATGTGACCGGCGAGGAAAGTGAACGGCAGCTTAAGCTTCGCGCCGAAAGACTCGGCGTAAGCTGCGGTGAGATATATGTTCTTTCGGAAACCGATCTGGATAAGATCATTGCCTGCATTGACGATATAAAGCCGGATGCGGTAATAATCGACTCTATTCAGACCGTATCCGATGCGGACGTGGCATCAGCCCCGGGGAGCATCAGTCAGGTGCGGGAGTGCACCATGCGGATAATGCGTCTTACAAAGGAGCTTGGACTTACCGTTTTTATTGTCGGTCACATCAACAAGGAAGGCAGTATTGCCGGTCCCAAGGTGCTCGAGCATATGGTGGACTGCGTTCTTTACTTTGAGGGAGAACGGAGCACCAGCTTCCGAATCCTTCGCGCCGCAAAAAACCGCTTCGGCTCCACCAATGAGATCGGGATCTTTGAAATGGACGAAAGCGGATTGACGTGTGTTGAAAATCCTTCGGAAATGCTTCTGGCAGGCCGGCCGGAGAACAGCCCGGGAACGTGCGTTGCCTGTATCATGGAGGGAAGCAGACCAATTCTCGCGGAGGTTCAGGCACTTTTATCGCAGGCGGGCTATAATCCTGCGCGCCGCAGCAACGGCGTTGATTTCAATAGGGCCGCCATGCTGTTGGCTGTGCTTGAAAAGCGCGGAGGAGTGCAGGTCTCGAACTGCGATTCCTATATAAATGTCATCGGAGGCTTATATCTTGACGAGCCGGCAGCAGACCTTGCTACCGTGCTGGCCATTGCCTCCAGCTATTTTGACCTTCCCCTCGGCTCCGACATTGCCGCTATCGGCGAAGTCGGGCTCTCGGGTGAAATACGAAGCGTAAATATGCTTAATCAGAGGCTTTCCGAAATTGCAAGACTCGGATTTAAGCGCTGTGTGATACCGGCTCATATCAGAAACGAGCTTAAACAGTATGACGGTCTTACCCTTATACCGGTCACAAATGTGCGCAGTGCGATCAAATCGGTGCTCGGAAAGCATGAGTAAGTTTGTACTCAAACCAAATCTGTCAGAGAAGGCAGATATTGTGCTGCTGGGTGATAAATACAGAGATAAACTTGACGGGGCACTTATCAAACACGGATTGAGACCGATCTATGTTCCGGATAATCCGTATGTGGACGAAAGGCTATCCGGTCATGCCGACCTTTCTGTGCTTCATCTCGGAGAAAACAGACTTGTTTTAGCTCCTTTTCTGAAAAATTCAAACTTTTCAAAGAGAATAAATGAACTGGGATCTGAAATATCATTTTCTGATACTCAAATGAGAGCATATCCGCTCGATTCCGCCCTGAATATCTGTATCTGCGGAGAAGTGTTTTTCTGCAATCCGAAATCTGCCGACAGAGCGTGCGTTGATATCCTCGGGATGAGGGGAGTTGAACCCCTGTCCGTAAAACAGGGCTATACCAAATGCGCTGTATGCGTTGTGGACGAAAGCTCCATAATTACTTCCGACCGCAGTATTCATACGGCAGCCGAAAAAGCCGGTTTTGCCTCGCTTCTGATAAAAGAGGGGCATATAGAACTGGAAGGCTTTCCATATGGCTTTATCGGCGGAAGCAGTTTCAAAATCTCAGCCGGTGAACTTGCGTTTACCGGTTCGATTAACGATCATCCTGACGCTGAAATAATACTTGATTTTCTGAAAAGCAGGGGAATAGAGCCGGTTTTCCTTACAGACGATAGCATTTTTGATATTGGAAGCATACTGCCTCTCACGGAGAAGTGATACTGATTCTCATTAAAAAGTAGACAAAGTCTACTTTTTATAGCACCGTCAGGTGCGTTGAGAATCGTATGAGACGTCATTTGCGTAAGCAAATGGATGACGCCATAGGCGGCATCTCTCCAATAAGAAGTTCTACTTTTTATTGGAGAATAGTATGAGAGGCGGTATTTTACTCTATGTCTTTTTTCTTCATGCGTCCGATGGGGTTTGCCATAGCTGCCTCATGCAGGGAAGCGTTATCGAGATGGGTGTATATCTGCGTTGTATTCAGATTACTGTGTCCGAGGACCTCCTGCAATGCCCTTGTATCAACGCCGTTTTTAAGCATCAATGTCGCCGCTGTATGGCGCAGCTTATGCGGTGAATATCGGCTTGCGTCAAGACCTGCCATAAGAAGCTTCTTTTCGACCATCTGCTCAACTCCTCGGGGAGTGATCCTGCGGTTGACACTGCTGATAAACAGGGCATTCCGGTCTTTTTCATTGATCTTTCCGTTGTCTCTGACCGCAAGATAGTCGTCGATCGCTTCGCGGCAGCCGTCGGCAAAGAAAACGATCCGTTCTTTGTTACCTTTACCGATGACCCGCACATGATCTTCGGCCACATCGGTAAGATTTAACGAGCACAGCTCCGAAATACGAAGACCGCAGGAGATGAAAAGCATAAGTATGGCATAATCCCGATACTCAAATTTGCCTTCACAGGCGGTCAACAGTCGTTCACATTCGTTTTCCTCTAAATATTTCGGCAGAGAAGCCGGACGTTTGGGCATATCCAGTTCTTGTGTTATATTTTTATCAATCAAATGTCTCTTGTTAACTATATAGTTAAAAAAAGATTTAACGCTTGATGTACGGCGGCAGCGGCTGGCAGCGGCCAGCGTGTTTGAGGAATTAACCGATTCGGGTGAGAAGCTCTGATACCTGTAAAGCTCTTCGATTTTAATGGATTTAATAAAATCGATATCAACATCGGTAATGTCGATCTCATTAAAAGGTGTATTGGAAGGAACGATATGTCTGCGAATTTTCAGATATCGGAAAAGAATTTTCAAATCGGTATAGTAGGCCATGATCGTCTTATCCGAATGACCGCGTACGGTTGAATGGTATTCCAGAAACTCCATCAGAATATCGGGCGCGTCATCTATCCGATCTAAATTCATCTTTATACCTCCGTAAAAGCGCAAGAACGATTTACTTTACATAACACAGTATAATACACTTTTTCTTTGTTGTCAACTTCGTTAAATTGATATTATGCGAAGTTATATGTTCTTGTTTATTTATGAAAAAATCTCTGCCCTATTCGTTTATAAGGCAGAGATTTTTTGTTTACAGTCTTGAATCGACCTTAATTGTAATGTCGCTCATAGGATATGCTGAGCACGGATGGAAATAGCCGTGATCCTTATCTGAGGCTCTGACGCCGTCGGACTGAGGACGCTGCCATACCTCCCCTTCGAGCAGAAGGCTTCTGCACCAGCCGCACTGACCGCTGCGGCAATGGGTATCGGGTGCAAGTCCTGCCTTTTCAAGGGAGACAACGACCGTATCTGTCGCCTTTGCGTCAATTATCTGCTCATCGGTACCGAAAATGACTTTGATCTTAAAGATCTCGTTCTCATGTCCTTTCGGATAGAGCGGTGATGCCGTAATATCGTCGGTCTCGCCGTACTCCTCCATGCGGATGTATTTCTCTCTGATGCCCATTGCTGCAAATTCTTTATTAAGAAAATCGTACATGGGCTGAGGACCGCTGACAAAATAAGTTACTTTATCCCAGTCGGGAACGAGCTTCTTTATTATCTCTGCACCGATGAAGCCCCTCTCCCCTGTCCAGCCCTCACCTGCCTCGGAGAGAACATTGTATACTTCGATAGCACCGTCTGAGTTTTTTGCAAGCTCATTGAGTTCGTCGAAGAAGATAATGTCGTTTTCGTTTCTTGAGCCGTAGAGAATTGTAAACTTTTCCGGACGCTTTGAAACTGCCATTTCCCGTGCGATAGAACGGAAAGCGGTAATTCCGGAGCCGCCCGCTATGCCGACAAGATGCTTTGTATCGCGGATGGATGACCAGTAACCGTCACCGAAGGCACCGTCAAAGCTGACCTCGCTGCCGACCTTCCAGTTATCCCATACCCATCCTGTCACATAGCCGTTGGGCTTTTTACGCAGAGTGATCTGTAAAATACCGTTGTCGGTATCGCTCGGCGCGGAGGAAACGGAGAACGGACGTGTTACCGTTTTTCCGTTAATGCACAGCTTAACGCTGATATGCTGACCGGCGTAGAAATACGGAAGAGTGTAGCCGTCAAGAGCCTTGAAGGTGAAGGTCTTTGTGCTGGGAGTTTCGTCTTTGATGTCGGTGATGACTGCCCTTGTCAGCTCGGAATGGAGCTGTTTTGCCAGATCGGCGGCATGGTCTGACATATCAAACTCGGTACTGCCGCTTTCGATCCAAGCTTCACGAGCCTTGGTCAGACCGAAAAAGCCCGTCAGATCCTTGAAATATCCTCTTACGGACACTTTTGCTTTCTTAGCCATTATTTCATACCTCCCAGTTTTGCGAGTACTACACCGGCGGTCTGATAGCCGTTGGTGATAACGCTGGAATAGCCGTGTGCGCGGTAGCCTGCACTGCCTACAAAGTCAAGTCCGGGTATAAGTCTGTCGGCTTCCTGATTCATGGTACGCGGAACAGCGCCGTCAATCGCCGTGCAGGCATATCCGTAGATGTTGCCGCGGAAGGCCTCTGCGTAGCGTGTAAAGGTCGCGGGCGTTGCTATCGCTATCTCTTCGATATGGTCACGTATCCTTGCGCCGGTGATCTCCTCAAAGGTGTCGATCATGCAGTTGGCAAAACGCTCATTCTCGGGCAGATAGTCATACTTGGAGAGAGTTGACTTGTTCATTGCATCGGGAGAATACATACTTGTGAGGTTGATCTGGCAGCGACCCTCGCCGGAAAAGCCGGGTATTGCCACATCGGGGCAGGTCGCGGAAACTCTGTGGTGACTGACCCAGTTGTTTGTTGTATTATAAATTTTCTCGGTATCCATATTCTCGCCCACAAAGTACTCATAGCTCTCAATGCCCATATCCTGCGGAGCGGCGTCCAGACCAAGGTACACAACAAATGGAGACGCGAGCTGCTTTCTGACGTTTGCCAGCTTCAATGCCTTCTCAGGAACCTGTTTTCTGTCCATCATATCGGCAACAGCCTTGGTGGGGTTGCCGTTGGAAACGACGAACTTTGCCCTGATCACGTCACCGTTTTCGGTGCGCACACCCACACAGCGGCCGTTTTCAAGAATATATTCGCTTACCTTTACATTGGTCTCGACCTGACCGCCGAAGCGTCTGAACGCCGCCTCAAGCTCATTTGCGATCTCGTGGGAAGTCTTTGCGGGGATATGTGCGCCGTCACGCAGATAGAGGTATATCATCTGCGCCCAGACAATAAAGCTTGCCTCACTTAAATGACGGCTGATGTAGCCGTAATAGGCGTTGAGTACCTCAGTCGTCTTGGGACCGAACTTAAATGATTTGTTTACTTCATCGGTCTCATAAGCGGCGGTGCGCATGAAGGATGAATACTTTGTGGCCATCGTCTTGGGGTCGGGACCTTTTGCACCGCAGGAACCGATGTACTCAAGTGCATCATTGATTTCTTCAAAAAGTCTGAAATAGTTGCGGACTTTTTTTCCGTTGCCCGGCTCAAGCGCTTCGATCGCCTGAATGCAGTTTTCTATTCCGAAAGGCATGGTAAAGTCAATGTTCTGATCCGTGAGAACGACGCGATATGCATCCGGCACCTTGACCCAGTCCATTTTTATTCCCAGATCATCAAACATTGCTCTGCAGGCACCGTAGCCCGCACCGTTAAGTCCGTCTCCGAACTCGCACGCCTCATGAAGGCTGACCTCAAACTCATATCTTCCGCGAACAAAGCTTGTAGCATAACCTCCGGTTAGATTATGCTTTTCAAGAAGTAAAACGCTCTTACCTGCTTTCGCAAGTCTGGCAGCCGCTGTGAGGCCGCCCATTCCCGCACCTACAACGATCACATCGTAGGATGGCAGAAATCTCTTTTCTGTTGACATATTTTCCCTCCATAAATTTGATTGGATATCCTTTTACATATTTATTATATAACAAAGCGATGGTTTGTCAATCGCTGTTTCCGCTCCGCATAAAAAAAGAAGCCATTTCAAAAGAAATGACCTCTTTCGTTTGTTTACCAGGAATAATTCTGTTGGGCAGCAGCCATTTCGGCTTCCGCAAGACCGACAAAATACCAAGCGCCCTGCATCTCTCCGGTGCATCCGATGCCGAAGTAATCATTGTACATCACATCAAGGTTTTCAAATGTCAGCGGCTCGGAAAACGGGTTGAGATAGGCGTTGAGCATATCACGCCATTGATACAGGATGATCACCGCATAGCTGATCCCTTCACCGAGAGTTTTTCCGACAACGGGAACAGTGTAGAAATTGATATCCTCCGGTGAACACATAAGAGCCTGACGAATGAAGAAAGCGATATTGGACGCTGTAAGGTTCGTATCAAGGTTTTCGGTGAGAATATCGATGACCTTCGGCAGATTAGGAATATTTCCGAGGGATATCATCTGCTTTGCAAGGGTTTTCAGAAAATCATGCTGAACGTTTATTCTTCCGAGGTCGGCATCGGCATAGCCGGCACGGTAACGAACAAGGCACATCGCGTGATAGCCGTCAAGATGCTGCATTCCGACCGGGAGACAAGTGAACAGATTCTGCCAGACATCGTCCATCCAGATCTCCTGATTTACATAGTAGTCGACCCCTCCGATCGCATCGATCGTGTCAATAAATGCATCAAGATTTGTAATTGCATAGCAGTCAACTTCAAATCCGATGATCTGGGTCACTTTTTTGACAAGCTCATGAGCTGCATCCGCTCCTCTGGCCCTGGCTTTATAGTATATGCAGTTTATTTTTCGCATATCTCCGTCCATATTGAGAAGCGTGTCTCTGGGAATACTGACAAAATCCATTTTATGGTTATTGGTGTCGATCTTGCCTACAAGTATGGTATCCGTATTTCCGGAGATCTGATCCTCTCCGACGAGGAGGATCGTATAGACTCCATCCTGTCTTGCCGACTGAGGCGCGATCTCGGGAATAGGGGTGGGAGTCGGTTCCGGAGTAGGCTCCATAGCAGGTGCGGCAGTCTGTACAGGCGTTTCCGTCGGGCTTGCTTCGATCGTTTCCGGCTTGTTCGTCGCTATATCCGGCGCCTTCTCCCAAACAAAATATGCACATACAAGCAGCTCGATCAACACAACAATAATCGCAAGTATCAGAATACCTTTCTTTTTACGCATCTTTTTACCTTCTTAATCTCTGCTTTCTTAAGAAATCGCCGAATAATTCACCTCCGTCATCTGCTTGCGGCGAATTAATCGGCATATCCTTAAAAGTTTACTTCTTCTGCGCTTTGAAGACAAACAGTTTGCTGAACACATAATTTCCGATGATGACAAGTACGGCAGAGATCAGTGTGGCGGCATAAAGATTCATGCCCAAAGCTCCGAGCACCTGCATTACTACGATATCAAGGACAAGAGTCGATACTCTCGAAAGGACAAATTTCGTACATTCGGGCAGTATTTTCGGATCTTTGCTTTCAAAGACCCATGCCCGGTTTGTAGGATACGCAAAAGCCACACCGGCTATCCAGTTAACGGCACTAAGAATAAAATTCTGTACGGAGGTCGGATGTGCCGTTCCGGCATAGAAAACAAAATTAAATGCAAATTTAGCCGCCCAGGAGACGATCGTTGTAAGGACGCCCACAACAAGGTAAACAACTATCTCGATCTTGTCTATCCAAAACTGAAAGAACGCTTCTCCCCTGCTTCCGGGACGAAAAAGTTTCTTGAAGAAAACAAGAATATTCAGTATAAGCTTTCTCATTTCTTTTCTCCTACCGTTTTGGAAACGATGTAGCGGGGTCTGCCCTTGATCTCCTCATAGACACGTGCAAGATAGTAGCCGATGATCCCGAGGCTTATCATGATAACGCTGCTGGAAAACAGAGAGAGCAGTATGACCGTTGTAAATCCTGCGACAGCCTGTCCTGTGAGCTTCTGTACCAAAGAAATAACGCCGAATACGATCGCCGTGATCAGCATTACGATTCCGAGGATCGTTATGACATGGAGCGGCGCCGAAGAAAAAGAGCCGATATTTGTGATGGCATATTTAATGAGCGATTTCGTCGACCACTTGCTCTCACCCTCTGTACGCTCTTGAACACAATAAGTGACCGATGCTTTTTTGAAACCGACCCAGAATGAAAGCGCACGGAAAAACACATTTCTCTCCGACATGGCATTCAAAGTGTCGACTACCTTGCGGTCAAGAAGCTTGAAGTCGGAGGATGAACCCATATCCATGCCGATGGCCTTGCTCATAAGAGAATAGAAGCTGTTTGCGGCAAACTTATGGAAGCCGCTCTCCTCTCCCCTGTCCTCTTTGATCCCTTCAACGACCTCGAAGCCCTGCTCCCACAGGCGGTACATCTCCACAAGCTTCTCAGGCGGATGCTGGAGGTCACAGTCCATGACAACGCAGCAATCGCCGGAGGCTTTTTCAAGTCCGGCAAACATGGCAGCTTCCTTGCCGAAATTGCGGCTGAAATGTACTCCGACAACATTCGGATCTTTCTGATTTGCCTCCTGTATTTTATCCCATGTGGTGTCCTTTGAGCCGTCGTCAACAAAAACAAGCTCATATTCTATTTTCTCGGCTGAAAGGATACGGGAGATAGTATCCGCAGCGATCAGGATCATTTTTTCTTCGTTATAAGAAGGAAGTATTACCGAAAGCATCTGTTTTCTCCTTATTTATTTTTCAAGCAGATATACATCCGAAAAGCCATTTGAGTAGAGCTGTGTGGCTGTTGTAAAATCAGTATTCTGCATCAGTCCGTCCAGAATTTCTTTACTGTCATATCCGCTGGCCCAGTCTTTGCTGATATCGATAAAAGTGACCATCTCGTCTGCATCCCCGATATAATCGAGCATTGCGGACGAAGCCGTATCATTTGTGACAAAAATTTCATCAAACAGCATAATCTGCATCATGTCGTATGTCAAGGGGGAGTTGTAATTGTTATCAAAATATACACAGGGTGAGCCGGTGTGCGGTTTCAGAAGTGCGTCATAGTCGGAGTATTCGTCATAAAGATAATCCGGAGGCAGACACCTCGCCTCCCAGAGTGCCAGAGCCGTGACAAGCAAAAGCACGCCTTTTTTAATAAACCGGCTTTTTCTGAACTCTCCGGCAGATACATCCGCAAGATACATAAGAAAGCATACGGCAAGCGCAAAAAGAGGGATTATGTTGTACACATACCTAAGCTCGTTGACCGGAGATACTATCGAAACAACAGCAAAGGTCACAAAAGCAGGTATAATAACAATAAGCGACGTAAAGCTTAGCTTTCCTTCTCTCGCACTGACGGCAATTTTTTTGCAAAAAACAATGCAAAGGGCAAGAAACGCAAGAGCCGTAAATATGATTGCCTTCATCCTGTGCGTACAATCCGCTCTAAAGCCCGAAAGTCTTGTCATATACATCGCTGTGTTTTTCGCGTTTTCAACGGCGCTTCCGCCCGATACGAGCGCGTCGGCTGTAAGCTGCTTTATAAACGGCGGGAAGGCAACGACAAGTGCGATGACTCCAAGCAATGCCGAAACAGAGAAAACGAGTGTCCCGCGAATATCCTTTTTTGCAAGTGCGAATATTAAATATGAAAGGCACACGAAAAATGCGTAGAACACAAAATAGTACTGCGTCATAAGCCCCGCAAATACCGTAATACCGGCGGCGATGCAGTATCTTGTTTTTCTCTCGCGCATGTTAAGAGCTATAAAATACGCAAGCAGGACCGTTTCAAGCGTCAGAAGCACGTACATCCGTATCATCAGCATCGTTGAAAGCCCTATTACGCTCAGACCGTATAGTACGACCGCCGACACCGCTATGTCACGGCTGTTAAAAAGTATAAACGCAAGCTTATAAAGGAAAACAAGCGTAAGTATATATATGACGTAATTAAGTATAAGCCCCGCTTTGAAGTCCATTACGCCCCTGTGAAGGCTGGACGCAAAATTGAAAAGCCAGTAATAAAGCGGCGGATGAACATCCATCGACTGATTGTAATATACCGAGCAGAAAGCAAAGGCGTCATCCTCCCCTACCGTCATGTAATCAAGCAACTCCTCATGGCTTATGACCTTATCGATCATGTCCTTGTCTTTTATGTCGTAAACATAAGGTGCATAATAGCTGTTTGAAAGTCCGTAGGTATAGGCCTCATCTATAAAAAGGCCCTCTTTCCTGCCGGCAAAAAGGCAGCAGACAGAGCTTACAATGATCAGGGCGATAATGAGAGATAGATATCTTCTGAGAAAATTTTTCATTGAAGCCTCCGTTAGATTCTTATTTTGTAATTATACGACATCAAACACATTTTCGCAAGCAGAGGATAAAATAATATATACGATCGGAAAAAAATATTTCATGTTTTCAATTTAGACTTTAATTCCTGCACGGTATATGGTATACTGAACAAAGAGAGGAAGTGAGTTCAGCCTTGCCGAAGCAACAGGGAAAAAAAGAAATAGCGGTGAACCGGAAAGCTTTCCATGAGTATTTTGTCCTTGAACGCTATGAGGCGGGTATTGAGCTGGCAGGCACAGAGGTCAAATCGATCCGTGCCGGAAACGTCAACCTCAAGGATGCTTTCTGCACCATCAAGAACGGGGAGCTTTTTATCCGCTCCATGCATATTTCCCCTTATGAGCAGGGAAATATCTTCAACAAAGATCCTGTGCGGCCGAGACGGCTTCTGATGCACAAGCGTGAGATATTAAAGCTCAATGCCCGCATCATGCAGGACGGCGTGGCGCTGATACCGATCTCGCTTTATTTCAAGGACAGCAGAGTCAAGGTTGAGCTCGGATTGTGCAAAGGCAAAAAGCTGCACGATAAGCGCGACAGCGAAGCTGATCGCCAGTCAAAACGTGATATTGACAGAATGATGAAAGAGAGGAACTATGAATGAGTAATCCTGTTGTAACGATCGAAATGGAGTCCGGCGATGTAATGAAGGCCGAGCTGTACCCCGAAATCGCCCCCAACACCGTCAATAACTTTATTTCTCTTGTAAAGAGCGGATTTTACAACGGTCTTATATTCCACCGTGTAATTCCCGGTTTCATGATCCAGGGCGGCGACCCCAAAGGCACCGGCACCGGCGGTCCCGGCTACTGCATCAAGGGTGAATTTTCAAGAAACGGCTTTAAAAACGAGCTGAAGCATTCAAGAGGCGTTCTGTCAATGGCGCGTACAAATGCACCCGACTCCGCAGGCAGTCAGTTTTTTGTGATGCATGAGGACTCCCCTCATCTTGACGGTCAGTATGCCTCCTTCGGCAAGGTCATCGAGGGTATTGATGTCGTTGACAGGATATGCGAGGTGCGCACAGACTATAATGACAAACCGAGAATTCCTCAGGTCATGAAGAACGTCACGGTCGATACCTTCGGCGTTGAGTATCCTCAGCCGGAAAAATGCTGATCTTTTTCCCGCATAACCGATTTCACCCACTCAGAGCATTGCTCTGAGTTTATACGGGGATGTAACGGTTTCGACGGGGGCGCGGAGGCAGGAATAGCGGGCGGATGCGCCTGACATCCATAAAACGGGCAATCTTTATAAATTAAAGAACAAACCTTTTACCGTTAGAAACGGTCTTCTCGCAGCTTAATTGCGAGCGTTCCGCCTGAGAGTACCACGGCTCGGGATGGGGCGTCGACGAGTGGTGCACGTGAGTGCGCAAAGCTTTGAGCGTGCCATGAACAATGAAGCTACCAAGCCGGTGAGTGTGACGGCTCACGCTCCGGCGAGGGAATGTAAATAACCGTCTGCGCCCGGAGAGGTTCCTGTTGATGTACTTTCGGACAGGGGTTCAACTCCCCTCATCTCCATTTCATCAAAAGAGTTCAGAAAAGCTTTTTTGCAGGTTTTTCTGAACTTTTTTATTATTCCGGCAAGTATCATGCTGCTTCACGGCGGCTTTTGAATTTCATCAGCAAAAAAATAACAAATTCTTGCTATTGGGAATAAAAAACATTATAATAGGTGTGTAACGTTCCAACGTTTTCAGAGACTCGACAGATATAAGAGGTATTGCAGTGTGAAAGGAGGATCACCGTGATATTGACTGTTACGCTCAATCCGTGCATTGACAGGACACTGTCGGTCGATGCTCTCAATGTCGGAGGGCACAATGTTGTCCAAAGAGTTCAGAACGTCGTGGCGGGAAAAGGCATTGATGTCAACGTCGTGCTGCATAATCTCGGGATCGATACACGCGCCGCCGGCTTTGACTTTATACGGAACGGCCATCAGGTATCCGACTTTCTGAGCTCCATGAACATTCCGTTTTACGGGGTCGATGTAGATGCGGAACTTCGGGTAAATACCAAAGTATTTGACGAAAATGCGTGCTGCATGACGGAGCTGAACTGTAAAGGTCCTCAAATGACCATGCTCGAAGAAAACGCATTTATGGAAGTCTTTGAGAAGGCTCTTGAGCGGGTCGACGTGCTCGTTGCCGACGGAAGCGTCCCTCCCGGGATCGGCACGGACATATATGCCCGTATGATAAATATTGCAAAAAAGAAGAATGTTTATTCTGTTCTGGACGCTTCGGGAGAACTGCTTGAAAAGGGGCTCTCGGCAAGACCCGATATGGTCAAGCCGAACAGGACAGAGCTTGAGCAGCTTTTGCGCAGGAGCTTAAACAGTATTGATGAGTGTATCGATGGCTGTCATGAGCTGATGAAACTCGGGGCAGGAGCCGTATGTCTGTCTCTGGGCAGTGACGGATGCATCCTTGCCGACAGTGAGGGCGCATGGTTCTCGGAAGGGCTTGATATCGAAGTCAGAGGCTTTCAGGGTGCCGGAGATTCCGTTGTTGCCGGTATATGCATCGCCGTTGAAAAGGGACTCGGCGGAATGGAGCAGCTTCGCTCCGGTGTTGCCTGCGCGCACGGCTCGCTGATACGTGAAGGAACCGATATGTGCACAAGAGAGAGCTATGATGAAATGCTTGCGCTTATTCCCGTAAGAAAAATATATTAATTCAGAAAAGAGGATCGATCATGCTTGAACAACTGAAAAAAACCGTATATGAAGCGAATATGGAGCTTCCGAAAAGAAATCTTGTTACATACACATGGGGAAACGTTTCCGGTATCGACAGAGAAAAGGGACTTATCGTGATAAAGCCATCCGGCGTTGCCTATGAGGATCTGACGCCGGAAAAGCTCGTTGTGCTTGATCTTGACAACAATATTGTTGAGGGCGATCTCAATCCGTCATCTGACACAAAGACCCATGTTGAGCTGTATAAGGCTTTCCCGACTCTTGGCGGTATCGTCCACACCCATTCTCCAAACGCCGTTGCATGGGCGCAGGCACACGAGGATATCCCGTGCTTCGGTACTACCCATGCGGATTATTTCTACGGCTGTGTGCCATGCACACGTGATCTGACGGACGAAGAGCTTGAGGACTATGAACGCAATACAGGCAAGGTCATTATCGAGGAATTTGCAAAGAGAGGCATCGATCCGGAGGCCGTTCAGGCAGTTATCTGCGCAAGCCACGGTCCTTTTACCTGGGGAAAAACCCCCGCCAAAGCAGTTGAGAATGCGGTCGTGCTGGAAGAAGTCGCTAAAATGGCACGCTATACAAGACAGATAAAGCCCTTTGCCATGAGCGCACCGCAGCGGATCCAGGACAAGCATTATTTCAGAAAGCACGGCGCCAACGCATATTACGGACAGAAATAATATCAGAGGAAGCTTACAATGAAAAGAAGTCAGATCAACTCCGTTCTCCGCGAGCTGGAGAGCTTTATTGGGGAAAACAAAATTAATCTGCCCCCCTTCTGTCATTTTACGCCGGAGCAGTGGCAGGGCATCGGGCATGAGTACGATGAGATCCGTGAATGTATGCTGGGCTGGGATATAACCGACTACGGTCTCGGGGACTTTGAAAAGACCGGTATGTCACTTATCACCATAAGAAACGGCAATCGCGCCATGCCGGAGAAATACCCGAAGGTCTATGCCGAAAAGCTTCTTTATATGAAAGAGGGACAGTACAGCCCCAATCATTTCCACTGGTATAAGACTGAGGATATCATTAACCGCTGCGGCGGCAATATTTTGATCAGAGTATATAATTCTCTGCAGGACGAATCTATCGACTATGAATCCGATGTAACGGTGTATACGGACGGCAGGACATACACCGTCCCGGCAGGTACACAGGTGCGCCTGACGCCGGGAGAGAGCATACATATCCGGCAGTTCATGTACCATGATTTTAATGTTGAACCGGGCACAGGTCCTGTTTTGCTCGGAGAAGTAAGCCAGTGCAATGATGACAACACGGATAACCGATTCAATCCGCCTGTGGGTCGCTTCCCGACTATCGAAGAGGACGAAGAACCGTACCGTCTGCTCTGCAATGAGTACCCGAAGGCTCACTGATCGCTTGCAAATCCATAACTGCCGTTTAAGAGTATTTTAAGACAGAATCCGCAAAGAGCATTTTCCCCCGTCTGAATTGTTTGAGATAATTTACTGAATTCGTTAAACAGGAGGATAAACCAATGAGAAGGACCTTCGCTCTGTTCCTGTGTATCGCAATGTTCCTTTCTCTGTTTCCGCTCGGAGCATTCGCCGAGGAGGAATTATCTGTTTCCGTGGATCGGATAACGGAAGATATCCCTGAGCTTTCGGAAGAGGATGCTTTGCCTGAAGAATCGGCAGAGACACTTACCGATACTCCGGAGGAATTACCGAATGTTGAAATACTCACGGAGGTCATCGGAGACAGCTTCAAATCAGCGGGCGTTGCATCAAATGAATTCAGTGAAGATGAAGAATATATTTATGTTGATGCGAGCGCCAATGTTCTGTCATCGGGTGGTTTTCTTCCCCGGCGCAGGTTCCTGTTGACCGCCAACGCATATAACAAGAGCGGTGCAATTGAATCGTTGGTTGCCGGAATGAAAAATTATACCACAGAGATTGATGTACGCCAGTTCAGAATTCCGGTAAGTGATGTACTGACTGTATTTACCGAAACGCTGAACTCTCATCCGGAGCTGTATTATGTGTGTAACACGTTCAACTACGGATACAGCCCTACGGGAAACTATGTAACCAGATATATATTGACCTATGATGCAAATTATTCTCATACGGAGCAGGCCTATGAAGCGGCGATCCGGAAAGCGCTTGCCTGCGTGAAGGATGGCATGACGGATCTGCAGAAGGCTCTTGTGCTACATGATTATCTGGCGGAACATATTGATTATGACTACAGTCTGTCACGCTTTAATTCATATGACGCGCTCGTGACCGGAAGCTGTGTATGTCAAGGCTATGCACTGGCCTACTTTGAGCTTCTGAGGCACTGCGGCATCGGATGTGAAGTAGTGACAAGTGACACAATGCAGCATGCATGGAATGCTGTCATGCTGGATAACGACTGGTATCATACAGATATTACATGGGATGACCAGAGCAATTCTGCCAAGCAGGGCGTTCCGGGTAAGGCCATGCATACACATTTTCTCGCCAGCGACCAGAGAATGGGAGGAACTCTTAATCATAATAACTGGGTGAGCAGTCACCCGTGTCAGTCAACGACATACGATGCGGGAGGTTTCTGGACGGAAAGCAAAAGTCAGATCGTAATGCCTGATGCGCAGAGCGCATATTATCTGCTGGGTACCAAAAGCTCCTCCAGTTACGGCTATACAGTCACGCTTTACTGCCGAGATATGCTCACCGGCATCTCAGAAGCTCTGCTCACGCTTGACACAATCTGGAAGTCAGGCGGCTCCGGCTATTGGCAGGGAACATATTCGTTCCTTTCATATGACAAAGGTCTGCTTTGGCTGAACGACGCAGACCGCGTATATACATATTCTCCCGCCGACGGTCAGAGCAAAACCGTGTACACAGCCCCGGAAGGCAGCCAGATCTATGGATTTTTCCAAGAAGCAGGCGCGGCAGTGATAGCCCTGTCGAACACGCCAAACAGCTTTTCAAGCGTGATCAGCACAACTATTACACCCACAGTCCGTTATCTTGTCACCTATGATGCCAACGGCGGTGAGGGTGTGATCGCCGCGCAGTTTAAAACTGCCGGTGAGGATCTGACGCTCTCTTTGGAGGTACCAACCCGTAATGGCTATTCTTTTGTCGGCTGGGCAGTCGACAGAGGAAGCAGAGAGGTCATATACAGAAGCGGCGGCAGCTACACGATCGATGCAGACATAACGCTTTATGCTGTGTGGAAAGTACCCGGAGATGTGAACGGCGACGGATATGTCGGCACAAAGGACTTCATAACGCTCATGCGCTATTACGCAGGGGACAAAACGATGCTTTTCGACCCGAACGCTCTTGACATCGACGGCAGCGGTACGGTAGAAGCATTCGACTACATCACGCTCATGCAATACCTCGCAGGCATGAATGTGGTAATACACTGAAAAATACACTGATAAATGATAAAAACAGAGTGCCGGAATTTTCCGACACTCTGACTTTTTTTATCCGAAAATTATAATGCGTTGGTCTTGCTCACAAGAGCGGAGAGATCGACAATGCTTTCGGGCTCTGCGGAAATGGACTCATCGGTCGTCTCCTCAAAGTCACGGTACTGTTCAAGACCGGTACCGGCGGGGATGAGTTTACCGATAATGACATTCTCCTTCAGACCGATCAGGTGGTCTTCCTTACCCTTGATAGCGGCATCGGTGAGAACCTTGGTAGTCTCCTGGAAGGACGCGGCGGACAGCCAGCTGTCGGTAGCAAGAGAAGCCTTGGTGATACCCATGAGAAGCTGGGTGTAGGTCGCCCGAACAAGTCCCTCTTCTCCGTTTGCCTCGCGCTCATCAAGAGCTTTATTTGCAGCTTTAAGAGTGGAGATATCAATCGTGGAGCCGGAGAGCAGATCGGTACTGCCGGATTCCTCAACACGCACCTTGCGCATCATCTGACGGACGATAACCTCAATATGCTTGTCGTTGATGTCAACACCCTGCTGACGGTAGACCTTCTGGACCTCGCTGGTGATATAGCTGCGGACGCCCTGACGACCGAATTCATCGTCATCAATGCCGCGGACACGCAGAACATCGTGGGGATTGAGAGCACCCGAGGTAAGCTCCTGACCGCGATCGACATGGTCACCGCTGTGAACAAGGATACCTGAGGAGTGAGGAACCGTGGTGACAAATGTCTCGCCGTCGGCCTCGTTTGTAACGGTAATGGAGTACATGACACCCTTCTTGGCCTCGTCGATAACGACTGTACCGGATATCTCGGAGAGGACAGCCATCTTCTTGGGCTTGCGTGCTTCGAAAAGCTCTTCAACACGGGGAAGACCCTGAGTGATATCGTCACCGGCAACGCCGCCGGTATGGAAGGTACGCATCGTAAGCTGGGTACCGGGTTCACCGATTGACTGAGCCGCGATAACGCCGACAGCTTCACCTGCGTTGACAGGCTTGCCGATCGCAAGGTTCATACCGTAGCAGCGGGCACAGACGCCGATCTTAGCCTCACAGGTAAGAACAGAACGGATATAGGCTCTGGTAATGCCGTGCTCTTCAAGAACCTTTGCGTCCTTGCTGAGAAGCATGTGGTTTGTATCGAACAGCACCTCGCCGCTCTCGGGATCGGTAATGGGAGAAACGGGGAAACGACCGTGGATAGCCGTACCGAAGGATTCGACCATCTGACCTCTGTCATAGACGGCAGACGCCCAGACACCGTCAGCCGTACCGCAGTCTGCTTCGCGGATAATGACATCCTGACAGACGTCGACCATACGACGGGTAAGGTAACCGGAGTCGGCGGTACGAAGAGCGGTATCGGCCATACCCTTACGGGCGCCTCTGGTGGAAATGAAGTATTCCAGAACGGAGAGGCCTTCACGGAAGTTGGACTTGATAGGAATTTCGATCGTCTTACCTGCGGTGTTGGCCATCAGACCACGCATACCGGCAAGCTGACGGATCTGGTTCATGCTGCCTCGGGCACCGGAGTTTGCCATCATGTAGATGGGGTTGTATTCATCAAGGCAGTTGGACAGAGCGTCGGTAACTTCCTTGGTGGTCTTTTCCCATTCGGAAACGACCAGACGGTAACGTTCATCATCGGTGATAAAGCCGCGCTTGTACTGACGCTCGATCTTGACGACCTCCTGCTCGGTAGACGCGATCATTTCCTTCTTATCGGAAGGAACGGTCATATCGGCAACGGAGATAGTGATGGCGGCACGGGTCGAATACTTGTAACCGAGAGCCTTGACACTGTCAAGAACCTCTGCGGAAATTGCGAAGTCGTACTTTCTGATGCAGCGGTCAATGATCTGACCGAGCTGCTTTTTGCCGACCTGGAAGCTGATCTCATGGTCAAACATATGCTCCGGATCTGTACGGTCAACATAGCCGAGATCCTGAGGAATAGGCTCATTGAAAATAATACGTCCGACGGTGGTGGTAATAATTCTGCTGACTTCTTCGCCGTTCACGGTCTTTGTAACACGCAGACGGATAGGAGCGTGCAGACCCACAACGCCCTCGTTGTATGCCATGATCGCTTCTGCGGCGTCACGGTACATGAGCTTCGGCATATAGCTGATCTCTTTAAGACCGTGTGCCTTGAGTTCTTTATTCTGCTCATAGATCACATCACCGTCGACCATAGTGTTGGCTTCAACGACCTCGCTGTCGCCCGCATCGGTGACCCAAAGCTCTTCGGCGCCCTTCTCGACCTTGCCGATACGCATCATGGTGAGGTAGTAGGAGCCGAGGATCATATCCTGAGTAGGAACGGTGACGGGGTTGCCGTCCTGAGGACGAAGGAGGTTATTTGCCGAGAGCATCAGAAGACGTGCTTCCGCCTGCGCCTCTGCGGACAGAGGCACGTGGATAGCCATCTGGTCACCGTCAAAGTCGGCGTTGAAGGCGGTGCAGTTCAGAGGGTGAAGCTTGAGGGCACGGCCTTCTACGAGGACAGGCTCAAATGCCTGAATACCGAGTCGGTGAAGGGTAGGCGCACGGTTGAGCATAACGGGATGCTCCTTGATAACATCCTCCAGAGCGTCCCAAACCTCGGTGCGCTGCTTGTCGACCATCTTCTTTGCGGACTTGATGTTGTTGGCAACACCGTCCTCAACAAGCTTCTTCATGACGAAGGGGCGGAACAGCTCGATTGCCATTTCCTTGGGAACGCCGCACTGATAGATCTTGAGATCAGGACCGACAACGATAACGCTGCGTCCGGAATAGTCAACACGCTTACCCAGAAGGTTCTGACGGAAACGTCCCTGCTTACCCTTGAGCATATCGCTCAGCGACTTGAGAGCGCGGGAGTTTGCACCTGTGACGGCTCTGCCGCGACGACCGTTATCGATAAGAGCGTCAACAGCCTCCTGGAGCATACGCTTTTCGTTTCTGACGATGATGTCGGGCGCGTTGAGCTGCTGGAGCTTTTTCAGACGGTTATTTCTGTTGATAACGCGGCGGTAGAGGTCGTTGAGGTCGGAGGTCGCAAAGCGTCCGCCGTCAAGCTGAACCATGGGACGGATCTCGGGAGGAATAACGGGCAGAATATCGATTACCATCCACTCGGGGCGGTTGCCGCTCTGACGGAAGGCTTCCACGCACTCAAGGCGCTTGACAAGCTTTGCCTTCTTCTGTCCGGATGCACTCTTGAGCTCTTCACGCAGCTCGACAGCGAGCTTCTCACAGTCGATCTGTGCAAGCAGTTCCTTGATGGCTTCCGCGCCGATGCCTGCTTTGAAATCGTCCTCATACTTTTCGCGCATATCGCGGTACTCGCGCTCGGTGAGTATCTGGCAGCGCTGCATGGGAGTGAAGCCGGGGTCAATAACAATATAATTTGCAAAATACAGTACTTTCTCAAGCATTCTCGGCGTAAGATCGAGCATCAGACCCATGCGACTGGGAATACCTTTAAAGTACCAGATGTGAGATACGGGAGCAGCCAATTCAATATGACCCATGCGCTCACGGCGAACCTTGCTCTTGGTGACTTCAACACCGCAGCGGTCACAGATCTTGCCTTTATAGCGAATTTTCTTATATTTTCCGCAGTGACATTCCCAGTCCTTGGTGGGTCCGAAAATGCGCTCACAGAAAAGACCGTCGCGCTCGGGCTTGAGAGTTCTGTAGTTAATGGTTTCCGGCTTTTTTACTTCGCCGTGAGACCAGCTGAGGATCATCTCGGGAGAGGCGATACCAATCTGAATTGCGTCAAACGGTGCATAGCTCATCACATATCCTCCTCAGAATCAAAATTCATATCGGAAACGCCGAAATCATCGCCGTCTTCCATATCGCTGTAATCATCATCGCCTTCGGGAGCATCCTCGATGCTGTATCCGCCGGCTTCGATCTCTTCATCGTCGGATGCGTAGATCTCATCCTTGATGCTGGGAACAAATTCATCCTCGTCGTCATCCTTGAGTTCGATCTCAGCGCCGTCCTTATCGAGAACACGGACATCGAGACACAGGGACTGAAGCTCCTTGATAAGGACCTTAAAGGACTCGGGAACACCGGGCTGAGGAATATTGTTGCCCTTTACGATAGCTTCGTAGGTCTTGACTCTGCCGGTGACATCGTCGGACTTGACTGTCAGGATCTCCTGCAGCGTGTATGCCGCGCCGTAGGCTTCCAGAGCCCAGACTTCCATTTCGCCGAAACGCTGGCCGCCGAACTGCGCTTTACCGCCCAGAGGCTGCTGTGTGACAAGGCTGTAGGGACCGGTGGAACGGGCGTGGATCTTATCATCGACCAGATGGTGGAGCTTGAGGAAGTAGACCCAGCCGACAGTGACGTCGTTATCAAACTTCTCGCCGGTACGGCCGTCATACATAACGGACTTTCCGTCCTCACGCAGACCTGCCTGACGCAGAGTCTCGCGGATGGTCGTCTCGTTTGCGCCGTTGAAGATAGGTGTTGCTACCTTCCAGCCGAGAGCGGCGGCTGCATAACCGAGGTGGACTTCAAGAATCTGACCGATGTTCATACGTGAAGGAACGCCCAGCGGGTTCAAAACGATGTCGAGAGGTGTACCATCGGGCAGATAAGGCATATCCTCACGGGGCAGGATACGGGAAACAACGCCCTTGTTGCCGTGACGGCCCGCCATCTTGTCGCCGACGGAGATCTTGCGCTTCTGTGCAATATATACGCGGACAACCTGATTGACGCCGGGATTCATCTCGTCGCCGTTTTCGCGGGTAAATACCTTGACGTCAACGATAATGCCGTATTCGCCGTGGGGAACTTTAAGCGAGGTGTCGCGGACTTCGCGTGCCTTTTCACCAAAGATGGCGCGGAGCAGTCTCTCCTCTGCGGTGAGATCGGTCTCGCCCTTGGGAGTGACCTTACCGACAAGGATATCACCGGCGGTGACTTCCGCACCGACCATAATGATTCCTCGCTCGTCGAGATATTTGAGGGCATCGTCACCTACGCCGGGAATGTCGCGGGTGATCTCCTCGGGTCCGAGCTTTGTATCACGGGCATCGCACTCGTACTCCTCCACATGGATGGAGGTGAATACGTCGTCCATGACCATGCGCTCATTAAGAAGAACTGCGTCTTCGTAGTTATAGCCTTCCCAGTTCATGTAGCCGACAAGGATGTTCTTGCCGAGCGCTATTTCGCCCTGAGAGGTGCTGGGACCGTCCGCCAGAACACAGCCATCGCTGACTCTCTCTCCTACGGAGACAACGGGACGCTGGTTGAAGCAGGTACCCTGGTTGGAACGGGCAAACTTGATAAGCTTGTAATCCTTGATCTCGCCGCAGTCGTAGCGGACGGTGACATAGTTTGCGTCTACTCTTGTGACGACACCGTCACCCTCAGCTAAAACACAGACGCCGGAGTCAACGGCGCACTTGTGCTCGATGCCGGTGGCAACGATAGGCGCCTGAGTGGTAAGCAGAGGAACGGCCTGACGCTGCATATTCGCGCCCATCAGAGCACGGTTGGCGTCGTCGTTTTCAAGGAATGGTATCATAGCGGTAGCTATGGAGACCATCATCTTGGGGCTGACGTCGACGTAATCAACATCTTCTTTATTGACGGAAACGGTATCGTTTCTGTGACGGCAGGTGATACGCTTATTGATGAAGCAGCCGTTTTCATCGACCGGCTCGGAGGCCTGTGCAACAGTGAACTGATCCTCCTGATCGGCTGTCATATAGTCGACCTGATCGGTGACACGACCGGTCTCCTTGTCCACCTTGCGGAAAGGAGCGACAAGGAAGCCGTACTCATTGGCTCTTGCGTAGGACGCGAGGTAGTTGATAAGACCTATGTTGGGTCCTTCGGGAGTCTCTATGGGGCACAGACGGCCGTAGTGAGAATAGTGAACATCTCGAACGTCGAAGGAGGCACGCTCTCTGGAAAGACCTCCGGGACCGAGAGCGGACATACGGCGCTTATGGGTCAGCTCGGACAGAGGGTTGGTCTGGTCCATGAACTGAGACAGAGGGGAGGAACCGAAGAATTCCTTGATGGAGGCTGTTACGGGTCGGATGTTGATAAGGCTCTGGGGAGTGACGATATCAAGATCCTGCAATGTCATACGCTCACGGATAACGCGTTCCATACGTGCAAAGCCGATACGGAACTGGTTCTGCAGGAGCTCGCCGACGCATCTGACGCGGCGGTTGCCCAGATGGTCGATATCATCGGCTTCGCCTATGCCGTGTGCAAGGCAGTTGAGGTAGTTGACGGAGGAGAAAATATCGTCCGCAACAATGTGCTTGGGGATAAGAATATCTATGTTATTGATAATAGCCTGCCTGAGAGCATCGCCGGTGAACTGCTTCATAAGGTCTGCAAGAACGATTCCGCGGACCTTTTCCTTAACGCCGATCTCAGCAGGGTCAAAATCAACATAACGGGACAGGTCGACCATGCCGTTGGAGAACACGCGCACGAGCTTACCGTCAACATTGAGAATAACATCGACAACGCCCGCATCGGCAATGATCTTGGCCTTGGCGCGGGTAATGACCTCACCCGCATCGGCGATGACCTCGCCGGTCAGAGGATCGGCGACAGGCTGTGCAAGCTCATAGCCCGCGATTCTGGGGAAGAGAGAGAGCTTCTTGTTGAACTTATAGCGTCCGACATTGCTGATCTCATAGCGGCGGCGGTCATAGAACAGTCCGTCCAGCAGAGTCTCGGCGGACTCGACTGTGGGAGGATCACCGGGGCGGAGCTTGCGGTAGATCTCGATAAGGCACTCGTCGCGGCTTGCACAGGTGTCCTTGTCGATGGTGGCGATCATACGCTCATCCTCGCCGAATATCTCCTTTATGCGCTCGTTGGTCATCGCGCCCACTTCGGGATCGCTTACGCAGGAAAGCCATGTAGCGGGCTCATTTTCAACATACTTGCCCATGGCACGCAGGAACCATGTGATGGGCAGCTTGCGGTTTTTATCGATACGGACGTTGAATACATCCAGAGAGTCGGTCTCATACTCAAGCCATGCTCCGTGATAAGGAATGATGGTGGAGGCATAGACGCTCATCATGGATTTATCGGTAGTTTTATCGAAATAAACGCCGGGAGAACGGACGATCTGAGAGACGATAACACGCTCCGCACCGTTGATGACGAAGGTGCCGCCTGGAGTCATAAGCGGGAAGTCTCCCATGAAGATCTCCTGCTCCTTGATCTCTTCGGTCTCCTTGTTGCGAAGTCTCACGCGCACCTTGAGAGGGGCGGCATATGTTGCGTCGCGTGCCTTGCACTCCTCAATATCGTATTTGGGCTTCTCGTTCATGGAGTAATCGATGAAGCTCAGTTCAAGATTGCCGGAGTAGTCAGATACAGAGTCAACGTCACGGAAGACCTCACGCAGACCCTGTTCCAGAAACCACTTGTAGGAGCTCTTCTGGATCTCAAGCAGATTAGGCATGTCCATGATCTCTTCGGTACGAGCAAAGCTCATTCTGTGAGTCTTGCCGTATAGAACATCTTTTGGCATTAGCATACTCTCCTTCATTAAATTCACAAACGCCCGGCTTTGTTGTCATTTATTTGAAAGTCGGTGTTGATTTTACAGGTTATCGGTGTTATACTGTTTATGTTGGTTGGGATAGCAAAATAATGTGTCCAGCATAGATAGCAAGTTATTATACCATTTGGTGTATCCTTATGTCAACAATAATTTGATTAAATTTTGTGATTTTGGTAGGAGTGTCAGTCTCCTGCCTGTTTTTTTATATAAAATCACCAAATGGAGGGAGATGATTTTTTACGGATATCCGCGCAGTGCTCCTTCTGCTCTGCATTTTTGCCTTTGCAGTTTACCTGATATTGAAGACCGTAAAGCCCTCAGCGGTACAGACTATCATTTCATGTACGCTTATTTTTCTCGCTTTTTATTTCCGGTATCTTGTTCTCGACTATGAGACTCCTGATTACACGGATTTTCTCGCCCACTGGGTCGATTATTTTCGTCTGAACGGTGGTTTTGCCGCGCTGAAACACCAGATCGGCAATTACAACATCCCCTATCTCTATTTTCTCGCCCTTTTCTCTTATTCTGATATCAGTGATCTCTATCTCATAAAGCTGTTGAGTATTTTATTTGATGTTCTGCTCGCATGGGGTGCGATGCTGATAACAGGTCGTATCACCGGCAGTAAAAACAGAATGCTTACCTGCTTTATCGCCGTTCTCTTTCTTCCTACCGTGTTTCTCAACGGCTCTCTCTGGGGGCAGTGTGACAGCAGCTACGTTGCCCTTGCTCTGCTCGCTGTCTATTGTGCCATGGATGACAGACCGGCGCTTTCGATGGTTCTGGCGGCACTCTCATTCGGCTTCAAACTGCAATCTGTTTTCATCCTGCCTGTTTTTGTCCTGTTTCTCTTTAACGGTAGATTAAAAATCCGTCACCTTGTTATATTTCCGCTTACCTATATCGCCCTCGTACTTCCTGCCGTTCTGCTCGGAAGACCGTTTCTTGAAACGCTGACTTTGTATTTCAATCAGACCGGCAGCATCGGTGACGGGCTTAACTACAACTCCCCTTCCGTCTTTGCGATGTTTCAGTATTCTCTTCCGGAAAAATACAACAACGCAGCTTCCAAGGCAGGCATCATCGCGGCGTTCGCCTATATGCTGACAGCGCTTGTTGTATGTTATGTAAACCGAAAGAAGCTTACCGACAGAATGATCGTAACTGTGGCACTGCTCTTTGCCATCGGTATCCCCTTCCTTCTCCCGCATATGCATGACAGATACTTCTTCTGTGCGGACGTTCTCTCGGTCATCTTCGCTTTCATCGTCCTTCCCCTCGCCGCTGTGCCGCTTCTGGTTCAATTTGCCTCCCTGCTCGGATATTACGCATATCTGAAAATGGAATTCCTTCTGTCAATGAACAGAGGCTCGTGGGCGCTGATCTCTGCGCTGGTCATTACGGCGAGCTATGTTATTTTTTCCTTTGTAAGCTTTCGGCATCGGAAATCACCTTCTTAAAGACAAGAAATAATAGTGTTTTTCTATCTTTCAGCTCACTTGAAAAGCACCTCGGAATCAAACTCCGAGGTGCTTTGAGCTTCATTTTTTTATTTTTTTATTCTTCAGCTTGAGTATCAGCAAAAACAGCAGCAGCCAGTAAAGCGCAGCCAGGAGCAGCGTTACGAAGCACAGGGTTGTCGATTTCGGCGCCAGACCCACTAAAATAAGCATCGGTATACCGAGAATGATAGCAAAGGAGCTGCCGGAGACAAGATTGTTTGCGGCGGGGGTATTAAACTGCGGGTCGATCTCACGCAGGAGCAAAATGCCCGAACCGATAGTGCCGGTCATCATGCCGTACATTGAGATAAGTCCCTCATAATAGTAATCCGCATATATCTTTTTGCAGATGTAGGCAAGCCATATCCATGTGAAGATACCGCCGCCGATGGCGAGAATTGCAAACGGGAACCACTGTCCGGAAAGATCCTCGGGATTGATGGAGGCGATGCCGGCAACTATCATGATGTCAAAGAAGAAGCCGGAAATCCGGTTGAGCAGATAATTGTTCTGGTACTGGCGTACAATGAGCTTTTTCTTTTTTCCCCATTCGAGCACACTTCGCGTCAGCATTGCAACGCCCGCGCCGATAATGAAGTTAAAACCCCAGAGCAGTGTATTTAGCGTATCTGCAAGACCTTCCGAGAGCGCACCGATCCCCGCCGTGATGACACGGGTCGCAAGGTATGTGACAAGGTAGACAACAAGAACCATACATATCTGAATGGATAGCTTGTCGATCGAATCCGAAACGGGAATTTCATTTTTGTCCTGGAAAAAACCGACGGTAAGATCGTCATCCGCTTTACTGTTCAGGCAGGACAGTTTGCCGCGTTTTCTCAGCATATTGAGAATGATCACGCCGACGATGCACGCACAGAGATAACCCGCCGCGGCAAGTGCAAGACCGAAGCTTCTGCCGCCGACAAATCCGAGCGCTTCATAGGTTCCGCCGATGTTGTTCGCCTGCCCCGGTCCCTGTCCGTAACCCATGCACAGCAGTACGCCCGCCGCTTTAAAAAATCCCGGTTTGATTGTATAGCTGAGAAGGATCGTTACTATCAGACCGAAAACAGCCTGCACAAGGTATGTACCTACAATAAGCGCACCTGATTTAAGTCCTACCCTGTCGCCTTTTCTCTCGGTCTTTTCCACCGGAACACGCAGAGACATGGCGATAAAGCCAAGCGCGATGCAGTGATATACCAGCTCCTCCATGATGTTCACATCGATCTTCACAATGTTGAGAAGCTTCAGAAACAGCATGAAAAAGCCGGCAATGACCGCGACCGGCATCAGACTTTTTTTGATCGCGGGTATATTATTTCGCAGCAGATTTGCAAACATGATACAGACGGCTATGATCCCCATTTGAATGACAAAAGACCACAACTGAATATTTGTTGCCGAATAGTCCATTTTTTCGCCTCCTGACGGTGTCTCTTCTAATTATTTTTTGTTCTGTTATATAAAGCCAGATATTTTCTCAGACAAAGCACCCGACTCGCTTTGACCTCATAATACTTGCTGCAGTGTGAAAACAGCAGTGATTTCTTCTGTACCATTGCCATCATGGAAATATCGGACAGAGTAAACGAGTGATCGCATATCTCCATTCTGTCGGTGTAAGCGCACAGCCGCCCGGTACAGAGAGCCGTTTCGGAATGGTCGCCGCTGATCTCATTTAGAGTCAGGTCGTCATCTCCGAAAAGCACACCTGTGATCTCTTCGTTCGGAATGATATTTTCATGCTGCCATTTATCCCACTGAGCAATGTTTTCAAAAGGCTCCGGCGGGTCAAAAAAGCACAGCTCATCAAAGAAGGTCTCAAAGCCGCAAGCGGTACAGAAAACTCTTTTGCCGCTGCCCGATACGGTCCCGACTTTAGCGCATTTCGGGCACATGAAAAGCGCCTGCTCAATATTATCGGCGGGATTAGGGCAGTTATAAACCGTCTGTTCTTCCTTCTGCCGCGCCCACGCGTCTTCGTAAATATCACTGTTTATCGCCTCGGTGATTTCCTCTGGCTTCATAGCCTTCAGCTCCTCGGGCGAATATACCCTGACCATGTGTCCGTATACCTTGCCGCGGCTTATCTTCGTTCTCCATCTGGGTCTTGACAGATAAGCGCCCTCCAGTTTATAGGTGATCAATGATGCGCCGCTGTTTCTTACAAGCTTGCCTGTGGCCGGAAAGACCCTGTGTGTCAGCCCGTCCCATGATGCGTCACCCTCGGCGAATATACACACGGAATGTCCCGCCTTTAAATGTCTCAGGCAGCTCATGACGGTATCGGTTCCGAGAGACGCTTTTCGTTTCGGTATGGGCGCAAGGAAGTATTCAAGCAGTCTGCTTACAAAACCAAGCCTGAAAATATGTTCGCTTGCGACGAAATAAAGCTGCTTGTCCGGAAAGCTCTGTGAAAGCAGAAGCGGGTCATAGTCACAGACATGATTTGAAATAACAATACAGGGGCCTTCAACGTTGATTTTTTCAGATGTCAGATTGAAGCGTCTTACAACAAACGGTCTGATCAGACGGGTAATGACCTTCCACGCCTTGCAGAGAAACGAATGCCTGTCTTTCAAGCTCTTCCCCCCCGAACTTCTTTATTTGCTATATTCTATAACATTTTTCACGCCTTTGCAACTGTCAAATATACTTATCTTCGTTAAAAAACAGTATACCTTTACAGCGCCGGCAGGCTGGTCGAAGCTCAAAGAGAGGCATTTTCATTAAGAAAATGACAGTATTGCAGCTGACTGCAAAAGCTGCCGCCTTATTCAGGCAGCAGCTTTCGGAAATTCTATTAATATCGGATCAGTCCGGCAAGAAGCATCAGAGCTGGGGACCTGCTGCAACGAGTGCCTTGCCTGCTTCGTTGTACTCGTACTTGACGAAATTCTTGATGAAGCGGCCTGCGAGATCCTTGGCCTTATTCTCCCAGTCAGCCTTGTCGGCGTAGGTGTCGCGGGGGTCGAGAATGCCGGTGTCAACGCCGGGCAGCTCTGTGGGGACTGCGAGGTTGAAGTAAGGAATGACCTTGGTGTCGGCATTGAGGATATCGCCGTTGAGAATGGCGTCTATGATCCCGCGGGTGTCCTTAATGGAAATACGCTTGCCGGTGCCGTTCCAGCCGGTGTTGACGAGGTATGCCTTTGCACCGCTCATCTCCATCTTGCGGACGAGCTCCTCGGCGTACTTTGTGGGGTGCAGCTCAAGGAATGCCTGACCGAAGCAGGAGGAGAAGGTGGGAGTAGGCTCGGTGATGCCGCGCTCGGTGCCTGCCAGCTTTGCGGTAAAGCCGGAGAGGAAGTAATACTTCGTCTGCTCGGGAGTCAGCACGGAAACGGGAGGCAGAACGCCGAAAGCGTCGGCGGAGAGGAAGATAACGTTCTTTGCTGCGGGAGCGGCGGAGACGGGACGGACAATATTCTTGATGTGCTGGATGGGGTAGGAAACGCGGGTATTTTCGGTGACGGACTTATCGGCAAAGTCGATCTTGCCGTTTTCGTCCACGGTGACGTTCTCAAGAAGTGCGTTGCGCTTGATGGCGTTATAGATGTCGGGCTCGGAGTCCTTGTCGAGGTTGATGACCTTTGCGTAGCAGCCGCCCTCAAAGTTGAACACGCCCTTGTCGTCCCAGCCGTGCTCATCGTCGCCGATCAACAGACGCTTGGGGTCGGTGGACAGAGTGGTCTTGCCGGTGCCGGAAAGGCCGAAGAAGATGGCGGTGTTCTCGCCGTTCATGTCGGTATTTGCGGAGCAGTGCATGGAGGCGATACCCTGCAGAGGCAGGTAGTAGTTCATCATGGAGAACATACCCTTCTTCATCTCGCCGCCGTACCAGGTGTTGATGATGACCTGCTCACGGCTGGTGATGTTGAAGACAACGGCTGTCTCGCTGTTGAGACCCAGCTCCTTGTAGTTTTCGACCTTGGCCTTGGATGCGCAGTAGATGGTGAAGTTAGGCTCGAAGTTTGCAAGCTCCTCCTCGGAGGGCTGGATGAACATATTCTTTACGAAGTGTGCCTGCCATGCGACCTCCATAATGAAGCGGATAGCCATGCGGGTATCCTTGTTTGCGCCGCAGAAAGCGTCCATTACGTACAGCTTCTTGTTGCACAGCTCTTTTACCGCGATCTCCTTGACTGCCTTCCAACACTCCTGAGAGGCGGGATGGTTGTCGTTCTTGTAGCCCTCGGAGGTCCACCACACGGTGTCCTTGGAGTTTTCGTCAACAACGATGAATTTATCCTTAGGTGAACGGCCGGTGTAAACGCCGGTCATAACATTGACTGCGTCAAGCTCGGTGAGAACGCCCTTGTCGAAGCCTTCGAGAGAGGGATCCATCTCGTCCTTGAAAAGCTGCTCATAGGAGGGATTGTGGATAATTTCGGTGGTACCGGTAATGCCGTACTTGGTAAGGTCGATAACTGCCATGGTAATACCCCTTTCAAATATTAAAAAAATAAATCAGCTGATAATTGTGGGTCTTTCGATCCGTTTAACCTTTTATATTATATATCGCTCTTTTTTCTTGTCAATCAATTACGGTTCAATGAAAAAACATTCTCGCTTTTAACCAAAAACACCTTTTCACATAAAGACTTTGAGCAAGGTGTTTCTGTGCAAAATGTCAATGCAATAAGTAATTGTCAGCGCGGCATGGTACAATTTCAACAATCATACAGCTTCGGTGCGGGATATGAATGCTGCGGCTTATATGTTACGGAACCGATCCTGCTTCCCGATACGCCCCATTTCGGAGAATAGCCGAAAAGATTTATGTATCTGTCAAGGTCGGCACACTCGTCTTCCATCGCGCACATCAGCTCTAAGGTCGCCTGTGCGTCGTCGATGGCGCGGTGGGTGTTCTGTGTTTTAAGGCCGTATGCGTCTATCGCGCTGCACAGCTTGTGCGGGTAGGGTCTGCGGTCCTTATATACCGTCATAGCGTCGAGCATCACGGTGTTTTTAAGCGCCTCTGCCAGTCCCTCACGTTTAAGAAACCAATAAAGGAAATTCATGTCAAACTGGGCGTTATAGGCAACGGTCAGCGTATTTGGCCTGCTTATCATTTCCGTAAAACGCTCAGCCACTTCCCTTTTGCTTTTTCCGCCGTCAAGGAGCATCTTCTCCGTAATGCCGGTGAGCTTTACTATCTCCTCCGGCAATTTCCGACCCTCTGAGAGCAAAATGAAATCGTCCATGCTGTCCGTCACGGTCATTTCGCCGTTTATTCTTTCAAGCTTCACCGCCGCAAGCTCGATTATTTCATCGTTTTTGTAAGAAATTCCGGTAGTTTCCGTATCAAGGACTACCATCGTATCAATATCTTTAAGCGATTTTGTAAACATATCTCTCCCCTGTTTCAAAACAGAGTGCCGGATAACGACACTCTGCTGATTTTTACATTATGAAATTGTCAAGATAACGCTTGGAGAGCCTGATGGACTTGAGAATATCCTCACGGCAGGATTCAAACGCCTTGTCCTCGACCTCGATGACGGCGTCGCCGTTATAGCGGATGTCGTTGAGCGCGGAGACGAACGCCGACCAGTTCACATCTCCGAGTCCCGGGATCTTGGGAGACATATATTCAAGCGGGTAAGCCAAAACGCCGACCTCTGCGAGCTTTTCGGGATAGAGCTTTATATCCTTGAAATGGACGTGGAAAATTCTGTCCTTAAAGTCGTGCACAGTCTTTATGTAGTCCATCTGCTGCCAGACATAGTGGCTGGGGTCAAAGTTGATGCCGAAATTGGGGGAAGGAATGATCTCAAAGAGTCTGCGGAAAATGGCGGGAGTGCACATGAGGTTCTGACCGCCCGGCCACTGATCCTTACCGAAAAGCATCGGGCAGTTTTCGATGGCGATCTTGACGTTATTCTCCTCGGCAAGAGCGATAAGTCCGGGCCAGATTTCCTTAAACAGCTCGATATTTTCATCGACCGTCTTATGCTGATCGCGTCCGATAAAGGTCGTCACCATACCGACACCTAATTTGCCGGAGGCACGGATAACGGCTTTAAGGTGCTCGATGGCTGCATTGCGCTTTGCAAGATCCGCGTCCATGGTGTTGGGGTAAAACGCGAGGGAGGATATCGTCATGCCTTTAGCGTGTACATAGTCATTTACGTACTTGGCATATGCGTCATCCTCACATACTCTCTCGCAGTCGATATGAGATACTCCCGCGTAGCGGCGCTCCGCCTTACCGGCCGGCCAGCAGGCGACCTCAAGGCACTTAAAGCCCAAATCAGCGGCAATATCAACAGCTTCTTCAAAGCTCCAGCCGTCGAGGATCGCAGTCAGAAGTCCGAAATTGATCATTTGCTTGTTCTCCTTTTTGTTTTTTGTTTTATGAATGTGTTTAATCTATCATATATCCGTAAATGTGTCAATAATTCCGAAATAACCTTAATTAAGGTAAACGACGGTTAATTCAGCAATAACAGATATCTTTCCTGTTTATTTGTGATCCAATTATCTGTGAAGCGTGAATGTCAGGCGCAGCCGGATCGGAAGCGCAGGCTGCCATGACGCTCACATTCGATGATCAATCAGGCTCTCCACCATACTGAGTTCAAATACAGCTACTCCTTTTTCATGGAAATACTTACGAGCTCTGAAAGATTCATCAATATATATTCCGTCACTTGTCACACACATAGCTTTTGTTTCAAAGCTGTCATCCAGGATTTTTTCAAACAGTCTTTCGGAAATACAATAATCGTCAAGCTCGACCGTTTGGGGTTTGAACAATAATATCTTTTTTCCTTTCTCTCTTGCCTGATATAAAAACCGGATAAGCTCCGCATTTACCTTTCCGTGCACAATAAGTGTGTCTTCGAAGTTAAGATAAACAGTATCATATACTATGTCTGTCTTGAAGCAGCAGCCAAAAGAGCGGCTCATAACTTCCTTATTGCCGTTATTGAGTATTTCAACGTCATAGCCGCAGAAGGTGAAGACGGTCAGCATTTCAAGGTTAACACCAAGATTGCGTGTTACGGTAGTCGTTCCTGCAATTCGGGGAGCTATTTCAAGAAGCTTGTACTCCCCCCTTGTATTTTTCTTCAGCTGGAAAAACCATGAGCCCTTAAATTCCAGCTTTTCGTTTATATCTTCCGCTATTCTCCGGACTTCTTCATCAACCGGCATCGGATGGGACTGGACCGCAATTCCGGAGGTTATGACGTCTCTCATACGGAAATTGGCAAATATCAGCTTCCTGTCCTTGTCCGTGAAGCAGTCGATGGTATACTCATTTCCGGGCAGGAACTCGCAGATCGCATACTCTGTGCCTGATGCTATGGCCTCTTCAAGATGCGCCCTGTCATCAATCCGTCTTGCATCCGTTGCTCCCTGTCCGATGGTTGGCTTGATAAAAACCGGGTAATGCGGTACTTCATCGGCGGATTTATAGTAATTGGTGATATACCACTGTCCGTTGAAGAAATCATAGGTTTTGTTTTTATCTCTGCATATCTGAACCGTTTTTGTTGCCGGTGCAATTACGGGACAGTGTAATTTCTCACGCTGTTCGGCAAGAGCCAGCAAAACCGAATCATGGGCGGGATAGATCCAGTCTATCCGGTGCTCATCGATGATCCTGTTCAGATACGGCACAAGCTCCGATGAATCGGCAAAAGGGGCAGGCTCAGGGATATAGTTTTCAAAGACGAACTCTTCATGGGCAGGAATACTGTTTGCTCCAAATAATTTGACAAATTTGGAATACTTTAAGGCATTATGGATTTCCAGACCAATTTCTGTTCCGGCCGGAAATATCAGAATATTTTGGATTTCTATTTTGAACACCACCTGTTGAGAATGAATTATTACGTTTTCTTCTCCCCGTCTGTTTAGATTATACTCCATCAGATTTTTGAGGGGATCAGACAACTCTGTTTACAATGTACTGCTCCGCTTTTAATTGAAGAAAGACGCCCAGAGCGGGATGCTTATTACGGAAAGCGCCGTGGAGATAAATATGAGCTTTGCGGAAAGCTCCCTGCTGCCTCCGTAGATGGAGCAGAGCATGGTCGAATTTGTCGCAGCAGGCATGGCGGCCATCAGCACAAGCACACCGCGAAGTGTCGGGTCAATGTTGAGCGGCTTTGTCAGAAGCAGGACAAGTGCCGCCGTTCCGAAAAGACGAATAACCGTATACGGTATCGCACGCCACTGGCCGAACACATCTCTGATCGCAACGCTGCCCAGAACCGAGCCCACGACAAGCATGGCACACGGCGATGTGGCCTGACCGATAAATGCACAGGCATCGGACACGACAGAGGGCAGAGGAATTTTGAAAATAAAGAAAAGGCTGCCTAAAACTCCGGAAAGGAAGGCGGGATTGAGTGCCGTTTTGAATGAGAGCTTACCGCTGAGGATATAAATTCCCAACGAGAAACATACGAGATTATAGGGAATATTGAGAAGCGAGGCATAAAACGCGGCATTGCTTCCGAAGACCGCACCGCAGACGGGAATACCGATGTATGTAACATTTGCGCAGAGCAGCTCAAAAATATATACGCCCCTGTCGTCCTTTGAAGGCTTGAAAACTGTCACAAAAATAAGCCCGACAAGTCCGCAGACTGCAAACATCGCCGCCGAAAGAGCGATCGCAATGCCGACTCCCGATGCGTCAACCCCCGCATCTGAGCTTGCGATGGCGTTGAAAAGATAAAACGGCAGTATCACCTTTACAACTATTCCGGAGAGCGTGGATGTCCCCTCCTCGGTTATGACCTTTAGCTTGCGGCAGACAAAACCGGCGGCCAGTGCGATGAATATTACAAGTATCTGGTGGGTTGCAGCAGGCATAAGCTATCCTCCTGAAAAATGTCAGTCCTTTTCTCTGTAATCTCAGCGCCGCCTTCGGAAGCTTTGGTGCATTTTCCATGATTTCAATATCCTCGAACACATGATCAGCTCCGAAGCAGGCGCAGCCGTATAAAGAGCCGCGCTATACATTCATGCCGTTATCTGCGGACAGAATACTATTGCTTTCACAGCATGCTTGGTAAAACTCCCAAAAACAATATAACATAAAACATTCAAATTTGGTATTCCTTTTTTTACAGATTGTTGTATAATTTATTATATAGTTCACAGAGGCACGAATGAAGCCTGTTATCTGACGATCAAATGAAAGCCCTTTTCAACTGTTTTATCGACCTTTGCAAAGAAAGGAGCCGTAAATGAATACCTTACTTATCGGAAATGCTCTCTGCTTTATCGCCTCCATCATTATGACCCTGATGGGTCTTATCAAAAAAAAGCGTCGTTTCATCCTTGCGCAGAGCGGGATGAACGCCGTATTTATTGTCGGTAATCTCACGCTCGGAGGGATATCGGGAGCGATCGTCAATCTTGTCACACTTCTGCGCAATTTTGTTTGCCTGAAATTTGAAATGACAAAGCTTTGGAAGATCATTTTCATCGCTCTTCAGATCGGTCTGACTGCATACTTCGGCTGTGATAGTATCATCATGTGGTTCCCGGTGATCGGCGCCTGTGTTTTCACATGGTTCATGGACACGGAAAATATGCTCCTGCTTAAGATCATCGTGATCGTTTCTCAGCTTCTGTGGGCCGTCTATGATTTTTCCATCCGGAATTATGCTACCGTACCTTTCGATATAGCATCCGCCGTGACGAATACCATATCCATTTTCGGTATCATCAAGGACAGAAAAGCAGCCCAATAAAACATTTTTCCCCTCCGTCTGATGATTTCAGCGCATCATCACGCGGAGGGGGATTTTTATACCGTTATTTCACCTCTGAGATCCTCGCCCATAAGCTTTTTGATCTCTTCTCCGTTATAACCGCAGCTGAAAAGATAGTACAGCTTTGCAACAGCCGCTTCGGTCGTGATATCCTGACCGCTGAGTGCACCTGCCGATTTCAGTTGAGACGAGGTCTCATATGTTCCGAGAGAGACCGTTCCCTGAGGGCACTGGGAGCAGACGACCATGATCGTTCCGTTGGCGGACGCTTTCCGAATGATCGGTAAGAGTGCATCCCCGTTCCCGGGAATATTGCCCGCTCCGAAGGTCTCAAGTACGATCCCTCTGAGTCTTTCTGTCATGATGGAATCGAAAAGCTCGAACTGTATTCCCGGAAAGACCTTGATAACACCGATGGGAGTATTGACAAGCTCACGAAGGCTGAATTTCCCGTCGTCAGGTGATCTGAGCATATTGGGGCGGTATTTTATGCTTATGCCGGCGTCCGCAAGACTCGGAAAATTCGGTGAGACAAAGGCGATCATTTCATCGGCCGAATACTTGACCGCTCTGTTTCCACGCAGAAGCTTTCCTCCGAAATAAAGGCAGACCTCCCGCACGATCCCCTCGGCGGCGATCATCATTGCGGTGATCAGATTATCACGGGCGTCATTTCTAACTTCGCACAGAGGTATCTGCGAGCCGGTCAGGATGACGGCCTTTGCACAGTTTTCAAGCATAAAGGAAAGTGCCGAGGCGGTATACGCCATCGTATCCGTGCCGTGGAGCACGACAAAGCCGTCATATCGGTCGTAAGCATCACGGATGATACGCCCCATCTTGTTCCACTCGTTGACCGTTATGTTGGACGAGTCAAGAAGCGGCTCCATATCAACGATGTCCCATTCGGGCATTGTTTCCGCGTGGAGCTCAGGCATATTGTCAAGGAGCCGATAAAAGCTCTCTTTTGAGGGGGCATAACCCCGACCGGTACTCAGCATACCGATAGTCCCGCCCGTATATATAAGGAGTATCTTCTTTTTCATAGTTTATTCGCTCCAAGATCAGGTCTTTTTCAGCTGTTCAGGTGTAAATCTCTGCACGCCCCATATACCAGCGAGCACAACGACCATTGCCACAGCCGCCTTGATCGAAAATGGCTCATGGAGTATGACAACACCGGCGATAACGGAAATGACCGTAACAAGCGCATTAAGCGTTGTGATATTTGCGACCGGCGCGTTGTCGAGGGCGTAGTTCTGCAGGGTATATCCGATAACTGATGCGAAAAGCGCAAGGTACAAAACTGCCACGAAAAAGCTCGGCTGAGTACACGGCACTATAAGTGAGCGAAGATCGTTTATATTTTCAAAAAGAGCCGATACCGTGAAAAAGACGGCTCCTTCGATCTGAATAATTACAGTGCGCTCAAATACCGTGAAGCTGCCGGAAGAGGATACGCGATTTAATATAACATAAGCGGCAGCCGTTACAATTGCGAGAACAAGCCATAATACGCCCTTTGCCGTAATGCTTCCTCCCGCCTCAGAGGTAAAAATGCTTATTGCTATGACTCCGCCTATACTCACGATGCTGAAAAGCCATTGGATCGGCTGCGGCTTTTCTTTAAGGAAAATGGCCGCCATAAACATAGTGACAAGCGGAATAACGGAAATGCATATTCCGGCAAAGGAGGAGTTCGTATATTTTATGCCGTACTGCTCACCGATAAAATATATGACCGGTTCACATACGCCCATCATGAGCAGCGGTAAAAGCTTTTTTCCTTTCAATCGGATCGACTTTCTGCCGACCAGAACCGGCAGTAGCAAAAGGATCGAGGCGATATCAAATCTGTACATCAGCAGTACCATAGGGGAAGCGCTGCGCTGGGCGACAGAGGATGCAAGGAAAGTAAAGCCCCAGATAAAATATACGCCTAAAGCGGCAAGGATCGCCTTTGTATGCTTTGTCAAAGTCATAGATAAGCCCTCGTTGATTTCATTAAACGAGGGCTATTATATATCCTGTTTTATTTTCCGTCAAGCAATTACGAAAATCTGTCAAGCAGAGACTGAAGCCTTTCAACGATCCCCTGCAGTGACTCAATAATACCCTTTATCGTTGAAATAAAGCCTTCGACCTCTTCCTTGGCCTCACCCACCTTGCTGATAGTGCTTTGTACATCCCCGACGCGGGTTTTCAGACCGTTTGTATCGAGTTTTTCAAGCGAACGGCAGAGATTGATAAGCTGGTTTACCTGCGTATCGGTAAGCCTTACCTTATAGCGCTGTGCAAGAGAGGTGATCTCCGTGCGAAGCTGTTCATCACTCATCTGAGCGGTCTCATTGAGCATTGATTTAAGCTCCGATACAATTGAGGCGGAATCAGTGCTGCCGATTTCCTCTGCAAGCTCACCCGTGACCGTCAGCTCCTGCGTACCGACGTCTTTGGCAATGGCGTCCAGCTCCTCCCCTGCCATATCCTCGTAGGCCTTGTAAATGCCGGCTAATGCCGCCGTGCCACTCACGGGGAAGGGTGCGGCGACCTTGATGACGGCATCGGTTATACCTGCTGTTGCCAGAGCACCCGTATACATTTCGGATGTGCACCATGTTATATTGTTCGTGGTGACATTCATCCCGCTCCCCTCGGGCATAAGCTGGACATACACACAGGAGATGGATTTTGTACCGATCACGGATGAGGCCACATAGCCCTCCAGATAGCCGCGCTCCTCGGCGTTGGTAAGAGTAAGCTCGGGTATGCTCCCCTGCTGAACGCCGAAGGTCTGATACATCTGCGTCACCTGCTCCGGCGTAAGGTCGGAGGCAATCACAGCACGGCACTGTATGCTGTCGCCCCACGCCGAAGTACCGGATGCGACGAGAAGCAGTATTAACAAAAAAACGGAAAGTCTTTTTTTCATCATTTTCATAATTCCTCTGTTCATCCTTATGCCATGTCTGAGCGTATTATTCATATAGTTAACATAACACAAAACGTCGGAAAAGAAAATACTTTTTTAAAAAATTTTTATAATGCGCTTCACCGGTCGGCAGCGGCATCATCGCTCCGGTATCTGCTTTTCATCGTTTACCTTATTCTGATCGGATGGCGGATGACGGTTTTCCATTTCTCCGACGCGATTTTTCTCGCATCGGAAAGATATATTTCATGGTGGCGTCTTATATCAGAAAAGTCATTTGCATAGCCGTTATCTTCCAGATACTTATTCATTATCGCAACGCTGACCGGTTCGTTGTCAAACGCACCTATGTGCATCATCTGCACGCAAAGTCCCTCGTCTATCGTCATAAACTCCGCTTTCGAGCAGTCAAGCTTTTTCTTCTTTTCAGCAGTCTCGACCGCCCAGGCAAAATCCGCTTTTGTGATAAAATCGGGAAGGCGGATAACGCTTATCCAGCGAAATGTGCTTTTATCAGAATAATCGACGCCGTCCACACCCTCCTGCCACCAGAAGCCCTCCAGCGGCGGTACGACATAATCGAAAAAGCCCTCGATATGGTGATCAGTCTTATAGCTCATTTTCAGCGTATAGGCAACAGCGTACAAAACGGCGATGGCTTTTTTATATTCGCCGTCCTCCTCGTTGGGATCGCCATTTCCGCGCACGGCAATATAATTTGCCGACGGTACATTGACGATCTCCGGCTTATTCTTCGGCATATAAAACTCTTTGTATTCTTTTTTAAAATCAAACGGCATTTTTTTCTCCCCAATAATTGATTGTTTCTTTGATCGCTGTCAACGTCGCAATCACGCATACAATTATTGCTCCGTATTTCACATCTGTCAAGTAAGTCGACAACGGCAGAAAAAACAGCAAAAGCCCCGTAAGCTTGTTTCCGAAGGAATGTTCGATCAATAATCCGTGTGTTTTCTTGCTTACGATCATAATACCTATAACTTTTATTACTGTGATTATTGCCGTCCAGATCCATATCCATAACGGGACAGACAGAAGCGGCAGTATTCTAACGGCATAGATGACGGCAAAAAACAGATCGGCCGCACTGTCGAGCATCGCACCTTTTTCGCTTTCCGTTTGGAGCTTTCTCGCGGCAAACCCATCCAGCACATCGGTAGCGCCGCATAAAAGATAGCACAGGGCAAAAGCGGAAGAAGACGGCGGGAAGAAAAGCAGCAGCACGGAAAACAGTATTCGGCTTATCGTAATAATGTCGGCTATCATTTTATTGAATTATCCCAATCTCCCCGAAATCATCAAAAGCTGTATTTTCTGCTTTAAGAATGCTGACTGCATTTTCCGTCAACGGGATAAAGCATATTTCAATGTTTCCCGCGCCGTAAAAGCAGTACATCCCGATCCTGTCGCAGACCGTCACCGCAGTGAGCGGCGGACGCTCAAGGTCTCCGTAAGCGGCATGATTGCCGAAAAAGTTTGCAGAGGCTTCGGAATAGAGCTTTTCAAACATTACATCCGCTTCTTCCTCCATTAGCTCTGAGATCATCATTTTTTCCATACAGATGCACAGCTCCTTGAAAAGCTCATGAAAACGCTCCTGATAGCCGTGATCGTCAAAGGTCATACGAATTTCAAAAATCTCCTTCTGATCTTCTGTGTAGAAAGAGATCGTCGGCATTGGCCAGACCGTTTTGTCCGCAGTAAACTGATTCCGAACGGACTCATATCCAAAACAGGGAGAAAGCTCAGAATAACGATACCAGTTATCGGAGTTTTCCAAATTCAGATAATCGCTCCCGTTCCTTTGCCGATATACGGCGTTATACCGGTCGATAAAGTCTTCCAAAGAAATCGCAAAGACGCTTTCACCCTTCGTATTTTTTCTGACGGTATCGGATAAATCAATTCTCGGCTCTTCGTATAAATCTTCCGGTGAGACAATTGGGACAGATTCATCAAAAGACAAGGTGCATAGAGGTATTCCGATCACCGGCAACAGCACCGCAAGTATTACGGCGGCAATAACACCGCACCGTTTCACTGTCTTTTTGTCATTCATTTTAACCTGAGTCTGCACAGAATATCTTCCCTTAGTACAGCCCCTCCATTGCATTCGTATGGTTTCCGTTATTGACATTTCATTCAGACGCCTTACAGGTGCTCTTATACCGGCAGCGACAGACAGAGCAAAGAACGCTCCTATCACGGTCAGCTCTGCGGCCGGCAGGTGCCATTGAGCGTAGGCATAGTGGGACGTGATCAGATAACCGTACAGCCACCTGCTGAATAAAAGTCCTATGATAAGTCCGACCGCACAGCCGAGACAGGAGTATGTGAGCGTTTCCGCTTTCACCATACTTCCGAGCTGCTTTTTTGACATACCGACGGCACGCATGATGCCATACTGTTTTATTTTTGCCGATACGCTCACGGAAATACTGTTCACGATGTTCAGAACCGTCACAAGGGCAATAATGACAAGGAAGCTGTATACACATACAAGAAATGCGACATACGTTCCGTGGGTGTCGTATTCCCGATTATCGACCCATTTGTACCTGTCACCGATCAGCGTTTTCAATGCTTCAACGTCTTTCTCCTCTGCCAGATTGGAAAGTCGGACAAGCAGCATAGTGTAGTCAGATATTCCGGTCATATCCCGAAACGCCTCCTCCGATACAATCAGCGTTGTTCTGCCCTCCGTACCTCCGTCGGAGGTAAACGGATCGTATTTCAGCTTTTCGGCAATCGCGAGCTGCGTTCCGAAAGCAGATACCGTACTTCCCTTTTGAATTGCTTCATCCGTAATAACTAACGCCGCGTCACCGCTTATGACATTGTCCAACTCGCAGTTTCTGTCAAGAAGCCCGTCTTTTTTGAGTGCCTCAAGATCAAACTCGCACAGAGAGATTATATCTACGCACTTTACAGACGAAACAGCGTCGCAGTCTGCCTCCACATCAAAAACTGCCCGCCGCCCGAAAGCACGTTCCACACTGTCCGAGTTCTCTGTCTCCGCAAGAAGCCGGTTTTCGATCCAGCCTCCATCCTCCGCGTATATTTCAATATCGGCAGCGGCGGAAGACTGCGGCATCATACAGTTCACAAGATCGATGATCACGGAAAAGCTCAGAAAAAGAATGATGCTGAGCGCGAACGAACCTATCATCAGAAACAGGTTTTTCTTTGATTGCACGGCGTGGCGGATTCCCAATACCTTTTCAATTTTGATGTTCTTTACCGTTTTTATGACACAGGAATTATTCTCCTCGGAAATACCCGAAAGAGCGGAAAGCGGCGTTACCTTTGCGGCTCTTCTGGCAGGTTTTCCGGCGGCGATCAGCACAGTGAGAATACCGACTGCGGCACCGCTCACGATTCCGAGGATGCTGACTTTAAGCTGCGGCATATCCGCCCACTCGCCGCCGACAGCATATTTCAAAACCGCACACAAAACCCATGTGGCAACGGTGCCTGACGCAAGCCCTATCGGGATCGCGCTTTTGCACCAGTTCAGTGCTTCAAGCCTTACATAGCGGATGACCTGTTTTTTACTCATTCCGATGCATCTCAGCATTCCGAAAAGCTGAGTTCTCTGCGCCACATTGCTGTTCATACTGCCCGCTATCATAAAAATGCCCGCGCAGAGGACGAACAGGAAAAGCAGGGCGGCAATCGGAAGCAATGACCGGAACGCTTCGGATGTAAAAATGGATGTGACTTCTTCGGCACCGTGCTTGGCGACAAGTCTCGCCGTTTCCTGCCGGACAGCCATTTCCGTCATGGAAAAAACAGCCGTCACCAGAAAAACGGCAATGACGATGCACCATATCGTCATTGCGTTTTGACGTTTATGCACTTTGGCGGAGATAGGGATCATGGAAAGATAGCTTTTCACGTTTATTGCCTCCCGAGCTCCGTCAGCACACCGTCGGAAACCTGTAAAATACGGTCGGCTGTCTCGGCAACCGAGCGGCTGTGCGTGATCATAACGATCGTCTGAGCGTATTTTTTCGATGTTTCCTTTAAGAGCGCGATCACCTCATTTGTGTTCTGAGAATCGAGATTTCCCGTCGGCTCGTCGGCGAGGATAAGATCAGGTCTTGTGAACAGTGCTCTGCCGATCGCCACTCTCTGCTGCTGACCGCCCGAGAGCTGCGACGGCAAATGGTTTCTGCGCTCCTGCAAATTCAGAACGGTCAAAAGCTCGTTGAGATATGCCATGTCGGGCTTCCGGTAATCAAGCAGAACGGGGAAGATGATATTCTGCTCCACATTAAGCTCCGGTATCAGGTTAAACGCCTGAAAAATAAAGCCGATATTCCGGCGGCGGAAAACCGTCATGGCGTTATCGTCCATGGAAAGAATATCCTTTCCGTCGATATATATTTTACCATCTGTCGGTGCATCCAGCGCGCCGATCATATTCAGCAGCGTGCTTTTTCCCGAGCCGGATTCTCCGACAATCGCGACAAATTCGCCTTTAGGCACCGAAAAGCTCACGTTTTTCAGAGCATGAACGGCCGTATTTCCGCTTCCGTAGGTTTTGGAAAGGGATTGTACTTCTAATAAATTCATTAAAAACCTCTGTATATGTTCCTGAAAATTCTTATTTGACACTCACATCGGTGTTCCGACCTCGGTCAGATTTCCGCCATTGTCTGCAAGCATTTCAAGACCGAACAGATCGTGATAATATTTCTTTGCTTTTTCAATATCTTTTCCTGAATTTCCTGCGGCAGCAGTTCCTTATATTCTGTAAATATCATAGCATTTTTCTCCTTAAAAGTCGGATTTCAGCGGTCAGAGATACTGTTTTCAAGGCAGGTGATATGCTCGGTGCGGATATCGTTCATCGCCTCCCAGTATATATCTCTGTTCGTGTGATGGTAGATAAAGCCGCACTTTTCCTGTGCCCGTTTTGATTTTTCGTTGCCGTCGAAATACCCGCACCAAAGTCTTGCAAGGTGCAATTCGTCGAAAGCGTGACGGATAAGCGCCCTTACCGCTTCGGGGATCAAACCCTGTCCCCAGAACGGAACGCCGATCCAGTAGCCGATCTCACCCTCGTTTTCGGGAATGGCAAGATTGCTGCTTTGGCCGAGGCGCAAGCCGACACAGCCAATAGCCCTGTTATCCTCTTTTAAGCAGACCGCGTAGTTTTCCGGTACGGACAGCACAGTTTTTATGATCTCACGGCTGTTTTCAACGCTTGTATGTACCGGCCATCCGGCGATCGGCCCTACCCGCTCGTCCTTTGCATATTCAAATAAGCTCTCCGCATCCGTTTCCTCCCACGGTCGGAGGAGCAGCCTTTTTGTTTCTATCATCATTTCTCCTTCTCCGACTTATTATCTTTCTTCTTTTTACCCGCATAAACACCGACGGCTATCATAAAAAGCACTGCTATGCTTACGCCGTATTCCATTATTCCACACTCCTTTTCCTGTTCTTCCTTATAACGAGCATGATGCGATATAATTTTTTATTATCCGTTTTTCTCCTTTTTCTCAATGCACGACCCGATCACAAGCCCCAACAGCATCCCAAGCGACATGCCGATACCTGTATTGTTTCCGAGGGATGCGCCGAGTGCAGTGCCGAAACACATTCCGAAGCACATCCCCTCCATACCGTAATCTTCTTTCTTTTTTTCCGGATCATTTTCTTTATCTCCTTTTTTATTCCTCTGCGTCTGTTTTGCAAAGAATACCGCCAGCAGCAGCCCCATGCACAGCCACGGCAGAGCCGCCGACATAAAATCAAAAAAATTATCCATTATGCTCCCTTTCTTTTATCCATAGGTCGAGATACGCCATCTGTTCATCCGTGTGAAACCAGTGTTCGCCGTTTGCCATAACCTCGAGTGAGGCGCCGACTTTTTCGGCAAAGGAGGACACCGTTTCAAACGAGGTCAGCGTGTCTTTTTCACCGTACAGAATATGTGTCGGAACATCCCATTCTACGGGGTTTTCCCGCACATAACAGAGGTATTCCCACGAAAGCGTTTCTCCGAACGGCGTTTCGACAAGCTTTTTCTCGGAAAGCTCCTCCTCGGTAATATTCACCCATGTCATCATATCCTTGATAAGCTTTTCCATATCGACGACAGGTGAAATGAAATACGCCTTTTCAATTTTACTGTTTTGCATGGCGGTCATCGCAAAAAACGCGCCGATGCTGTTGGCGATCAGAATAACAGAGTCATATTCCTTTTCTGCCTTTTCAAAATACCCGCTGAATTCTTCTTTTGCTTCCCACGGTGTTTCGGCTCGGTAGTTAAAGCCAAGTACATCGCGATCATTGAAAAGAGGCTTGTAATGATCGGCTTCAGCGGCGTTTCCGCCCTTGCCGTGTATATAGATCACCGCTTTGTTCATAGCTTCCTTCATTCCTTCTTATACGTTTTCATGTTCTTTGATATAATGGCGTACAAAGGCCTCGATCTCCCGCACGATCTCCGCTTCCCTTTCCGGCTCACGGTCGCACAGGTGTACCAGCGCCGTGATCGGTGCGGTATAGCCGAATGCAAGCATTTCGGGATCGTCCTTTTTCAGAAGATTATTCTTCATCATTTCCGAAAAGATTTTTGTGTAGATGTCCTTTGTGCCGGTCAAAAAATGCAGCGTTGCAAATTTTCTGGCTCTATCATCACGAAACTGCTCCGTAAGCAGCAGCCTCCTTGTGAGGATAACTTTCCGGTCGTGCAGCGTAAAGTCCAGCATACGCATGGTCACTTCTAACAGCTCATCGCCGGAAGCCGGTATCGGCGGCATATTCTCACTTGAGCCGAAGCGGGCGGTGTAATAGGCCTCCATTTTGTCTATAAGCGCATTCCATATCTCTTCCTTGCTTTCGTAATGCTTATAAAGAGCGGATTTGCTCAGCCCCAGCATAGCGGCAAGATCACGCAGATTTGTCCCCTTATAGCCGTTTTCGGCAAAGCTTTCAAGCGCCGCGTCCAGTATTTTTTCTTTTGTCGTGTTTTCCATTGCAACCTCCGTATCGCCAAAGTGACCGTTTGGACACCTTATATTATAGTGACCATTTGGTCACTTGTCAAGTGTTTTAAACGGAGGCGGGAAAATCCTGCCTCCGTGCATGATCTATTCTTTTAATGTTCTCAGATAGTCTTTGCGTTCCGGCGTGATGCGGTAGCTCTCGATCGCCTTCTGAATGGCCTTGTTATGCGTCCATCTGTCGAGCTGCCTGTTTTCGATATAAGGAATCACCGTGTCCCACTGCTTGGCAAGTGCCGTTGCAAAGTACCACGCCGCCATCATACGCACGTAGTATTCCTCACTGTGCACCGCCGTGACGAGCGCGGGGTATTCCGGTCTGAAAGCCGCATCAAGATAGTGCGTCATCAGCATATCGATCCCGAAGCGACAGGTGTATGTTTTATCCGAGGCTATCCATTCCTTGATTTTAGGAAGAAGCTCCTCCTTATGCTTTGCAAAATCCTTCGGTCGGAGCGTATCGCACACCGCCCAGTTATCAACATAAGGCAGAAATGCTTCAACAAGCGCAAGACACTCATCATATCTCTTTACCTTTTCGAGAATTACCGAGTGGAGCAGATTTTCGTCATAGTATTCATGCGGCAATGTGTCAAGAAATTCGGCACATTCAGCCTGTTTTGAAAACTCCTTTGCAAATTCCCTCAGTACGGGCACTCTGACGCCAATAAATTTTTCGGCGTCGACTGTCGGTGTGAGCTTTGACTGAAATGCGGCGTATTCTTTATCCGAAAGCGCAAAAAGCTTTTCCTTCAGCTGTGTCACATTCTTTCCCTTTCACTGTTCAAAAAATGTGTCGGTATTGATTTTCTGAAATCCGCCAAAGCTTGCCTGACAGGCAAATATCCTGTCCGCAAGGGGCTTTCCGAGAAACATTTCTGTGACCTCGTCAGTTTTTTCGGTCATATCAATGTCGGCAAAAAGTTCGGGATACACGGTCTTTGCCGTAAACCACGTATTGATAAGAGCGATCTCAAAATTTGTATAATATGCGTTGTAGGCAAGCTGTAGATAGACCTCACCGTTCTGATAGGCCTTACAGGTGTCAAAGATCGTTTTATCCTCTGCATACATCGGTCGGATATTTTTGACAGCCGCAGCGTCAATGATCATGATATCCATGCTCTCGCCCAGCTCGATAAACTTTTCTTCCTCGATCGGTACAACGCCCTTCCCCGTGATACCTGCGCAGACGTTCTGAACATTGGCGATATCAAAGGAGATATAATTCGGCGCGGTCGTCAGATGATCCGTTGTGCCCCAGTTCCCCAGACCGCAGATATAAACAAGAGGTCTGTCGGTTTCCGAAACACCTGCCGTCCTTGAACTTATTTCGGCTCTTTCACCGTCAACAAAGTAAATAAGCTTCTCTGCCCTGTCGCTGCGGTCGAAAACTTTGCCCAAAAGTCGCATTGACTGAACAAAGGCTTCGGAAAATACGCCGTCCGGTCCTGTTTTGAGCGTGATCACCGGCACACCCGTCTGCTCCTGCAGAGCGTTTGCCTTCTCCGCATCCTCATACTCGGAAATGATGATGTCGGGGGCGCAGGAGAGGATTTTTTCCGCCTCGGCAGTCTGCGCGTTGGGACCGCCGACGCCGCAGGACGGGAGGGATGAAAACACATCGCCGTAAGCTAGCACATAGGGTCTGGCTACCGCATCAAACATTTTCGGTCTCGCCTCAAGCGTTTCGTTGTCAATGTCCTCTACGCCGCACAGCAGAGAAATGTCCCCGACATAGCTGTACATCCGCAGTGCGCCCGCACCGATGCACACGACTCTCTCATATTTCCCGGGAAAGATTTCGACCTCTCTGCCGATCATATCTGTTATAATAAGACTTTCCGCACTCTCAGCGTAGGCAAAGCAGCCCGAAAGGATCACAACACACAAAAATAGTGAAAACATTTTTTTCATTGTCCCACCTCCCGGACAGTATTATAGCATTCCTTTCCCGCGGACGGAAGCCCCTACGGGGGATATTTTTTGACTTGTAATAAAATTAATGTTTTGCTATACTTTCATCAGAGGTGATGCGCTATTGCCATATCAGACCGCAACAAAACAATAGATACCTCCATTGAAGACGGTAAACAATATCTCTCCGAGTGTATAGGTATTACCGAAGCCGTAGCCGACACGGCAAAAATAACGGATATGATCGTCCTCGGAGATACATTTGAGGTAATGCCGCTTTTACCGGAAGGATTTGCCGACCTCATCATAGCCGATCCGCCATATAATCTCACAAAAGCCTTCAACGGCAGAGTCTTTTCAAAAAAGTCAATGCGGGAATATGAGGAATATACCGGGCGCTGGCTCGTTGAAGCATTACGCCTTCTTAAACCGGAGGGTACGATCTATGTCTGCTGTGACTGGGAGAGCAGTCTGGTCATAGGAAACTTACTGTCGGAGCTTGCCGTTGTCCGAAACCGCATCACGTGGCAGAGAGAAAAGGGGCGCGGCGCGAGCGCAAACTGGAAAAACTCGATGGAGGACATCTGGTTTGCAACCAAAAGCGAGAACTACACCTTTAACCTCGAAGCGGTAAAGCAGCGCCGTAAAGTTATCGCTCCTTACCGCATAAACGGTCAGCCGAAAGATTGGATCGAGGATAAAAACGGCAGTTACCGTCTGACCTGTCCCTCCAATTTCTGGGACGACATAACAGTCCCCTTCTGGTCGATGCCCGAAAACACGGCTCACCCAACTCAAAAGCCGGAAAAGCTCCTTGCAAAGCTCATTCTGGCAAGCTCCAATGTCGGTGATACGGTATTTGACCCATTTTCCGGCAGCGGCAGCACCTGTGTGACAGCAAAGAAGCTCGGAAGACATTTTCTCGGAATTGAGATCGATCCACAGTACTGTGTCTGGGCGCAGGAGAGACTTGAACTGGCAGAAAAGGATAAATCCATTCAGGGCTGTTCCGACGGGATATTTTATGAAAGAAACTTCCGTAATACAAAAAAATGAGTGCCGCAAAAAAGCGACACTCATTTCATATTATTTGCTTACTCTACAACGACAACGCCGTCATCCTTGATCGTGACGGTCATGCCGGTCTTGACATACTCAAGGAATTCATCGCCGAGCTTGTCGATAACGGGCATTTTGGTATCTGTCCAGACGTCGCCCAGGATAGCGCCGGAGGCGGCCAGAGAGTCGATCGGCATAGAGAAGAGCATACAGGCGGGAGCCTGACCGACAGAGCATACAGTATAGAGGATCATGCCGCCGGTGGTGGAGCCGATGGTCTGGGGAAGGCAGAGAGCCTTGTCCTTCATGGGCATTTTATAGATTTCAGAATTGTTCTGATCTCCGCATTTGACCTTCTTGTCACCGAACATCAGAGCCATCTGAAAGCTTGCGAGAGTGTTGAAGCCGTTGTGGCTTACAAGCGCCTCGGCCGTGCAGGTGCCGGGAACTATAACGCGTCCCTTAAACTCCTTCATTTATTTGCCCTCCTTGCTTGTGATGATGTCAAGAATTTCGTCTTCTCTGTAAAATCTCGCGCTGGTGTAGGTGCGCAGCTTGTTAGAGCAGGTAATTACAGCCTTTTTCTTGCACAGGGGGTTGTTCATGTACATGAGCGGGCAGATATAGCTGATGATCACGCCGCAGCTCTTGAGCATATAGGCGTATTTGCCCTTGTTCAGCTCCTTGATGACGGCGGGAGAGGCGGTAAACACGGTGGGAACCGTGACCTTGTCAAGACCGTTTTCGGCAAGCTTTTCATGGAGCTTTACAGCCCAGTCCTCAAGCTGCTTCAGTGTCAGATGCGGGCAGCCGACAAAGCACAGCTCGGGCTTTGCGTTTACGTCCTTCCAGATAACGGGGTAGTTTGCCTGTACGCGCTCAAGCTCTGCATCGTCGATCACATAGACCTGTGCGCCTTCCTTGATAAGCGCCTCGCCCTGCTCGACAGCCTCGGGAGTCAGATTTTCAATATGATACAGACCGACCGCACCGTTGGAGGCGGTCGCCGCGCCGAAGTCCTTCAGATAGGAACAGGCGTCGTCGTTCAGCTCAGTTCCGATCCACTTGTCAAGCCCCTTGACATAGGGTACTTCTTCCATGACCTTCATACCGATGGCGGAGCCTAAAAGCTGAGCCTCGGGCTTTTTGGAGGTCTTGATTTCAACGATCCATGTGGCCTTGCGTCCCTCATCGGTCAGCAGACCGAACTCGGGAACGAAGCCGGCGATAGAGCCGAAGAGCTCCAGAATACCGGAGTTGCGGTTGCACTTTGCGCCTAAGACGGAGTTTGCGTAAACGACAGCGGAGGACTCCGCCCAGCTCAAAACCTCGCCCTTGTTGGGCTTGTTGCACATCTGATCTACATAGCAGGTGCAGGAATAGTCGTCATCGCTCGTAATGCCCATCTTGATAAGCTGCTTTTCAAAGCGCTCCTGCTGGGTATACATGATCTTCTTGAAAACGATATCATCAAGCAGCGTGGAGGGGACATTCTTATCCAGAGGTCTGGGGTCGGCGGTAAACTTCTGACCGTCGGTAAGACCGGCGTCAATAAGCTGGTCAAAAAGGTCGAGAACGGGTTTCAGCGCGGCCAGGCCGTAGGAAATAACGGTATGACCGTATTTGCTGGTGACCGGTACCATGCGTTCGGCATCGAAGGTCTCGCCGTACATGACGAGGGTCTTCATGATTTTTGCCATTACTTCGCCTTTGGAGCCGTCAAGCAGCGCCTGCTGTTCGGGTGTAAGCTTCAAAATAACACTTCCTTAATACATAATTAGCGTTTTCGCTTGTTTATATTTTATCATTCTCTATTGTGAAAGTCAATGATATTCATGAACCGTCGAATGATTAATACGAATAAAGCTTACAACTGACTCAACTGTAGGGCGGGGGCTTGCTCCCGCCGAAAAATCAGAGTTTCTGCA